>NZ_JBFBCF010000001.1:597895-892931 GCF_040683035.1 Streptosporangium sp. NPDC051022 | reverse complement strand
GGCGGGGCCGGTGAGCGGGAGCGGGTGACGGTGGAGGTGGGGGGTAAGCGGCTGGAGGTGGTGTTGCCGGCCGGGCTGGGCGCTTCGGGCCTGCCAGCGGGCGCGGGTGGTTCGGGTTCGGGTGCGGGTGTGGGGTCGGGGCGGGGTCGGGTGCGGCGGGGTGGTTCCGGGGGGCGTGGGGCGGTGGTGGCCGGTGGGGGCGGGCTGGTCAGTCCGATGCAGGGCACGATCGTGAAGGTCGCGGTGGCCGAGGGGGACGTGGTCGCGGCGGGGGATGTGATCGTGGTGCTGGAGGCGATGAAGATGGAGCAGCCGTTGACCGCGCATCGGGGTGGGGTGGTGGCGGGGTTGCGTGCGGTGGTGGGGCAGAGCGTGAGCGCGGGCGCGGCGATCTGTGACATCCGCGACACCTGACCCGGCCCCGGGCGCCCGGCCGGGCGAGGTAAGCGGGGCTGCCCGCCGTTCACCGGCGCCGATCGGCTCGGCGTCACCGCTCGCCGTACCGGCGCCCGAGTACGACCGAGCATGGACGGTGGGGTGGAAGGGCATGTGCGGCGACGGGGGTGAGGGAGAAGGTGTAGGCGGTGGAGCAAGACGGGGTGCTCGCCGTTCACCGGCGCCGATCGGCTCGGCGTCACCGCTCGCCGTACCGGCGCCCGAGTACGACCGAGCATGGGCGGTGGGCGACGCCGGGGTGTCCGTACTGTGGGCGACGCCAGGGTGTCCGTAGTGTGGAGGCTGTCCCTCGACCGGAGTGGGAAAGGATACGGTCAGGGAGGGAACTCTGACGTCCACTCGCTCGTCATTCAGGGCGAAGGAGGCTTTCTGCCGTGACCACCAAGACATCAGCGCCAGGTCGCCTCGGTGCCGCGATCATCGCGTTGCTCGCCGGGCTGCTGGCCATCTTCATGATCGCGCCGGCGGCGAACGCCGCGGCGCCCGACCCGAGCACGATCTCGTCAGGGTTGAAAGACGGGGACCACTTCTACGTCGATCCGGCGGCCGGTCTTCCCACCAACGCCACCGACGCCATGCGTGAGGCCGTGGAGAAGACCTCCTCGGTCTACCTCGCGATGCTGCCCAGTGGCTCGATCACCAGCAACTCCCAGGCCAGGACCCTGCTGACCTCGCTCCGCAAGGACGTGGGCGGCAAGTCGACCATCCTTGTCATGAGCGGCAAGACGCCGTTCGGCGTGTCCAACATCAAGGGCGTCGACGTCGACGAGCTCCTTGGCCGCGCCAAGACGGGCACCAGCCCGACGGACAACGTGATCAACTTCGTCAAGCTGGCCGAGGACGCGGGCACGGGTGCCGGCCTCAGCTCCGACTCCTCCAGCTCCTCCAGCTCGTCCGGCGGCTCCGGCGGGGGCGTGCTGGTCGGCATCCTGGTGCTGGCCCTGGCCGGTGGTCTGGGCATCTTCTTCTACTCTCGCAAGAAGAAGAAGCAGCGCGAGGCCCGCGAGGCCGCCGAGCTGGCCGCCGTCAAGCAGACCGTGGACGAGGACGTCACCAAGTTCGGTGAGGAGATCACCGACCTGGACACCGACGTCAAGCTGCTCGGCGACAGCGCGGCGCACCAGCAGGACTGGCAGCGCGCCCTCGACTCCTACGAGCGGGCCAAGGTGGAGCTGGCGGCGGTCAAGCGCCCCGACGAGCTCCGCGGCGTGACCACCGCGCTGGAGGAGGGCCGTTACGCCCTCGCCTGCGTGAAGGCCAGGGTCAACAACCTGCCGCTCCCCGAGCGGCGCTCGCCGTGCTTCTTCAACCCGCAGCACGGCCCCTCGGTCCGTGACGTTCGCTGGGCCCCGCCCGGCGGCGCGGTGCGCGACGTGCCCGCCTGCGCGGCCGACGCCGAGGCGATCGAGCGCGGCTTCGAGCCGCAGACGCGTCAGGTCATGGTCGACGGCCACTACCGTCCCTACTACGACGCGGGCCCGGCCTACCAGCCCTACGCCTACGGCTACTACGGCGGCTTCGGCGACGTCATGAGCGCGATGCTCGTCGGCACGGTGATGGGAAGCGTGCTGAGCGGCGGCTGGGGCCACAGCTACGGTGGCTACGGCGCGGGTTACGAGCAGGGGCTGGCCGACGGGGGCGGCGGCGCTGACTTCGGCGGCGGCGGCGACTTCGGCGGTGGCGGCTGGGGCGACTTCGGTGGCGGCGGCGACTTCGGCGGTGGTGACTTCGGCGGCGGCGACTGGTAGTCGCTCCGGTCACCGCTGAAAGCCGGAAAGGGCGCGTTCCCCGAGGGGGCGCGCCCTTCGTCGTTCCGGTCGGGGTGCGGTGGCCGATATCTTCGGAACGGCCCGGCGGATTGACATATCCCCCGTAAGGGGTGCAAGCAGCCGTCTAGCGGGATGCAATGATCCACTGACACGATCGGGACTGCTCTCAAGGAGGATCCCGTGCGTCGTTCCGTTTCCCTGACACTCCTCGCTGCGATCTTCGCACTGTCAGGGTCCATGCTCTCCCCCGCCCAGGCCGCCGCCGGGCCGTGCAAGCCGGGCCAGGGCGCCGACCTGCGCGGCAAGGACTTCACCAAGGGCGCGCAGCTGCCCTACAGCCTGCGTTGCGCCGACCTGACCAAGGCGAAGCTGAGCGGGGTCGAGCTCATCCAGAAGGACCTGACCGGAGCGATCCTGCGCGGCGCCGATCTCAAGCAGGCCAACCTCACCCAGGCCACGCTGAAATACGCCGATCTGCGAGAGGCCGACCTCAGCGAGGCCGACCTCGGCCAGATGCACGCCGACCACGCCGACCTGCGCGGCGCGATCCTGGTCGACGCCGAAGCGGGGCAGGCCGAGTTCCCCTACGCCGACCTGACCGGCGCCAAGTTGACCAGGGCCGTGCTGACCCAGGTCAACTTCGTCAGCGCCAAGCTGGTCGACGCCGACCTCAACGAGAGCAAGCCCGGTCAGCTCAAGGCGCGCAAGGCCGACTTCACCCGGGCCAAGCTGCACGAGGCCAAGATGGGGCAGTCGGACCTGGGCAACGCGACGTTCAAGGACGCCGACCTGAGGGAGGCCGTGTTCGACCAGGCCGAGCTGGACGGCGCCGACTTCAACGGCGCGCTGATCGAGGCGGCCTCGTTCGTCCAGGCCGACGACGCCGACCTGACCGGCGCCAAGGGGACGCCGAAGGGCATCGACATGCCGTCGATCCCCACCTCCGCCGGTGACCCGACCCGGCCCGAGGAGAGCGAGACCCCCAGCGAGCAGCCCGCGGGCACCCGGGGCGGCCCGTCCGTCGGGCTCGTCATGGTCGTGCTCAGCGCCGTGGGCCTGGCCCTCACCGTGGTGATCTGGGGGGTCAGCGCCCAGCGGCGGGCCAGGCGGAACGCCAGGTTCGCGCTCATGCGGCGTGGCGCGGAGGAGGACATCACCCGGCTGGGCGAGGAGATCGACCAGCTCGACTACGAGTTCCAGGTCAGCGGGCGGGGCGGCATGACCGCCGACGGCGACTGGCGGCACGCGATCGACGCCTACGAGGCGGCCAAGAACGCGCTGGCGGTCGCCAGGCAGCCGGAGGAGCTGCACTTCGTGGCTCGCGCCGTACAGGACGGCAGGAACGCCCTGAGCAGGCTGCGGGCGAGAACCTCCCGCTGATCCCCCGCAAGGGACTCCCGGGATCCTGATCCCGGGGGTCCCGGGGGTCCCGGGGGTCAGACGGGGTGCGCGGCCAGATGCTCCAAGAGCAGGTCGTTGACCTTGTCGGGGGCCTCCAGCTGCATCCAGTGGCCCGGCCCCTCAAGGCGCTCGTATCGCCAGGAGCCGCTGACGTGCCGGGCCGTACCGGTCATCGCCTCCTCGGTGAGGAACCGGTCGCCGGTGCTCCACACGCCCAGCGTGGGCACCTGGAGGGGAGGGAGGTCGCGGGGCGGGGCGACCATCGTCTCCGGCCGGACTCCGGTGCGATAGATCGACAGGCCCGCGCTGAGCGCCTCGGGGTCGCGCATGCGCTCGACGACCTCCTCGGAGTCGGGATGCTCGGTCAGCATCTCGCGAAGGTTGCGGAAGTCGTTCTGGCTGAGCCACTGCTCAGCGACGCCGGTGAACTGGAACAGCAGCATGTACCAGGACTTCTCCCGCTGCCTCCAGCCCGCGGCGGCCAGCGCGGCGGGGTGGCCGACCGACAGGCAGGCGAGGCTGGCCACCCGCTCCGGGGCGATCGCGGCGAGGATCTGTGAGAGCGCCGACCCCCAGTCGTGACCCACCAGGTGCGCCCGCTCGACGCCGAGATCGGCCAGAACCGTGAACAGGTCGCCGACATACCGCTCGATCTCGTAGTTCTCCAGCCCGGCGGGCTTGTCGGAGGCACCGAATCCGCGTAGGTCCGGGGCTATCGTCCGGTATCCGGCGGCGTTCAGCGCCGCCACCTGGTGCCGCCAGCAGGCGTGGGTGTCGGGATAGCCGTGCACGAGCAGCACGGCGGGCCCCTCCCCGCTGACCTGGACGTTGAGACCGATGCCGTTGACGTCGACACGCATCATGACACTCCGGGCGTCTGCGAAGCCCCGGCGCGGTGGGCGCCGGGCGCTGTGAAGGGCACTGTAAAGAGCGCGGTGCGGGACACGGGAGGAACGCGCCGGGACGCGATCACATTCCCGGGACGCGATCACATTCCCGGGACGGGATCGCACTCCCGGGACGGGACCGCGACCTCCCGGATGAGGTCATACCCCCGGGTGGGACCGCCAGGCGCGGCCCCCGGGTGAGGCGGTCAGATCCCGCTGGGGGTCATCGGCTGCATCAGGCGGCGGGCCGCCTCGGTGATGGAGCCGGACAGCGACGGGTAGACCGCGAAGGTGTGGGCGAGCTGGTCGACGGTGAGCCGCTGCTGGACGGCCACCGAGACCGCCAGGATCAGCTCGGACGCCCGGGGGGCGACCACGACGCCGCCGAGGATGATGCCGGTGTGCGGGCGGCAGAACAGCTTCACGAAGCCGTCGTTGAAGCCCTGCATCTTGGCCCGGGCGTTGGTGGCCAGCGGCAGCTTGACGACGTTGGCCTCGATCTCTCCGGCCTCGATCGCCTTCTGCGTGATGCCGACGGCGGCGATCTCGGGGTCGGTGAAGATGTTGGAGGCGACGGTGGCCAGGCGCAGCGGCTGTACGGCCTCGCCCAGCGCGTGCCAGACGGCGATCCGGCCCTGCATGGCGGCGACCGAGGCGAGCATGAGCACACCGGTGCAGTCGCCGGCCGCGTAGACGCCGGGCGCGGAGGTGCGGGAGACCTTGTCCACCTGGATGAAGCCGCCCCGGTCGAGGGTGACCCCGACCTCCTCAAGGCCGATCCCGCTGGTGTTGGGGATCATGCCGACCGTCATCAGGCAGTGGGTGCCCTCGGCCGTCCTGCCGTCCTCCAGCGTCACGACCACGCCGTCCGCGGTGCGTTTGACGGACTCGGCCCGGGAACGACCCATGACGTTCATCCCGCGGCGCCGGTAGACCTCTTCCAGGACCTCGGCGGCGTCGGCGTCCTCGTTGGGCATCATCCGGTCGCGTGAGGAGACGAGCGTGACCTCCGAGCCGAGCGAGCGGTAGGCTCCGGCGAACTCGGCGCCGGTGACACCGGAACCGACCACGATGAGGTGCTCGGGCAGCTCCTCCAGGTCGTACATCTGCCGCCAGGTGAGGATGCGCTCGCCGTCCGGCTCGGCGGAGGGCAGGATGCGCGGGGTGGCGCCCGTCGCCACGATCACGATGTCGGCCCGGATCGTCCGGTCCCCGGCCCTGACCACCTGGGGGTCGACCAGGCGTCCGGCGGCCTGGATCACCTCCACCCCCTCGGCGGCCAGCCGTGCGGCGATGTCGGCGGACTGCGCCTGGGCCAGGTCCTTCACTCGCGTGTTGACCAGCGGCATGTCGGCGATGACGCCGCCGACGTCCCCGTCGGGGCCGCCGGTGAAGTGCACGCCGAGCATGCTGGCGTCGAGAAGCGCCTGTTTACGCACTGATGTGGCGATCAGCGTCTTGGACGGCACGCAGTCGGTGAGGACGCAGGCCCCGCCGGGACCGTCCTGTTCGACCACGGTCACCTGTGCTCCAAGTTGCGCGGCCACCAGTGCCGCCTCGTACCCGCCGGGCCCGCCACCGATGATCACGATCCTCGTCACGTACTCCATTGTCCCGCACCTTTCGGGCTAATCACTCGCTGGGGCCCCTTCAGTGCCACAAACGCGATCCCAAACCTTCCGGAGAACTCCCCGGAAAACGGTTCGGAGCGGGCTCCGAGAGCCGACCCGCAGGTCAGC
Organism: Streptosporangium sp. NPDC051022; assembly: GCF_040683035.1. Classification (NCBI taxonomy): domain Bacteria; kingdom Bacillati; phylum Actinomycetota; class Actinomycetes; order Streptosporangiales; family Streptosporangiaceae; genus Streptosporangium; species Streptosporangium sp. NPDC051022. Next base: position 886,679 of record NZ_JBFBCF010000001.1, on the reverse strand, counting down.
CGGGGTCGGGCGGACGGTACGCCCGAGGCCGGGACGAGGTCAATCGGAGGCGGCCGGGGTCAGCCGGAGTCAAAGGAAACCGACACGGCGCCGAGGCTGAGCGAGCCTCCGCCGAAACTTCGATTAATGTTGGGTGCCGTGCCTGTCTACGCCGCCTACGGCAGCAACATGGACCCGAAGCAGATGGCCCAGCGGGCCCCTCATTCCCCCATGCGGGGATCGGGCTGGCTTCAGGGCTGGCGCCTCACGTTCGGCGGGAACGACCTCGGCTGGGAGGGTGCTCTCGCCACCATCGTCGAAGACCCCTTCGAGCAGGTCTTCGTCGTGCTCTACGACGTTCCCGAGTGGGACGAGACCTCTCTCGACCAGTGGGAGGGCGCCGCGCGCGGTCTTCACCACAAGGTCAGGCTCAGGGTTCAGACCCTGGAGGGTGAGCTCGTGGCCTGGTTCTACGTGATCGACGGCTACGAGGGCGGCCTGCCCTCCGCACGCTATCTCGGCCTCCTGGCCGAGGCCGCCGAGAACGCGGGCGCGCCCGACGACTACGTCAAGGATCTGCGCAGCCGTCCCTGCACGTCGCTGGGAAGCTGATCGGAACGGTCCGCGACACCGGATCCGTGACACCGGGTCCGGTCCGCGACACGCCCGCGGTACGGCTCGGGCACGGGAGGCCCGGCACCCCGTGAAGTCCGGATGAGGTCCGGCCATCGGCCCGGACCGCGGCCCGTCGCGGACGTGGGAAGCTCGCCGCGTGGTCCGGCGGAACGGCGAGTACGCTCGGTGAGGTGACCAACGACCCATATGCACTCGCCACGGACGCCGCGATCGCCCTGAAGGGCGCTGTCGGGGTCGACTCCTTCGACGTCGCGCTGGTGATGGGGTCGGGCTGGGTCCCGGCCGCCGACGCGATCGGCGAGACGATCGCCGAGATCCCGGTGACCGACCTGCCCGGTTTCGCGCCTCCCGCCGTGGCGGGTCACGCGGGCAGGATCCGCGCGGTGCGGACCGAGTCGGGCAAGAACGCGCTGATCTTCCTCGGCCGCACCCACCTCTACGAGGGCCGCGGTGTGGAGCCGGTCGTGCACGGTGTGCGGACCGCGATCAGAGCGGGGGCGGGCACGGTCGTGCTGACCAACGCCGCCGGTGGACTGCGTCCCGAGACCCAGAAGGTCGGCGAGGCGGTGCTGATCAGTGACCACATCAACCTGACCGGTGCCGGCCCGATCACCGGCGCCACGTTCGTCGACCTGACCGACGTCTACACTCCGCGCCTGCGCGACCTCGTCCGGGAGGTGGAGCCGTCGATGGCCGAGGGCGTCTACGTGGCCTTCCGCGGGCCGACCTACGAGACTCCGGCCGAGGTCCGCATGTGCAGGATCCTCGGCGGCGACATGGTGGGCATGTCCACGGTGCTGGAGGCCATCGCGGCCCGCGAGGGCGGCGCCGACGTGCTGGGGGTCTCGCTGGTCACCAACCCGGGCGCGGGCCTGGTCGGCGAGCCGCTCAACCACGAGGAGGTGCTCGCGGTCGGCCGCGCCACCGCCGCGCGCATGGGCGGTCTGCTCGCCAAGGTCGTCGCCAAGCTGTAGGCCGGGCGCCGGACCGCAAGCCGGGCAACGGACCGCAACAGGCCGGGCGCCGGACCGCAAGCCGAGCAGCGGACCGCAACAGGCCGGGCGCCGGACCGCGGGCCGGGCAGCGGACCGCGAACCGAGCGCCGGGCCACAGAGCGGGCCACGGGGCGGGCGGCGCCCCTTTCCGGAGTCCGGGAAACCCCGGGCTCCACGAGAACGACCGACGAGGGCAGCCGGTACGGGCGGCCGGTGACCGGCTCAAGGCCCCCGCCGCAGCGAGAGGTGACGATGAGCAGCGATCTTGTACGGCTCGCACGGTCCTGGCTGGCCCAGGATCCCGACCCGGAGACCAGGGCCGAACTCGCCGCGCTCCTGGAGCGGCTTCCGGAGGACGGCGACGGCGCGCTGCGCGAGCGGTTCGGCGCCAAGCTGGAGTTCGGCACCGCGGGCCTGCGGGGCGAGCTCGGCGCCGGCCCCAACCGGATGAACCGGGTCACGGTCATGCGCGCCGCCGCCGGACTGGCCGGGGTTCTCGGTCCCGGCCGGCACGTCGTGATCGGTTACGACGCCCGCCACAAGTCCGACGTCTTCGCCCGCGACACCGCCGCCGTGCTCACCGGTGCCGGGCTGCAGGCGTCCGTGCTGCCCGGCCCGCTGCCGACCCCGGTGCTGGCCTTCGCCGTACGTCATCTCGGCGCCGACGCGGGTGTGACCGTCACCGCCAGCCACAACCCGCCCCGCGACAACGGCTACAAGGTCTACTGGGGCGACGGCTCCCAGATCGTGCCGCCGATCGACGCGGAGATCTCCGCCGCGATCGACGCTGTGGGCCCGGTGTCGGAGCTACCCCTCGGTTCGGAGTGGACCGAGCTGGACGGCGAGGTCGTGGCCGCCTATCTGGCGGCGGTGACGGCGCTTCCACTCGGTGACGCCCGGAAGCTGCGGGTGGCCTACACCCCGCTGCACGGCGTGGGCAACGCCACGCTCATCCACGCCTTCCGGGCGGCCGGGTTCGACGCCCCGTCGGTCGTGGCGGCCCAGGCTGACCCGGACCCGGACTTCCCAACCGTCGCCTTCCCCAACCCGGAGGAGCCGGGCGCGATGGATCTCGCGCTGGAGCTGGCCGGGCGGAACAACGCCGAGCTCGTGCTGGCCAACGACCCCGACGCCGACCGCTGCGCGGTGGGCGTGCCGCTGCCCGGCGGGGGCTACCGGATGCTGACCGGCGACGAGGTCGGCTCGCTGCTCGGCGAGCACGTGATCCGGCAGACCTCGGGCGAGAACCGTCTGGTGGCCACCACGATCGTCTCGTCGTCGCTGCTCGGCAAGATCGCCGCCGAGTACGGCGTGCGCCACGCCGAGACCCTCACCGGCTTCAAGTGGATCATGAAGGCCGGGGAGGGGCTGGTCTTCGGCTACGAGGAGGCGCTGGGATACAGCGTCGGCTCCGACGCGGGACTGCCCGTCCACGACAAGGACGGCATCGGCGCGGCGCTGACCGTCGCGGGCCTGGCGGCCCAGGCCAAGCGGGACGGGCGCACCCTGCTCGACCTCCTGGACGACCAGGCCCGCCGGTACGGCCTGCACGCCACGTCACAGCTGTCGGTCAGGGTGAACGACCTGTCACTGATCACGGACGCGATGGCCCGCCTGCGCGCCGCGCCACCGGTCAAGCTCGGTGGCCGCGAGGTCGAGTCGGCGGACGACCTGAGCGAGGGCTCGCCCGGCCTGCCCCCGACCGACGGCCTGCGCTACCGCCTGTCGGGCGGAGCCCGCGTGGTGGTCCGCCCCTCGGGGACCGAGCCCAAGCTCAAGTGCTACCTGGAGGTCGTCGTGCCGGTGACCGGCGAGGTCTCCGAGGCCCGGGAGCAGGCCGTACGCGATCTCGACGCCGTCAGGTCCGACCTCTCGGCGGCCCTCGGCCTGTGACAGGGCGGGCCCGGAGACACGGCATGCCGGGCCGTCACGGGACGCGGCCGCCGCATTCCCCGTCGCGGGAACGCGGCGGCCGCCCTCCCGTCCCGGAAAGGTCCCGGCCCTGAACGCCTCGCTCGCGGAAGCACTCTCGGTCGTCCTGCTCCTGGCGGTGCTGGCCTGCGCGGTGATGCGCCCGTGGGGCTGGCCGGAGGCCGTCGTCGCCGTCCCGGCCGCGGGCGTGGTCATCGCCACCGGCGCGATCTCCGTGGACCACGCGGTGGCCGAGATGTCCCGGCTGGGGCCGGTGATCGGTTTCCTCGCCGCCGTACTCGTGCTCGCCCAGCTGTGCGACGACGAGGGCCTGTTCCACGCCTGCGGAACGTGGATGGCCCGCACCGCGGCGGGACGCCCCCGCAGGCTTCTGGCGCAGGTGTTCGCGGTCGCCTCGCTGACGACCGCGGTGCTCAGCCTGGACGCCACGGTGGTGCTGCTGACCCCGGTGGTGTTCGCCACCGCCGCCAGGCTGGGTGCCCGGCCCAAACCGCACGTGTACGCCTGCACCCACCTGGCGAACACGGCCTCGCTGCTGCTGCCGGTCTCCAACCTGACGAACCTGCTCGCGTTCGAGGCCAGTGGCCTGGGCTTCACCCGATTCGCCGCCCTGATGGCACTGCCCTGGCTGGTCGCCGTCGCCGCCGAGTACGTGATCATCCGGTGGTTCTTCGCCACCGACCTGGACGCCGGCGCCCAGGCTCCGCCCGCCGCCGGGGCCCGTGAGACGCCGGTGTTCGCGCTCGCCACGGTGGCGTGCACACTGGCCGGATTCGTGCTGACCTCCGCGGTCGGCCTCAACCCCGCGTGGGCGGCCTTCGCCGGCGCGGTCGTGCTCGCCGTCCGCGCCCTGGCCCAGCGCCGTACCACCCCCACGGCCATCGTGCGCGCCGCGGCGCTGCCCTTCCTGGCCTTCGTCCTGGCGCTGGGAATCGTGGTCCGCGCGGTCGTCGACAACGGCCTCGCCGGCACGCTGGGCCACCTGATCCCCGGCGGCACCGGCCTGCCCGCCCTGCTGGGCGTCGCGGCACTGGCCGCGGTCCTGGCCAACGTGATCAACAATCTGCCCGCCGTACTGGTCCTGCTGCCGTTGACCGCCCCCGCCGGGCCCGGAGCCGTCCTGGCGGTGCTGATCGGGGTGAACATCGGCCCCAACCTCACCTACGCGGGTTCCCTGGCCACCCTGCTGTGGCGGCGGATCGTGCGCGAACACGACAGCGACGTGAATCTGGGCGAGTTCACCCGGCTCGGCCTGCTGGCCACACCCGCCGCCCTGATACTCGCGGTGGTGGCACTGTGGATGTCACTCCACGTGATCGGAGGCGGAACACCGTGATCGTCATCGCATGGGTCGTCGAGGCCACCTGGCCCGCCTGCGTCGACGCCGTCCGCACGTACGCGCCCGGCGACGCCGACATCGTCCTGCTGCACGTCACCGGCCACGACGTGCCCGGCACCGCCCACGGCGCCTACGCCGGGCTGCTCGGCCGCGCACACCCCGGACGCGACCCCGGCACGGCGATGGAACACCTGGCCGCCGCCTCCGCCGAAGAACTCCTGGCCGCCGCGACCGCACGGCTGGGACGCCCGTGCGCCATGAGGGAACGCTCGGGGCGCACCGAGCGGGAGGTCGTCGCCGAGGCCGAAGGCGCCGACCTGCTCGTCCTCGCCCGTGACGGAGACCGTTCCCACCTCGGGCCGCGCAGCCTCGGCCCCGCCAGCCGCTTCGTCGTCGACCACGCCCCCTGTCCCGTACTGCTGGTCTGGCCCGGCCCCGGCCCCGGCCCCGCCACCGCTCCCGCCCCCGGAACGGCCACGGTCCCGCCGCCACCGCCCCCTCCGGAGCACCACCGGTAGCCCGGCCCGGACGCGCCCGCCGGCCATGACGGGCCCGTTTCCCCTGGCGTGAGTTTCGGCGCGGATCTCGCGTGACCCGTGGTACGGACCTCGTATGACCCCGGTACAGACCTCGCGTGCCCCCGGCACAGGCTTCGGTGACCCCGGCACAGGCTTCGTGTGACGCGCCGTACAGGCCTCGCGTGGCTCGCGGTATCGGGCCGAGGGGCGGTAGGACAGCGTCACCCTGAAGCTACAGCCACCGAATGTAACTGACCGCATGCTTTCTGTGACATGTGGTGCCGGGACAATCCCTCACCCGGCCCCTCTGACCCCGAAACTCAGAGGAAAGGCAGAAAGCATGCGCCTGATCCGCACCCGCCTGGCCGCCCTGGCCGCCACCCTGGTGGCCGTCCTGACCACCGTCCTGGCTCCCGGACTGCCCGCCGCCGCCTCCACCGCCCCCGATACGAGCACGGCTCCCTACCCGCCCAGGGTCATCCTCAAGGTCGGCGGGGCGCACGTGGTGAACATCCACAACAGGGTCTTCGCCGCCCTGCTGCCCACGCCTCCCGCCGCCAGGTTCCGCGTCCTGCCCGCTCCCGGCGGCGTCCGGTTCCTCGACGAGAACACCGGCGGCCTGGTCTACGCCCCCACCACCGAGCCCCTCAGCCAGCTCCAGGTGAGCGGGCCCGGCCCGGTGCCCCCCAACTCGGTCTTCGTCATCGAGCAGCCTCCCTCGGACGAGACGGACGACCTCGCGTCCGATGAGCTCGTGTCCGACGAGCTCGACGGCGTGGCCCGGGTCGCCAGGATCAGACTGGCGGAAACCGGCCAGTACATCGGCCGCCACTTCGTCGAAGACCGCAGCCTGCTGCCCAAGCGGGTCGTGCTGCTTCCCCCGGATGTCCGGGGCCCGCTGTTCACCATCGAGGCCGTGCGCTGACCCTCGGTCTCCCGTCTCCACCCGTCTGCCGCCGGGCCCGGCGCCGAATTCAGTGCTGGATTCGGTGCCGGATTCGGTGCCGGGCTCGGCGTCGGCTTCGACGGCGTCGAACCCGGCGCTGGGCCTGGTACGGGGCTCGGTGCCGGGCTCGGGGTTGGGCCCGGCGTCAGACGATGAAGGCGGCGACGATCACGACGGCGGCCGCCGCCAGGGCGGCCAGGGCACTCGGAGACCAGGTCGTCGTGAGCGCGCCGGGATCCGGCCGAGCGCCCTCGGCGGGCGTCTCACGGGTGGGCTGAGCGTCCGTGGCGGGCGTCTCGGAGACGGGCTGGGCTCCCGTGGCGCCGGACGACCTCCGCCTGGCCGACTCGGCCCGCTCGGTGATCTGCTCGGCCACCCAGTCGGCGTGCGTCTTGCCCGTCAACGCCTCGGCCGCGGCCTGTTCCGCCTTCGAACGCACAGGCTCGGTCCGGTAGCGTCCCCGGGAGGTCGACGGCCTTCCCCTGCGCGCTGCCGCCGCCCGTTCGCGGCCCGAGGTCTGCGGTGTCCAGCACCGCACGGTCCGATCCCCCGAGGTGATCGTGATCGAGTGGGAGACCGCGACCTCGTCCACCCGCCGCCACGGCACGAAGGTGTTCCTCAGCGGGTTGCGGACCAGCACGCCGTCCTCGCCGAGGACGATCGCCGGACGCAGGCAGGTGATGAAGACCAGCGCGGTCAGCACGGCCAGCACCGCCGCGGCGATCATCGAGGACGACCCGCTGTAGCGGACGCCCAGATCGACCGCGTTGAACGCGGCGAAGGCCATCCAGAGCCAGCCGAGGGCCATCGCGGCCTTCGACCGGAACACCTGCTTCATCCCGCTGACTCCGCTCGTACGACCCCGATCACGCCTGCCACTTCAGCCGCGCGAACCCGGGCTTGATGACGCCGTTGATGAGCGCCAGACGCTCGTCGAACGGCAGGAACGCCGACTTCATGGCATTGATGGTGAACCATTGCATATCGTCCCAGCCGTAGCCGAACGCCTCGGACAGTTTGGCAAACTCCTCGGAGACGGAGGTGCCGCTCATCAGCCGGTTGTCGGTGTTGACCGTGACACGGAAGTGGAGCCCGCGGAGCAGGCCGATCGGGTGCTCGGCGATGGAGGTCGCGGCGCCGGTCTGCAGGTTGGAGGTCGGGCACATCTCCAGCGGGATGCGCTTGTCACGGACGTAGGCCGCCAGGCGTCCCAGCTTGGCCTCACCGTCGTCGGAGACCGTGATGTCGTCGATGATCCGGACGCCGTGACCGAGCCGGTCGGCGCCGCACCACTGGATCGCCTGCCAGATCGACGGCAGCCCGAAGGCCTCACCGGCGTGAATGGTGAAGTGGGAGTTCTCCCGCTGGAGGTACTCGAAGGCGTCCAGATGGCGGGTGGGCGGGTAGCCGGCCTCGGCCCCGGCGATGTCGAAACCCGCCACGCCGACGTCGCGGTACCGTACGGCCAGCTCGGCGATCTCCATGGACCTGGCCTGGTGACGCATGGCGGTGAGCAGGGTGCCCACCTTGATGCCGCGTCCCCGCGAACCGATCCTGAACCCCTCGAGCACGGCCTCGATCACCTCTTCGAGGCTCAGGCCCGCCGAGGTGTGCTGCTCGGGTGCGTACCGTACCTCGGCGTAGACCACGCCGTCGGCCGCCAGGTCCTCCGCGCACTCGGCGGCGACGCGGACCAGGGCGTCACGCGTCTGCATGACGCCGACCGTGTGGTCGAAGGTCTCGAGGTAGCGCTCCAGCGAACCGGAGTCGGAGGACTCCCGGAACCAGTCCCGCAGGCCGTCCACATCGGTCGTGGGGAGCCTGTCGTATCCCGTCTCGCGCGCCAGCTCGATGATCGTCTCCGGCCGTAGACCACCGTCGAGGTGGTCGTGGAGCAACACCTTGGGAGCCTGGCGGATCTCCTCAAGGGCGAGTGGCTGACTCATCTCATCATCCTAGACGGGTGGTCCGGAAGTGACGGCAACGCCGCCGCGGCCGCCCCACGTCGATCCGTGAAACGGCCGCGCCGAGCGGCCCGTGCGAACCCATCGCCGCGACCGCGACGACCTCCGGGCCCCGGCCGGTATGTGGAGATGTTTCGGTGCTGACAGCCCGCTGCGCCGGACGGGACGGTTCCAGTCCACCCGTGGTGCGACGCCTATGTAGGCCCTCCCCCTCACAGGGGAGACAGAAGATCATTCGGCGGGAGGAACCCGGGGCGCGGTCGCTGGCCAAAAATCGGCAGTACGGCACCGGAGATCATCGGGGCATCCGGTGACCGTAGACACAGAATTCGGATCTCGCGTCCGCCGCACTCCCACAGGAGCCCATGTGACCCCTCTCCGTCCCGCGTTCACCCTTGTCGCCGTCGCGCTGTCGGCCGCGGCCTTCGTGGGGACACTGTCCCTTCCGGCCGAGGCACAGGGCCAACCTCCGCAGCCCTGCACCACCGGCCCGAACGGTCCCGCCTGCCGTCCGCCCGGCGCCGACCGCAAGTAACCGGCTCCGACCGCGAGCAAAAAGCCCGGCGGTACCGGCCGTAAATCCACGAAACGGCCTCCGGCCTGCGACGTCTCCAGAGCGGAGCCGAGCGGATCGGCCGTTCTTCCATAAGCACGGGTTTCCCGCGAACACGGGTCAGACACCGCTTCGCCGGATCCACAGCCGAAACCACGAAGCCCTCCAAGAATCACCGGCTTCGAGGGCCTCGGTGGTGGGCACCCGGAGGAACCGTGTTCGGGGTCGGACCGGGGTGCTCTGTCGTGATCGCTCACGGTGGCTTCCCCCGTCCGCGCCGCCCAGGCGTGGCCGACGTCCCCGAGGAGCAGGACCGTACCGCTCCCGGCCCGGCCTCGAATCGGCTCCGAGCGTCGTTACCCGTGACACCCCCCTTGAAAGGAACTTCACCATGCGTATCCGCACCCTGATCGCAGCGACCGTGGTCGCCGCGTCCACCACGGCCACGTTCGCGATCTCCGCCGCACCGGCCAACGCCAGCGCCGACTGCGTGCAGGCGGCCAACTACGCCTACCACCTCTGGCGCTCCTCCGGCATGAGCGAGAACGTCGCCGCCGAGCGGGCGGCGGCCACCTACAACACGTGCGTCCAGATGACCTGACCCCACTGGTAGGCATGTGAAAGGGCCTCCGAGGAGGATCGGCGCGGATTCGGCGGCAGGGCGGAAGCCATTGCCGCTTCAGCGGCTCGGACGCGTCGGCACCGGCCTGGACCCGACGGAATGACAGGTCAGGTCCGGTACCGGGAAAACCGCAGATGTTTGCCTCCACCGCTGATTTCCACGCCCCCTCCCCGGAGCCCCGGGCCCCGGTGGGCGTCCCGCCCCCTGCGGATACCCCCGGAACCCCGAGAACCCCGATGGGCGTCCCGATCCCTGTGGGAGGGGGGAGGATGGGGTGGGCATCGGCCGCATCACCGAAGCACGTGTTCCACGGGTGGGCCGGACGTGGCCCACCCGGCGCAGCCCGCACCCGGCCGGGTCTCCGGGAGGCTTCGCCGTACGGCGAATCTTGCATAACGTCTCACCGACGATGAGACCCCCATGGGGGAACACGGCTAGCGTGACGGCATGAGCGAATCGGAGGCACGGGCCGCGTTCGACGATCTGGCCGAGGATCTGGGCCGCCATGGCGCTGTGACTTCCCAGATGTTCGGTAAGCGTGCCCTGAAGCACGAGTCGAAGGCCTTCGCCTGTCTTCTGGGCGGCACGCTGGCGTTCAAGCTCATGGCCGGTACCGCCGAGCACACCGAGGCACTGGCCCTGCCCGGCGCGGAGCTGTTCGACCCATCGGGCAAACACCGCCCGATGAAAGACTGGGTGGCCGTCCCGGTGGCGTGTGCCGAACACTGGCGCCCACTGGCCCTGGTCTCACTGAACCGGCTCCGCCCGTCCGCCGAAAGCACCGGCGCCGTCTCATGACACGGAACATCTCAAAGCCCTGAGGACGTAGGTGCCGAATCGGGATTCGTCGATGCGAACGATGGAAGGGGTACCGCCCCAGTAATCGTCCGTCGGTTCAACACGTCCACCGACCACGTAGGCGAGCGGCTCGACCTGGAATGACTTCTCCGTCATGGCTTCCTTCGCTTCCGCGCCATTTCGCGTCCGTGACGAGCCGGAATGCACGTTCTCATGAAAAGTCTCATGTGATCGCCCCCGCGTCATGCGCAATCGGTCAGGCGGCTTTGGCCAGATAGGCCGTGGTCTACCGGGTATGGCCCGAGCGGATGCCGTCCATCGCGTCGAACGAGGCGAAAGGCCGTCCGTTGCCGACCGGAAGCGTGATGCCGGTGACGAGGTTCGTCCGCGTGGCCCGTCGCCGTACGGCGAGCGGTCCTCGCCCGCCGTACGGCTCAGGGCCGGTTCGGGATCAGATGTCTCCCCCGCGAACGCCCGTCAGGAAGTGGTTCCAGGCGGCCGGGGTGAAGGCCAGCGCCGGGCCGGAGGGATCCTTGCTGTCACGCACGGCGACGACGCCCGGGAGGTTCGTGGCCACCTCCACGCAGTTGTCGTCGCTGCCGCTGAGGCTGGACTTGCGGTAGCGGGCACCAGTCAGGTCGGGAAGCTCACTCATGATCACTCCTTGCTGCGGCAATGAGGTCCGCGGACTTCTCGGGGGACAGCGCCATCGAGGCGAGGCGCTCGAAGGTCAGCGTAAGGTCACGAACCTGGTCCGCCGCCTCCACGTACACGACACCGCCGGGTGAGCCGGTGTAGCCCACGTCCGGATCCTCCGCGCCGAACGACAGCACGCTGAAGGCACCTTCGAGCCCGCTGTGCACGCCCGCACGCAGTGGAAGGACCTGGATGGTGACGTTCGGCCGGTCGACGACCTGGAGGATGTCACCGAGCTGATCGGCCATGACGCTCGGCGGCTCAACAGGTCGGCGCAGAGCACCCTCGTCCAGCAAGGCATGGAAGGCCGGTGCGTTCGAGCCCAGCAAGGTGATCTTGCGCGTCATCCTGGCGTCGACCCGCCGCTTGAGCTCGGTGTCGTCAAGCCCCGGCCGTCCGGCCTGGATGATCGCGCGAGCGTACTCCTCGTTCTGGAGCAGACCGGGGATCAGGAGCGGTTCCCAGGTGCGGATGGCGATCGCCTCGGACTCCAGGACCACGTACGAGCTGGAGAGCACGTCCGAGTAGGCCGTCCACCAGCCGCGCACGGCTGCGTCCTTGCAGAGCTGGATCAGCCCGGCCTTGGTGGCCGAGTCGGCGCCGAACAGGTCACAGGCGTGACCGACGTCCACGACGCTGGGCAGAAGCTTGGCGTTCTCGATCCGGTTGACCTTCGGCCGGCTCCAGCCGAGCTGGCGAGCCGCCGCCTCCGGCATGAGACCGGCGGCTTCACGGAGTCGGCGCAGTTCACGGCCCAGGCGACGGTGCCGGACCGTGGGGCTCTTCGTCATGGCGCTCAGTGTGCTGGGGCCTCGGCGGGATTTCTACAAGAACAGCACTTGCGGCCGTGCACAGTTCAGGCCCATGATGAGCCCACGCACCACTACAGTCAGCGATGAAACGATGACACAAGGGAGTCGCCCTCCGCCTTGCGGATCCCGCCGACCAGGGATCGTTCGGGCTTCGTCACGGCGCCTTGCGCGTCCCTTCGGAGGCTTTCTGTCCGGAACGCTCCGGCGGCAGCACGAAGGTACCGAGACTGGGCACGAGCTTGACGAGTCGCAGGTCACGCAGGTGCTGGAGCACATGGCGGGCGGTGTTGTTCCCGACGGCGTACTCGCCCATGATCGCCACGATGCTCGGAACCTTGTATCCGGGTGGCCATTCACCGCTGTGAATGCGCTGCTCGAACAGCTCCGCGACCTGCTCCCACTTGGGACGCCCGGGCTCGAAATCGATCATGTTCGTGACCGTATTCCGTTCAGGCATGCTCAGGCGATATGAGGCATGCCTAGACACGCCTAGGCAGGCATAGGCAGGTATAGGCACGCATGGACATGGTTTCACCACAGCTAACTCGCTTGACCGCGCTCCGACAGGCGGACCTGGCCGGAGGGAAGCTTCCCCAGCCAGGTTCATGATCGCAAAGGAGGTGCACCATGGAGAATCCCGAAACCGCTCCCCCAGAACCCGTGATTCCGGGCTGGCGGGTGATCCACAGCGACAAGAGACGGCTGTGGGCCTCGCGGGCCGTGCCGTTCACCGATGCCGAACTCGGCGCGGGAGCCGAACGTACCGTGGACGGCGACACCCTCGACGAGCTGCTCGCCAAGGTGGCCCAGCAGGAGGAGAAGGCCACGCGGGCCAACGGCCAGGTGACTCCGTGATCAGGCGGTCCCGCCCTCCCGGACGGCACCGTGCCGGGCAGGAGCACGTTCCGGTGCATCGGCGTGTGTGGGACGGCCGGGCCCGTGCCGAGGCCGAACTGCTGGGGGCGGCGTGGCCGGGATGGGTGGTGCTGTACGGCACCGGCAGCCGACACTTCCACGCCTTCGCCGCCTGGCCCGCCTCCGAACCCCTGATGCTTCACGACCTCACCCCGGAAGGGCTGGAGGAGCGGATACGCGAGGCGGAGACCATCCATGCCACCGCCGCCCTGTTCTTGACCGACTCCACCGACCTGTTCCCGGCTCCCCTGGACCGTCAGCGCCGGATCGTCGCGCCCGTACCCACCCCACGCGAGCCGATCGCCCTCTGACATTCCTTCGCAAGCCCTCCGGCACCTCCCCGTGAGAGCCTCCCGGCGGTTCTCGCGAAAGACCGCAGGTCACCCTGAAAGGTCCGAAGGCCGGGGGCATCCCCTGAAGACCGGTACGGCGGCGCCCTTCCCCGGCGTGTGCCGCCGTACCACCCCGCGTGCGGTCCGGGAGGAGGGGCCCGGATCGCACTCCAACGCGGTTCCCGCCATCCCGGAGAAGCCACACCCGGCACGGCTCCGGAACTCCCACCACACATCCCCAGCACGGGACGGCCACCGCCCTCCCCCCACGCAACAGGACGGGCATGAGGCGGAATGGGCGACGGGCGCACCAGCGAAGCACGTGCACCACGGGTGGGCCGGACGTGGCCCATCCGGCGCAGTCATCCTCCCGGCCGGCCCCCGGACGTGCCTAGTGCACGGCGTCCAGGCGGGTGCGCTGGTCCTCGGTCAGTTCCAGGTCGACCGCGGCCAGGTTCTCCTCCAGCTGCGCGACCGAGGACGCCCCCGCCAGCGGGATCACCGGCAGCGGGCCGCCGATCTGCCAGGCCAGCACCACCTGGTTCACGGTGGCCCCGGTCTCCTGGGCAACCTCGCGCAGCGCCGCCAGCCGGGCGGGCGTGCCCGGGTGGTCGTAGTCAGCCGGTACCGGCTTGTCCTCGCGGACGTAGGCCCCGCCGAGCAACGGGGAGTAGGCGACCAGGGTCAGGCCCGGCTCGGCCCGCAGGTAACTCAGCAACTCGGCTCCGGCGTGGCCGAGGCTGCCGTCCTCGAAGAACGGGTCGGGCACGTCGAAGCGCGGGCGCAGGTGGCTGTGCTGGTACTGCAGGACCTCGTAGCCGGGCAGTCCGGCCGCGGCGGCGATGGCGCGGGCCCGCTCGACCCGCCAGATCGCGTGGTTGCTCGCCCCGAGCAGCCCGACGCTTCCCTCCGCGACCAGCTCGGCGAAGCCCTCGACGGTCTCGCGCAGCGGGACCGTCCGGTCCTCGATGTGCGCGTAGAGCAGGTCGATCCGGTCCACTCCGAGCCGTTCCCGGCTGCGTTCGGCGGATTCGCGGATCACCTTCGCGGACAGTCCCTCAGCGTTGTCGACGTAGCCGGTGCCGGGCGCGAGCGGCCGTGCCCCCAGCTTGGTGGCGATGACGATCTCGTCGCCGACGCCACGGCTGCGCCGCCACCGTCCGAGCAGTTCCTCGCTCTGCCCGCCCTGACCGCCGTCGACCCAGAAGGCGTAGTTGTCGGAGGTGTCGATGAACGTCCCGCCCGCCTCGACATAGCGGTCCAGGATGGCGAAGGAGGTCTTCTCGTCGGTCACCGACCCGAAGAGCATCGCGCCGAGCGCGAGCACGCTCACCTCGCGGCGGGTCTCCGGGCCGGTGCCGATGGTGCGGTACTTCATGGCGTCCCCTCTGTTCCGGCCCGCTGTCTCCGAGCCCCCGCAGAGGAGTCTGGGACGTGGAGCGCGCTCCAGGTCAAGCCCGGATCACTCGTCGCGGTTGACGATCTCCGGGGAGAAGGCGGGCAGGCAGACGGCGACGTATTCGGCGCCGTCGGGACCGCAGCTGTAGCGGATCTTCTCTCCCGGCTCGCTCACGAACGCCTGTCCGGCGTTGACCTCGGTGGTGCCCTCGGCGTGCTCCACGACGACCGTTCCCCTGAGCACCACGGTGTACTCGGTGAACTCCGGCGTCTGGGCGGGCTCGTCCCACCCCGGCGGAGCCGTCATGTGCGCGATCGAGATCTGGGCGTCACCGCTGTTGACCCTGCCGACGTACTCGTCGATGGTCTTGCCACCCGGGACGGGGATGCGCGTCGCATTGTCGATTTTGCGTACCATCAGGCCAGTTTGCCATCGCGTGCCGTACACCACGATCTCCGAACGTCCGCGTTCAGTGCGCGACGTCGACGATCAGGCGCTGCGGGTTCTTCTGCTCCAGCACCCGGAAGGCCGCCTTGTGGTCGAGGACGATGCCCACGCCCACCATGCCCTCGAAGTCGCCCGTCTTGACGACGTTCTGCACGTTGCCCAGCTCGGCCTGGAAGACCGGGCCGCCGGACCAGGTCGTGGAGCCGGAGTCGCTGTGCGCGTTCGCCGGGGTGATCGTCACCTGGAGGTAGGCGCCGCCCTTGACGTCGATCGGATCGCCGGAACCGTCCTGGACCAGCTCGGGCACCCAGCGCACGCTGTATCCCGGCGCGTTTCCCTTGAGGTCGATCACCACCCGGTCGAACCCCTCGTGCTCGGCGAACCTCGCCCCGGTGACGAGCGCCGAACCGTCGGCGGTCCGCTTGACCTCGACCTCCTTGGTGCTCGTCGGAGGCTTGAGCCCGTCCCTCGGAGGGGTGGACGGCGAGCCCGTGGGCACGGCCGTCGACGGGGTGGGCGCGGCCGTGGACGAGTCTGTCGTGGCGGCGGCGGGCGGGGCCGCGGACGGCGCGGCCGGTGCGGTCGTGTTTCCGCAGCCGGTCAGCAGGACGAACGGAGCAAGGGCGAGGGCGAGGGCGACGCGGGTGCGCTTCATGGTAAGCCTCCTGCCCCGTTAGATGCCCAGCTCTCCGAAGAGGTTCACCACTTGGGAAGATCCACCTTGACCGCTTCCTGACCGGCGGCGAGCCCGCGCCGCGCCAGCGCCAGCACGCTCAGCCCGAACATCAGGACGCCCAGGGGGAGATGGACCGACGGTACGTGCGCGATGCCGAGCGCGACCTGGACGGAGGCGAGGACAAGGAAACCGGACGCGTGCCAGACGGGCCGGGGCGAGCCGCCGCCCGGCTTCCACGCCAGCACCGCCGCGAGCACGTAGAGCATCGACGCCCCGTACATCACCCGGGCTCCGGCACTGTGCAGCGTCTCTCCGTAGGACGAGGTCAGCAGCAGTCCGGCGGAGATCGCCTGAAGGAAGATGGTCAGGGTCTGCAGGGTGATCGCGATCCGCAGAAACGAGAGGCCGCGCTGCGCCGTCGCCTGGGTGGTCATGTCAAGGTCCCCTATTCCGCCGCGGGGGGCAGTAGATCGACAAGGTCTCACCAGCCCGACGACGCGAGCCCGCGAAAGGTAAGGTGAGGAGGCGGTCGGGAGTATGGGGATGGCTGGGACGAGCACCGATGAGATAGCCGGTGAGCGGCGCCAACTGATCAACGTCGCCTACCGGTTGCTCGGTTCACTGGCCGAGGCCGAGGACGCCGTGCAGGAGGCCTACGCGCGCTGGTACGCGCTGCCGCGAAGCCGGCAGGAGGAGATCGTGTCCCCCGGCGCGTGGTTGACGACGGTGACCGGCCGCGTCTGCCTGGACGTGCTCGGCTCGGCGCGGGCCCGGCGTGAACGCTATGTCGGCGCGTGGCTGCCCGAGCCGCTGCCCGACCGCGCCGAGTGGGACCGGGGCCATGGCACCGACCCCGCCGACCAGATGGTCCTGGACGAATCGGTGACCATGGCCTTCCTCGTCGTCCTGGAGTCGATGACGCCCGCCGAGCGGGTGGCGTTCGTCCTGCACGACGTCTTCCGTTACCCCTTCGCCCAGATCGCCGGCGTCCTCGGCCGGACCCCCGCGGCCTGCAAGCAGTTGGCGGCCTCCGCCCGGCGGCGGGTGGGCGTCGCGCGCGCTCCGGTGACCACGGCCGGGCGGGCCGACACGGTGCGGCATGTCAAGGAGGCATGGGAGACGAAGGACATCGCGGCCCTCGTCGACCTCCTCGACCCGGCAGCCGTGATGATCGCCGACGGTGGCGGCATGGTCGGTACCGTCCTGCGTCCGATCGAAGGCGGCGCGCGCATCGCCCGGTACATGGTCGCCATCGCCGGCAAGGCTCCGGGGCTCGAACTCCTGGAGCGGTCGGTCAACGGTGTGCCGGGCCTGGTGGCCCGGCATGCCGGCGTCGTCATGACCGTGGCCTCGTTCGATGTCGCCGACGGCCGCGTCACCCGGATCTGGGCGGTCCGCAATCCGGAGAAGCTGCGGCCGTGGGCGCGGGACGGCTGATACTAAGGCCGCCGGCGGGACCCCCGTGCCCGTCGGCGGCCTGCTCGCGTGCCGTACGGGCCCGTGTTCCCCGTACGGCACGCGAGCGTTCTCAGACGGTCTCCAACTCCCTCTCCTCCACGACGGCCGGAGTCGCGGCGGGGCGGCGCAGACCGGTGAGGGCGACCAGCAGGCCGACCACCGCGAGGATCGCGGAGACCGTGATCGCCGCGTGGAACGCGTCCAGCGGGTTGGCGCCGCCGGTGGAGGTGAGCACGGCCGTCACGACGGCCAGCACGATCGCCCCGCCGACCTGTCCCGAGGTGTTGAGCAGTCCCGAGGCCAGTCCCTGCTCGTCGTCCGCGACGCCGTTGGTGGCCTGGATGTTGAGCGAGGGGAAGGACAGGGCGAAGGCGATGCCCACCAGGACCATGCCGGGGATGATCAGCGTGGCCAGGCTGGGGTTCTCGTCCAGGCGCAGGAACAGGGCGAACGCGCCCGCCAGCGCGGCCGAGCCGACCGCGATCAGCTTGCCGGTGCCGAACCGGTCGGCCAGGCTGCCCATCTTGGTCGACGTCACGGCCACCAGCAGCCCGGCGGGCAGGAAGGCCAGCGCCGTCTCCAGGGCCGACCAGTGCAGGAAGTTCTGGAAGTACTGCATGGCCACGAACTGGAAGCCGACGTAGGAGCCGAACAGGATCACCAGGCCGAGGTTGGCGCGGACGATCGCCCCCGACCGCAGGATGCCGAGCCGTACCAGGGGGTGCCTGACCCGCCGCTCGGTCATTACGAACACGGCCAGCAGTACGGCGGCGCCCAGCAGGGAGCCGATGGTGCGGAGCGAGAGCCAGCCCGCGGCGGGAGCCTCGACGACGGTGAAGACGAGCAGCAGCATCGAGGCGGTGATGGTCACCGCGCCGACGAGGTCGTGGCCGCTCTCGGCCCTCTCCTCGTGACGCTTGGGCAGGACCTTCAGCGCCGACAGCAGCGCGATGATCGCGACGGGCACCGGCATGAGGAACGTCCAGCGCCAGCCGAGCTCGGTCAGGAAGCCGGAGATGACCAGGCCCAGGGAGAAGCCGCTGGCCCCGGAGGCGGTGAAGATGCTGAGAGCCCTGTTGCGGGCCGGGCCCTCGGCGAAGGTCGTGGTGATGATGGACAGCGCGGCGGGCGCGGTGAAGGCGGCGCTCACACCCTTGAGGAAGCGGGCGGCGATCAGCGTCGTGCCGTCGTTGACCAGGCCGCCGAGGAGCGAGGCGACCACGAAGACGGCGAGTGCGACCAGGAAGACCTTGCGTCGCCCGAGCAGGTCGGCGGTGCGGCCGCCGAGCAGCAGCAGCCCACCGTAACCGAGCACGTAGCCGCTGACCACCCACTGCAGGGAGGAGGTGGACAGGCCGAGGTCGGCCTGGATGGAAGGCAGGGCGACTCCCACCATCGAGACGTCAAGAGCGTCGAGGAAGATGACGGCGCACAGGACCGCGAGCGCGGCCCACAGGCGCACGTCCCAGCGCTCTTCGTTTGGGGAGGAGATCATGGGGGCAACCATACATGCGCCTGCATCTTATGCAAAGGAATTTAATTCGCATGCATTAGATGTTCACGCATGGTACGATCCGCATCATGAGCGAGGAGTCCGTAGTCCGCGCGTGGCGTGATGTGCTCGCCAAGCACGCCGCCACCTCCTGCGCGCTGGAACGCGAGCTCTCTGAGCGACATCGGCTGGGCATGAGCGAGTTCGAGGTCCTGGAGCGCATGGTCGAGGGCGGCCAGGAGAAGTACCGGGTCCAGGAGGTGGCCGACGCGGTCCACCTCAGCCAGAGCGCGTGCTCGCGGCTCATCGCGCGCCTGGAGAAGGCGGGCCTGGTCTGCCGGGGCATGTGCGAGGACGACCGGCGGGGCGTCTTCGTCCTCATCACCGACGAGGGCCGCGCGCGTCACGCGGAGGCGCTGGCCACCCACCGCGCCGTGCTGGCGGACTTCTTCGCCCCCGAGGGCCAACCGGCCGCGATCTGAACCGGGCGCCCGCTCGCGCCCGGCTCCGCACGGACACCGGCGCGCCCGGCTCCGCGCGGACAACCGTGACCTTCCGGTCACCGAGCTCCCGGTGAACAGGATCCCCGGCTCGGTCGCCGTCCGCTACGACGGCCCGTGCACGCCGTCTACCTGCGGGCGAAGAACCCGTGCGTGGCCGGATACGCCGACCGGTATCCGATGAACCTGACGTTGGCCCCTGCCCGCCCCGTCTGCCCGCCCCGTCTGCTCGCCCCGTCTGCTCGCCCCGGTAGGGACACGGCCGGCCGGGCCTCAGGCGGTGATGCGGTCGATCACCAGGGGCAGCAGGTCCGGGTCGGGGGCCTCGCCGAGGCCGTAGGCGCCCTCCAGGGCGGCGAGCGCCCGGTCGAACCGGGAGGCCTCGTCGGTGTGCAGGGTCATCAGCGGCTGTCCCTCGCGGACGTGGTCGCCGGGGCCCGCGTGCAGGACGATGCCCGCGCCGAAGGAGACCGGGTCCTCCTTGCGTTCCCGGCCCGCGCCGAGCCGCCAGGCGGCCAGGCCCACGCCGTACGCGTCGAGCCTGGTCAGCACGCCGGACGAGGGCGCGGTCAGCTCCAGGGTCTCGGCGGCCCTGGGCAGCGGCGCGTCCGGGTCGCCACCCTGGGCGGCGATCATCCGGCGCCAGACGTCCATCGCCGAGCCGTCCTTCAGCGCCCGCTCCGGATCCTTGCCGGACAGCCCGGCGGCCTCCAGCATCTCGTGCGCCAGCCGTACGGTCAGCTCGACCACGTCGGCGGGGCCGCCGCCCGCGAGCACCTCGACGGACTCGGCGACCTCCAGCGCGTTGCCCACCGCCCGGCCCAGCGGCCGGTCCATCGCGGTGAGCAGCGCGACGGTGCGGACCCCGGCCTCCGTGCCCAGGCCGACCATCGTCGTGGCCAGCTCACGGGCGCGCTCCACGCTCTTCATGAAGGCGCCCGAGCCGACCTTCACGTCCAGCACCAGCGCGCCGGTGCCCTCGGCGATCTTCTTCGACATGATCGAGGAGGCGATCAGCGGGATCGACTCGACGGTGCCGGTGACGTCGCGCAGCGCGTACAGCTTCTTGTCCGCCGGGGCCAGCCCGTCCCCGGCCGCGCAGATGACCGCGCCCGTCCTGCCGAGCACGTCGAGCATCTCGTCGCCGGACAGCGAGGCGCGCCAGCCGGGGATGGACTCCAGCTTGTCCAGCGTGCCCCCGGTGTGTCCCAGGCCCCGCCCGGAGAGCTGGGGAACGTAGCCGCCGCACGCCGCGACCAGCGGGGCGAGCGGCAGCGTGATCTTGTCACCGACGCCGCCGGTCGAGTGCTTGTCCGTGGTACGGCCCGGCAGCGCCGACCAGTCCATCCGGGCCCCCGACCTGATCATGGCCCGGGTCCAGCCGGCGATCTCCCGCCGGTTCATGCCGTTGAGCAGGATCGCCATCGCGAGCGAGGACATCTGCTCGTCGGCGACGACACCCCTGGTGTAGGCGTCGACCACCCAGTCGATCTGCTCGGCGGACAGCTCACGGCCGTCGCGCTTGGTGACGATGACGTCGATGACGTCCACGTTCAGTCTCCCCGGTTCAGGTCGTGCGGCCCGAAGGCGTACGGCAGGATCTCCGTCATCGGCCTGGGGCCGTCCACGGTCTCCACTAGCAGGTCGGGGCCGCCGAACTCGAACAGCAGCTGGCGGCACCGGCCGCACGGCATCAGCAGCTCTCCCCGCCCGTTGACGCAGGTGAACGCGACCAGCCTGCCGCCGCCCGTGGCCTGGAGCGCCGAGACCAGCCCGCACTCGGCGCACAGGCCGATGCCGTAGGAGGCGTTCTCCACGTTGCAGCCGGAGACGATCCGCCCGTCGTCGACCAGCGCGGCGGCGCCGACGGGAAATCCGGAGTAGGGGGCGTAGGCGTGCTCCATGATCCGTACGGCCGCCGCCCTCAGCGCGTTCCAGTCGATGCTCATCCGGCTCGCCTCCCTCGTGCCCGGACGATCGCCCGCGCCCCGCGTCCCGAGGCGGGACGGACGACCGCCCTCCCCCCATCATCTTCCGGAACGGGACAGGCGGTCGCCCCCACCTCGATCGACGTGATCACTTCGCCTGTCCCCTGCGGTACGGCACGCCGTCGGCCGCGGGCGGCCGGAGCCGCTGGGCGGCCAGCGACAGCACCAGCAGCGTGGTGATGTGCGGGGTGACCGAGGTGAACTCCGCCGGGATGGTGTCGGTCAGCACGAACACCACGAAGACGGCGACCGCCGCGATCCCACTGATCAGGGCGGCCCTGGTGCGCTTCTGCGCGACGAGCTGGTAGACCGCGGCGGCGGCGATGAGCACCGCGACCACCAGCAGCAGCGCGTGCACCGACTCCCCGCCCCTGCGCAGCTGGAGCCCGTCGGTGTAGCCGAACAGCATCGCGCCGGCGGCCAGGCCGCCCGGACGCCAGTTGCCGAAGATCATGGCGGCCAGACCGATGAAGCCGCGGCCGCCGGTCTGTCCCTCACGGTAGGCGCTGGCGGCCACCAGCGACAGGAACGCGCCGCCCAGACCCGCCAGGGCGCCGGAGACGAGCACCGCGGCGTACTTGTACGAGTAGACGTTGACGCCCAGCGACTCGGCCGCCACCGGGCGCTCGCCGCAGGAGCGCAGGCGCAGGCCGAACGCCGTGCGCCAGAGCAGGTAGTAGGTCAGCGGGACCAGCACGATCGCCAGGATGGTGAAGAGCGAGACGTTCGTCAGCAGGCCCCGCAGGATGCCCGCCACGTCGGAGACGAGGAACCAGTGGTTGGACTCCAGCGTGGTCAGCGGGCCCTCGATCCCCGGCACGCTCACGATGCCCGGCTTGGGCACCGGGGGCGACTGGGAGTCGCCGCCGCCCGGCATCTCGGCGAAAGTGATCTTGGAGAGGAACTCGGTGACGCCCAGGCCCAGGATGTTGATCGCGACACCGGAGATGATGTGGTCGACCCCGAACGTCACGGTCGCGATCGCGTGCAGCAGGCCGCCGAGGGCTCCGCCGATCGCGCCCGCGACGACACCGGCCCAGGGGTTGGCGAAGTGGATCGCCCCCCAGGCCCCGCACCAGGTGCCCAGGACCATCATGCCCTCAAGGCCGATGTTGACCACGCCGGCCCGCTCCGACCACAGGCCGCCCAGACCGGCCAGCCCGATCGGGACCGCCAGCGCGACGGCGGCGTTGATCGCCCCGGCCGAGGTGAGGTCGACGGCGCCGGTGACGACCCGGGTGATCGACAGCAGCAGGACCAGGCCGCCGAAGGCGGACAGCAGGATCTGCCAGGTGATCCGGAACCTGCGGGGCTTGGGCGGCTCGGCCGCCGGGGCCTTGGTCAGGGTGAGGTTGCCCTCGCTCATTCCGACGCTCCTTCGGCCCGGACGGACGCTCCTTCGGCCTGGGCGGACGTCCCACCGGCCGGGGCGGACGTCTCTCCGGCGGGGACGGCCGTTCTTTCCGCTGGGACGGGCTCCCCGCCCGCCAGCTCCCTGCTCACCCGGCGCTGTCCCGCGGAGACCTGGTAACGGTGGACCAGCTCGTAGGCGACGATGACCGAGAGCACGATCGTGCCCTGCATGATCCGGACGATCTCCGGGGAGATCTCGTGCAGCTGCAGGATGTTCGACGAGGTGTCGAGGAAGGCCCACAGCAGGGCGCCGAGGGCGATGCCGACGGGGTTGTTACGGCCGAGCAGCGCGATCGCGATGCCGGTGAAGCCGAGCCCGGTGGGGAAGTCGAGGCTGTAGCTGTAGGAGGCGCCGAGCAGCTGCGGCATGCCGACCAGGCCCGCGACCGCGCCCGACAGGACCATGGCGGCGAGGACCATCCGCTTGACGTTGACCCCGCTGGCCACGGCCGCCGACTCCGAGCGCCCGGTGGCGCGCAGGTCGAAGCCGAAGCGGGTCCGGTTGAGCACCACGTGGTACAGCACGCCCATGACGACCGCCAGGATGATCAGGCCGAACACCTTGAGCGGGGTTCCCGGAACGATCTCCAGCCCCGGCACCTGGGCGGACGGCCCGAGCGGTTTGGTACCGATGTTGTTGCTGCCGGCGACCTCGACCGCGAAGCGGTCCTTGTTGAGCAGCCAGAAGCCGAGGGCGGTCGCGATGGCGTTCAGCATGATCGTGGAGATGACCTCGCTGACCCCGCGCCTGACCTTGAGCAGACCGGCGATCGACGCCCAGCCCGCGCCGACCAGCATGGCGACGAGGATGATGGCGGCGACGTGCAGCGGGCCGGGCAGCGTGATCGCGCCGCCCACCGCCGCCGCGACGAGCGCGGCCAGGCGGTACTGCCCGTCGACGCCGATGTTGAACAGGTTCATCCGGAACCCGACCGCCACCGCCAGCGCCGAGAGGTAGTAGGTCGTCGCATAGTTCAGCGTCAGCACGATCGACCTCGGCTGCACGCCGTAGTCGGCCATGACGCCCAGCGTCTCCAGCGGCGGGTCACCGGTGATCAGCAGGACGATCGAGGTGATCAGGCCGGCGAAGACGATGGCGAGGATCGGCGCGGCGAGCGAGAGCAGGCCGCCGAGCCTGGCCCGGCCGAGGAGCCGGTCGGCGAAGGTCGAGTTCGCGGGACTCATGCCGCCCTCCCGGGCGCGGTGCCCCGCACGCGCGCCGTGTGGATGTTCATGCCGCCTCTCCAGCACCCGTCATGGCCGATCCGAGCTGTTCGGGCGTCACGGTGAGCGGGTCGACGTCGGCGACGACGCGCCCGCGCAGGATCACCTTCAGCGTGTCGGACAGGCCGATGAGCTCGTCCAGGTCGGCCGAGATCAGGAGTACGGCCAGGCCCGCGGCGCGCGCGGCGCGCAGATGGTCCCAGATCGCGGCCTGCGCCCCGACGTCCACGCCCCGCGTCGGATGGGAGGCGATCAGCAGGACCGGATCGCCGCTCATCTCCCTGCCGACGATCAGTTTCTGCTGATTGCCGCCGGACAGGGCCGCGGCGTCCACGTCGATGCCCGGCGTGCGGACGTCGTACTCCTCGACGATGCGCTCGGTGTCCCTGCGGGCCCCGGAACGGTCGATCCAGGGGCCCTTGACGTTGGGGCGCCGTGTCTGGTGGCCGAGGATCCGGTTCTCCCAGAGCGGCGCCTCCAGCAGCAGGCCGTGCCGGTGCCGGTCCTCGGGGATGTAGCCGATGCCCGCCTCGCGGCGGCGCAGCGTCGGCCAGGCGGAGATGTCCTCGGCGCCGAGGTGGATCTCGCCCTCGGCGGGGCGCATGCCCATGATGGCCTCGACGAGCTCGGCCTGGCCGTTGCCCTCGACACCGGCGATGCCGAGCACCTCGCCCTTGCGGATGTCGAAGCCGACGTCCTCGACGAGGGGCCTGCCGTCCTTCGAGCGGACCGTCAGGCTCCGCACCGACAGCGCCACCACGTCGGTGACGGTCGACTCTCGCGTCTCCGGGCTGGGCAGCTCGCTGCCGACCATCAGCTCGGCCAGTTGCCGGGCGGTCACGTCCTTCGGGCTCACCTCGGCGACCGTGGTGCCGCGCCGGACGACGGTGATGGCGTCGGCGACCGAGAGCACCTCGTCCAGCTTGTGGGAGATGAAGATGATCGTCAGGCCCTCGCGGACCAGCCCGCGCAGGTTCTCGAAGAGCTCGTCGACCTCGTGCGGGACGAGCACGGCGGTCGGCTCGTCCAGGATGAGGATCCGGGCGCCGCGGTAGAGGACCTTGAGGATCTCCACCCGCTGCCGGGCGCCGACGCCCAGGTCCTCGACCGGGGTGTCGGGGTCGATGTCCAGGCCGTAGGAGTCGGAGATCTGCCTGATCCGCCTGCGCGCGGCGCCGAAGTCGATGGCGATCCCGCCGGTGCGGGGCTCGCTGCCGAGGATCACGTTCTCCAGCACGGTCAGGTTGTCGGCGAGCATGAAGTGCTGGTGGACCATGCCGATGCCGGCGGTGATGGCGTCCGCGGGGGAACGGAAGGTGGTGGCCTTGCCGTTGACGCGGATCTCGCCCTCGTCGGGGCGCTGCATGCCGTACAGGATCTTCATGAGGGTGGACTTGCCCGCGCCGTTCTCGCCGACGATGGCATGCACGTGACCTTGCTGAACGGACAGGGAGATGTCGCGGTTGGCCACGACGCCGGGGAACCGTTTGGTGATCCCCTCAAGCTCGACGGCCGGTGTCGAGGTGCTGATGACGGCCCCCTCCGTGCGGATGGCCATGACTACGTTACGTGAAACCGAAAGCTGCCCGAAGGGCCCGGGGACATGTCCGCCGGGCCCTTCGGGCATGGGGTCAGGAGTTCTTGTCCGGAACGGTGATCGCGCCGGAGATGATCTGCTGCTTGTACTCGTCGAGCTTGGCCTTGATGTCGTCGACCTGGCCACCGGTGGTGGAGTAGTCGACGCCGCCCGCCTTGAGGTCGTACACCGTGGTGCCGGCCTTCACCGAGTTGGTGGTGAAGCTCTTGAGGAAGTCGAAGACGGCGACGTCGACCTTCTTGATCATGGAGGTCATGATGACGCTCTGCACGTCGGCGGCCGCGGTCTTGGCCTGGTCGGAGTCGACGCCGATGGCCAGGCCCTTGGCGGCCTTGGCCGCCTCGAACACGCCGCCGCCCGAGCCGCCCGCGGCGTGGTAAACCACGTCGGCGCCCGCGTCGAACATGCCCTGGGCCGCGGTCTTGCCCTTGGCCGGGTCGTTGAAGCCGGCGAAGTCCGGCGGCTGGGTGAGGTACTTGACGTCGACCTTGATGCCGGGCTTGACCTTCTTGGCTCCGGCGACGAATCCGGCCTCGAACTTCTGGATCAGCGGGACCTGCACGCCGCCGACGAAGCCGACGTGGTCCTTCTTCGACTTCAGCGCCGCCGCGGCGCCGACGAGGAAGGAGCCCTCGTGCTCGGCGAAGAGCAGGCTGGAGATGTTGGGGCCGGTGGCCGCCGCGTCGTCGACGATCGCGAACTTGACGTCGGGGAACTCGGCGGCGACCTTCTTCACCGACCCCGAGTAGGCGAAGCCGATGGCGATGACCGGGTTGTAGCCGCCCTGGGCGAGCAGCCTGAGCCGCTCCTCCTTGGCCGCCTCGGTCTCGCCGTTGCCCGCCTCCAGTTCCTTGGTCTCGGCCAGGCCCAGCTCGGTCTTGGCCTTGTCGAGGCCCGCGGCGGCGGCGTCGTTGAACGACTGGTCACCGCGGCCGCCGATGTCGTAGGCGAGGCCCACCTTCGGACCCTTCGCCGCCGGGGCCGCGCCGCTCGCGCTCCCCTCGGGCTTGGCCGACGTGGTCGGCTCCTCGCTTCCACCGCACGCGGCAGCCCCCAAGAGCATGCTGCCGGCCAGTGCGGCGGCGGCCAGCCTGCCGAATCGGTTCTGAAGCAAGACGGACTCCCTTCACGTCTGAAGTGCACGCGCGAAGAGACGCACGGCAACCCTGCACGGAAGATAATTGCTTACACAGGGTTGACCAAACCAGCACACCGGTCCGAAACAGGTCCGTTATGCACCCCACGCCACCTTGTGACCTGCGAGGACGGCCGATCCTACCCGCCGGTAGTATCGACCGTCGTCACGATAGCGTCACAGTACGGTGATAGCCCTCCACTTTCCGGAGGGTCCGCACCCGCTCAGACGATCGCGATCCCCGCGACCGGCTCGGTCACGCTGGGACGCTGTCCCTCCCAGAGCGCGGTCAGCGCGGTCGCCGCCATGAAGCGCACGCCGTTGGCGATGCAGGCCTCGTCCACGTCGAAGGTGCCCTGGTGGATGTCGCCGAGGTGCGCCGACCCCGGGGTACGGGTGCCCAGCCGGGCGAAGGCGCCGGGGATGGACTCGAGGTACCAGCCGAAGTCCTCGCCCCCGAGGCTCTGCTGCGTCGGCTCCACCGAGCCCTCGCCCAGCACGCCTCCGGCGGCCTCGGCCAGCATCTGCACGCTGACCTCGTCGTTGACCACCGGCGGCACGCCCCGGACGTAGTCCATGCTCGCCTCGACACCGTAGGCGCCCGCGACGGACTCCAGCAGGGCCTTGATCATGTCGGGGGCCGCGTGCCAGGCCTGCTCGTCCAGGCAGCGCACGGTGCCTTCGGCGAGACCCTCGTCCGGGATCGCGTTCGCGACCGAACCGGCCTCGACCCGGCCCCAGACCAGGCTCAGCGACGAGCGCGGGTCCACCCGGCGGGAGAGCGCGGCGGGCAGCTCGGTGAGGATCTTGGCGAGGGCGAAGACCAGGTCCGCGGTGAGGTGCGGCCGGGCGGTGTGGCCGCCGGGACCGCTCACCCGGACGAAGACCTTGTCGCAGGCCGAGGTGATCGGCCCGGTCTTGAGCCCGACCTTGCCGACGTCGACCCGGGGGTCGCAGTGCAGGCCGAAGATGCGGTCGACGCCGCTGATGCCGCCCGCGGCCATGACCTCCAGGGCACCGCCGGGCAGTTCCTCGGCGGGCTGGAAGATCAGCCGGACCCGGCCGGGCAGCAGTCCCGCCTCGGCCTGGCGGGCGAGGAAGAGCGAGGTGCCGAGCAGGATCGTGGTGTGCACGTCGTGGCCGCAGGCGTGGCACACGCCGGGGACCGTCGAGCTGTAGGCGACGTCCTTCTCGTCCGGCACGGGCAGCGCGTCGATGTCGGCGCGCAGCGCGACGGTCGGCCCGTCGCCGCTGCCCACCTCGCAGATCAGGCCGGTGCCGCGCGGCAGCACGGAGGGCGCGAGCCCGGCCGCCGTCAGGCGGTCGGCGATGCGCTGCGTCGTCCGGTATTCGGCGAAAGCGAGCTCGGGATGCATGTGCAGGTCACGACGGAAGCCGATCAGCTCCTGCTCTGCCCCGGCGAGGAACGTGTCGAGTTCTCCCCGCAGATTACGCCCCCGCATTGGTCACCGTCCTATTCCGCGCCGGCAGCCTTGATCTTCGACGCTCCGTGCCACTGCCCCGAATCAGGCGATCCATGAAGCAGCCCCGAAAAAAGCGATCGCCGCACCGGTGAGCCTGAGGGGGTGCTCAGGGCCGTGCCAGCGCGGGCCGATGAACCGCCAGCACGGGAGCGGCAGGCCGGTCAGTGGCCACCGGCGTGTTGACGATGCCTTCGACTGTATCCCTCCTCCGACATAGCTCGCCGTCATCTCCGCCAAATGTTTTGCCGTCCCACCCTCTCCCTGGGCGCCTCCTGACCCACTTGAACCACGGGTGATGACCCGGATTGACTACCGGCGCGATAGCCGTGGGCGGAGGGCTCCCGTCCGGCGACGGCCGGGGCACGGCCCCGTTGAAACATCGGAGACCTGGCAACTTCCGTGACCTCAGGTGCCGGTCATCGAACCAGACGGAGTGATGCAAATAGGAGGACTGCGTGTTTAACTCCGCTTATGATCACTAACATCCCGTTCACGAAGAAGCATTCACAATTAAGCATCTTCGAACCGGACGAAGGCACCTTAGTGATCGTCCCGTCACTGTCACTCCCCCAGGACGAATTACGCAGGATCACGGGCGCCCTGTGCTACGAGGAACGGCTGCTCTTCCTCCTGCTCACCCTCAGGAAACCGGGCGTCAAGGTGGTGTACCTGTCCTCGGCACCGGTGGACACCGCGATAGTGGACTACTACCTGAGCTTCCTCGACGACCCCGGCGAGGCCCGCTCCCGGCTACAAATGATCAGTTTGGACGATCCCTGCCGGCAGCCCCTCACCGCCTCGGTCCTGCGCAGCCCGGACCTCGTCGCCAGGATCCGCGCGGCGCTCGGCGGAACCCCCGACGCCTGGATGGTGCCCTTCGTCGTCAGCGAGGACGAGGAACGGCTCGCGGAGATCCTGAACCTGCCGATCTACGGCCCCGCCACCTCGCTGGCCCACCTGGGATCCAAGAGCGGCGGACGGATGGTCGCCGAGGCGGCCGGGGTGCCGGTGGCCAGGGGCTTCTCCGACCTGCGCTCGCTGACCGAGGTCGAACACGCCGCCCGCGCCCTGAGCCCCGCGGCCAGGCTGATGGTCAAGCTCAACAACAGCTACTCGGGTCTGGGCAACGCCGTCGTGACCAGGGGCGACCAGCCCGTCGCCGCGAGCCCGACGAGTTTCTCCGCCCCGGACGAGACCTGGGCGACGTTCGCCGAGAAGATCGCCGAACGGGGCGCCGTACTGGAGGAGTTCATCGAGGAGCGGCCGCTGCACTCCCCGAGCGCCCTGGCCAGGATCACCCCCGGCGGCGGCTACCACGTGGTCGCCACGCACGAACAGGTCCTCGGCGGCCGGAACAACGACGTCTACAAGGGCTGCGTCTTCCCCGCCAGGGCCGAGTACCGCGCCGAGGTGGAGGAGTGCGCCCGGCGGATCGCCGGGGCCCTGGCCGACCGCGGGGTGGTCGGGCTGTTCGGCGTGGACTTCTTCGCCGTCAAGACCGACGCCGGGTACCGCGCACTGCTGTGCGAGATCAACCTGCGCATCGGCGGCACCACCCACCCGTTCGGCGCCGCGCTGCTCACCACCGGCGCCTCCTACGACCCCGCGACCGGCACGCTGATGCGCGACGGCCGCCCCAAGCACTACGTGGCGACCGACAACTGCGCCGCCGGGCACCTGCTGGGCCGCACCCCGGCCGAGATCGTCAAGCTGGTCGACGCCGGCGGGCTCGGCTTCGACCGCGAGAGCCGCACGGGGAACGTGCTGCACCTGCTCGGCGCGCTTCGCGAGCACGGCAAGCTCGGCTTCACCAGCATCGGGAACTCGGCGGAGGAGGCCGCCGAGCTACACCGGAGGACGCTGCGGACGCTTTGCCAGCCCACGTAGGCCGAGCACGCCGAGCACGATCGCCACGATGATGTTGACCCCGATCAGGATGCCGTGCACCACGTAGAACGCCGTCGGATGACCGTCGGCGAGGTTGAAGCCGAGGTTTATCCATTCGAAGATCATGAAAACCGCCACGCCGACCAGGAGTCCGGCGATCTTTCGCGACATTTGCATGGCTTCAGTATTCCGTCCCACCATTCCGCCCTGATCAGGGCGTCGTGCACGTGTTGCGAATGTGCACGAAGCTACCCTGAGAGCACTATGGGGATGAGACATGTCGCGCCCGTCGGGGTGCTGCTGGCGGCGAACGTCCTGCTGGGGGTTCCCGCACACGCCGGTGGCGAGGCCGTCGCCGGCACCGCGCACGCCGACAACGGGGCGCACGCCGACAACGGGCCCATCGGCGGCACCGCGCTCGGCGGACGGGGCGTCGTCGCCCCCTCGGGGATGAAGGCACCGCCCAAGACCTCGGCGAAGGCCTATGTGATCGCCGACGCCGAGACCGGGGACGTGCTCGCCGCCAAGGACCCGCACGGGCGCTATCTTCCGGCGAGCACGCTCAAGACGCTGACCGCGCTCACCCTCATCCCCAAGCTCGACAAGAAGATGAAGGTCAGGCCGAGCAGTCGCGCGGTGAACGAGGAGGGCAGCGCCGTCGGCCTGGTCTCCAAGCCCCTGTACACCGTGGACGACCTCTTCAGGGCGCTGATGCTGGTCTCGGGCAACGACTGCGCGATGGCGCTGGCCGAGGCGAACGGCGGCCTGGCCAAGACCCTGCGGGACATGAACGCCGAGGCCAAGCGGTTGCAGGCCTACGACACCGTGGCCAAGACGCCCAGCGGGCTGGACAAGCCCGGCCAGAGCAGCTCCGCCTACGACCTGGCGCTGATCGCCCGGGCCGGGCTGGCCAACAGCGACTTCCAGCGCTACACCAGCACGAGGACCGGCCGGTTCCCCGCACCCAAGGGCTACTACGAGATCGGCAACCACAACAAGCTGCTCTGGCGCTACAAGGGCATGATCGGCGTCAAGAACGGCTGGACGTCCAAGGCCCTGGGCAGCTTCGTCGGCGCGGCCAAGCGGAACGGCCACACCGTCATCGTGGTGATCATGCGGCACGAGGGCTACTTCTGGGAGGAGGTCGCGGGCCTGCTCGACTGGGGATTCGCCGCCCGGGGCAGGGTCGTCCCGGTCGGCAAACTGGTCGACCCGCTTCCCGAGGCCGCCCCCACCCCGACCGGCCAGGCCGCGCCGCCCGCGCCGCCCCCGGCCGCCGCCCCACGCGCCGCCGAGAACACCCGGGACGGGAAGCAGGGTCCGCCCGTCGTCCTCTACGTGCTCGGCGCGGGCCTGCTCGGCGGCGTCGCCTGGCTGGTGTACGGCCTGCGCCGACGTTCCCGCGAGGCGGCCTCCGACTCCTGAACCGGCACCCGCGAGGCGGGCCGCCGTCTCCGGCCCACCTCCTCCGGTCCACCGTCTCCGAGCCGCCCCCGCGAGGCGGCCCCGGCTCCCCGGCTCCCCGGCTCCCCGGCTCCCCGGCCCGCGAGGAGCGGAGGACGGGGGATGGGGGATGGAGGGACGGGGGTGGGGTTCTCCTCACCGTTTTCCGGGATACCTCGCCCATGTCAGCCGACGCCCGCAGTCCCTAACGTGGGGTCCATGAACGACGTCGAGGTGCTCACCCCCTGGCACCGGATCCGCGCCCACTGGTCGGCGCCGACCTGGCTGCGCACCGCCCACGTGGTGACCGGGGTGCCGATCGCCCTGGCGGCCCTGGCCGTGATCCTGGGCCTGGTGGCGGCCTCGGTGGTGCTGGTGTGGACGCTGGTGGTCCCGGTGGTGGCGCTGTCACTGCTCACCTGGGCGGTGCCGCTGTTCACCCGGCTGCAACGGGCCCGCTTCCAGGCCTTCCTCGGCGTGGAGATCCCCCGGCTGCCGCGGCCGCAGGGCACCCGCAACCCCCTGGGGCGGCTGGTACGCGCGGCGCGGACCGGCAACACCTGGCGGCAGCTCGCCTACCATCTGCTGGCACCGCTGATCGGCCTGGTCGGTTTCCTCGGGGTGGTCACCGCCTGGGCGGCCTGCCTGGTCGCGATCGGCGCCGCCGTGCACCTGTGGCGCGTCGGCGGCGCCTGGTACGCCGCGCTGCCGGCGGGAGTCGCGCTGGCGCTGCTCGTCGCGGTGCCGTGGGTGACGCGCGGGATCACGGCGCTGGACGTCATCGCCGCCGAGGCCCTGCTCGGCCCCAACACGAGCGACCTGCTGGCCCAGCGGGTCGAGTCCCTGCGCGAGAGCCGCGCCGAGGTGGTCGACGCGGCGGACGCCGAGCGCCGCCGCCTCGAAAGGGACCTGCACGACGGCGCCCAGCAGCGGCTGGTGTCGCTGGCGATGAACCTGGGCATGGCCCGCGCCACCCTCACCGACCTGCCCGACCCGGCCCGCGAGGTGCTCGTCAACGCGCACGAGGAGGCCAAACAGGCGCTCAAGGAGCTGCGCGACCTCGTGCGCGGCCTGCATCCGGCCGTGCTCAACGACCAGGGCCTGGACGCGGCGCTGTCCGGCGTCGCCGCGCGGGCCCCCTTCCCGGTGAGGCTCAACGTCGACGTGCCCGAACGCGCCTCCCCGACCGTCGAGGCCGTGGCCTTCTTCGTGGTCTCCGAGGCGCTCACCAACATCGCCAAACACGCCCGGGCGTCCAGGGCCGAGGTCGTCGTCCGCCACCGTGACGGGTCGCTCCGCCTGAGCGTCCACGACGACGGCCGGGGCGGTGCCCGCCTGAACGGCGGCACCGGGCTGCGCGGGCTGGCCCAGCGGGTCGGGTCCGTCGACGGAACCCTGGACATCGACAGCCCGGCGGGCGGTCCGACCACCATCACCGTGGAGTTGCCGTGCGAGTGATCCTTGCCGAGGACTCGGTCCTGCTCAGAGAGGGGCTCGTCCGGCTGCTCGCCACCGCCGACATGCATGTCGTCGCCGCGGTGGCCGACGCGGAGGGGCTGCTGCGCGCGGTCGAGGAGCACGATCCCGACCTCGTCGTCACCGACGTGCGCATGCCGCCCTCGCACACCGACGAGGGCCTGCGCGCGGCGCTCGTGCTCCGCAGGCAGCGGCCGAGGCTGCCGATCCTCGTGCTGTCGCAGTACGTCGAGGAGCGCTACGCCACCCAGCTGCTGTCCACCGCGACCGGCGGCGTCGGCTATCTCCTGAAGGACCGGGTGGCCGACGTCGCCGAGTTCGTCGACGCCCTGCGCCGGGTCGCCGACGGCGGCACCGCCCTGGATCCCGAGGTGGTGGCCCAGCTCCTGCTGCGCGGGCGCAGCGACCCGCTCGACCGGCTGACCCGCAGGGAGTACGAGGTGCTCGCGCTGATCGCCGAGGGCCGTTCCAACACCGGGATCGCCGAGGCGCTGGTCGTCTCCGAGAGCGCCGTCGGCAAGCACATCAACAACATCTTCGCCAAGCTCGACCTGTCGGGCGCGGACAAGGACCATCGCCGGGTGCTCGCCGTACTGCGGTTTCTGAAGATCTGAAAGAGGACGTGCAATGCGGAACGGCATCAGGACCGGCTGGCTCGTCGCGGGCGGGGTGCTCAGTGTGGTCTCCGTGCTCACCGTCGCCCTGTCGGCGTGGTTCGAGCTGCGGCTGCCCCACCGCTACGACTTCGCCTATCCCGGCTCCTACGACTCCTCCGTCATCGGCACGCGGACGTCGGACGACGAGGTCACCGTCGTCCGCTCATTCGTGGCGCCGTGGGTCATCGTGGACGTCACCGGCCGGATCGGCGTCCGGGTCGTTCCCGGTACGGCAGACAGGCTCTCGGTGAGTAGGAAGGCCGCCGTGCCCCGGGTGTCCCACGAGATCAACGAGACGTGGGAGAACGGCAAGACACTGCGGATCAGGCTCGAGTGCCCGGAGACCCCGTCCTGCCTGGCCGACTACACGCTGGGCGTCCCGCCGGGGGTCCAGGTCATCATGGCGGCCCCGTCCGGGAAGACCGCGCCGTGTCCTCTCTCGGGTCCGGAGACGATCTGCCGCGCCCCGGACCCGGAGCGTCACACGGAATGAGGCGGGGCCGTCAGGACGCCCCTTCAAGCGGGGGCCCCACCTTGGGGACGGGGGTCGGCTCCGGCGGCGGCCCGAGCGTGGCGGTCTCCGTCCAGGCCGCCGCGTAGAGGATCACCCTCGCGGAGAGGTTCATCCAGAGCAGCAGGCCGACCACCACCGCGAACACCCCGTAGATGGGGTTGTTGAGCGTCCTCGACAGGATCAGCGCGGCCAGCTGCTTGAGGATTCCGAAACCGATCGCGCCCAGCAGCGCACCGCGCAGCACCACCCGGACCGGCTGTCTCGAACGGCCCAGCCAGTGCAGGACGATCCAGAACAGGACGGTGTCGGCCAGCAGGCTGACCACCAGGCCCAGGAGCCAGATGGACCAGCCTCCCGCGGTCGAGCCCCCCAGGCCCAGTTTGCCGGCGACGAACCCGCCCGCCTGGGTGGCGAAGCCGCCGATCAGCACGGAGGCGATCATCGTGATGCCCATCAGGACGAAGGCGGCCAGGTCCCTGAGCTTGGCCAGGAAGAAGTTGAGCGGCGGCTCCGTGGTCATGGACATCTGGCCGAGCGCGCCGCGCAGGGCGTCGATCGCGCCGAGCCCGGCGTAGAGCAGGCCGAGCAGACCGATGATCCCGGCGCTGGCCCGGGAGTCGGCGATCTGCTGGATGGGGAGCTGCTCCGCGAGGCCGGGGAGGTACTGGTTGATGGCGCTCTGCAGTGTCTTGATGGCGTCGGGTCGCACCGACAGGAAGTAGCCGAAGATCGCGAAGGCCAGCGCGATGATCGGGAAGAAGGACAGAAAGGCGTAGTAGGTCACCCCGCCGGCCAGCCGGTCACCGGCCTGGAGCTGGTAGCGCTGCACGGTTCTGATCAGATGGTCCAGCCACGGCCACCGGACTCGTTCCGCGGCGACCTTCGTTCTGCCCCACTCACGGACCGTGACGATCCGCTCTTGCACGCTTGTCACGTGCGTCACCTACCCAAATACCGCCGGGCCGTACGTGAAACCACACGTGAAGTGGAGCCGGCGCGGAGGCGACGGACCCGGCGGCGGGCAGGTCGGACAGGGGGCGGACGGGGATCAGACGGTGGGCAGGAAGCCCACCCGGTCGCGGACCTTGGCCATGGTCTCGGCGGCGACCGCGCGGGCCCGCGTCGCGCCGACGGCGAGCATCCGGTCGAGCTCGGCCTCGTCGGCCAGCAGCTTCTCGGTGCGCTCCCTGATCGGCGTGAAGGTGTCCACGACGACCTCGGCGACCTCCTTCTTGAAGGTGCCGTAGCCCTGCCCGGCGTAGCGGGCCTCCAGCTCGGGGATCGGCGTGCCGGTCAGCGCGGACTGGATGCGCAGCAGGTTGGTGACGCCGGGCTTGTTGTCGTCGTCGGCGCGGACCTCGGAACCGGTGTCGGTGACGGCGCGCATGACCTTCTTGCGGAGCGGCCCGGGCTGCTCCAGCAGGTCCAGGATGCCGGCGGGCGAGGAGGACGACTTGGACATCTTCGCCGTCGGATCCTGCAGGTCGGTGATCTTCTCGACGTCTTTGACGATGTGCGGCTTCGGCAGCGTGAAGGTCTCGCCGAAGCGGTGGTTGAAGCGCTGCGCGAGGTCGCGGGTGAGCTCCAGGTGCTGCTTCTGGTCGGCTCCGACCGGGACCTGGTCGGCCTGGTAGAGCAGGATGTCGGCCGCCTGCAGGATCGGGTAGGTGAACAGGCCGACGCTGGTCGAGCCCTCGCCGTATCGGGCGGACTTGTCCTTGAACTGGGTCATCCGGCCGGCCTCGCCCATGCCGGTGAGGCAGATCAGCACCCAGGCCAGCTCGCTGTGCTCGCGGACGTGGCTCTGCACGAAGACCGTGGACCGCTCGGGGTCGAGGCCCGCGGCGAAGAGCTGGGCCGCGGCGATCCTGGAGCGCCTGCGCAGCGCCTCGGGCTGGTAGTCCACCGTGATCGCGTGCAGGTCGACGACGCAGTAGAAGGCGTCGAACCCCTCCTGCATGGCGACGTACTGCCGCACGGCACCGAGATAGTTGCCCAGGTGGAAGGAGTCCGCGGTGGGCTGGATTCCGGAGAAGACACGGGGACTGGCCATAGCACGTAATTGTGTCAGCTGTCGGGAGTGTTCGGTGCCTCAGGCGCGGACACGCGGCGTTTTATCCGGACTCTTGACACCCTTCGGCCGTCCATACCGGTGACGACCAGCTCGAATCCCGGGATCTCAACCCGCTCCCCCATCGCCGGCAGGTGGCCGAGCGTCGCCATGACGAACCCGGCGAGGGTCTCGTACGGCCCCTCGGCCAGCCTGATCCCGGTCTCGGCCGCCACGACGTCGAGGTTGGCCAGCCCGTCGAGCTCCACCTCCCCGGCGGGCAGCACGACCTGCTTGTCCTTGATGTCGTGCTCATCGCGGATGTCGCCGATGAGCTCCTCGACCAGGTCCTCCAGGGTGACGATGCCGGCGGTCCCGCCGTACTCGTCGACCACGATCGCCAGGTGGTGCCCCTCTCCCCGCATCTCGGACAGCGTGGCGAGCACCCTCTTGGTGGCGGGGACGAGCTTGACCTGGCGGATCGGCACCAGCTCGCTGATCGGCTCGATCGACCCGGTCAGCACCGGGTCGAGCAGGTCCCTGATGTGGATGAACCCCACGATGTCGTCGTAGGAGTCGCGGTAGACGGGGAACCGGGAGTGCGGCATCGCCGCGGCCAGGACGGCGGCCTCGGCGAGCGGGGTGTCGGCGGCCATGAACTCCACCTCGGTGCGCGGCAGCATCACCTCGCGGAGCTGGCGCTTGCCCGCCGCGAAGACCTCCGCGATCAGGTGGCGCTCGTCGGCGGTGAGCTCCTGGTGGCCGACCACCATGTCGCGCAGTTCCTCGGTCGAGATCTCCTCCCGGTCGGTCTCGGGGTCGCCGCCGAGCAGCTTGACCACGCCGTCGGTGGACTTGGACAGCGCCCAGATGACCGGCCGCGACAGCGAGGCCAGCCGGTCGAGCAGCGGCGCGACCAGCAGCGAGATCCCCTCGGCCCGCTGCCGGGCGATCCGCTTGGGCGCCAGCTCGCCCAGCACCAGCGAGAAGTATGAGATCACCAGCGTCACCAGCACCAGGGCGAGCGGGGCGGCGATCCCCCGCGGCACTCCCCAGCCGACCACGAGGGGCAGCAGCTCCCTGGCGAGGGTGTCGGCGCCGAACGCCGCCGAGAGCATGGTCGCCACGGTCACGCCGATCTGGACGGCGGACAGGAAGCGGTTGGGGTCGTGGGCGAGCCTGGCCGCCCTCGCCCCTCTCCGTCCCCGGGTGGCGAGCCTGCGCACCTGGCTCTCCCGGAGAGAGACCATTGCCATCTCCGCGGCCGCGAAGAACCCCCCGATCAGGATGAAGACCAGGACCAGGGCGGCGTTCGCCGGGACGCTGTTCACGAGATTGTCTCCGTCATGGCCGTCGCCCGTTCCGACTGTGGCCGATATTTGATGTGCCAGCATATGCTGGCAGCGGCCGTACAAAAATAAACATATTCAAACACCCTCAAACGGGAGGCTCCGTGAAGTTGCTGGTCACCGGTGGTGCCGGATACATCGGGAGCGTCGTCGCGGCGCAGCTCGTCGAGGCGGGCCACGAGGTCACCGTGCTGGACGACCTGTCCACCGGGCACGCGGACGCCGTTCCCGCGGGCGCGCGTTTCGTCGAGGGATCGATCACCGACGCCTCCGGCGCGCTGGCCGGTGGCCTGGCCGAGATGGACGGCGTGCTGCACTTCGCGGCGAAGTCCCTGGTCGGCGAGTCCGTGGAGCGGCCCGGCCTCTACTGGAGGCACAACCTGGGCGGCACCCTGGCCCTGCTCGACGCCATGCGGGCCGCCGGGGTCGGCAGGATCGTCTTCTCCTCCACCGCCGCCACCTACGGCGAGCCGGAGCGCTCCCCGGTGCTGGAGACCGACCCCACCCGGCCGACCAACCCCTACGGCGCCTCCAAGCTCGCGGTCGACACCGCGCTGACCGCGTTCGCCGGGCTGTACGGCCTGGCCGCGGTGAGCCTGCGCTACTTCAACGTGGGCGGCGCCCACACCGCCGCGGACGGGCGGCTCTACCGCGAGCGGCACACCGTGGAGACCCACCTGATCCCTAACGTCCTCGCCGTCGCGCTCGGCGGGCGCGAGTCGGTCAACGTGTTCGGTACGGATTACCCCACGGCCGACGGGACATGCGTGCGCGACTACATCCATGTCGCCGATCTGGCCAGGGCGCACCTGCTGGCGCTGGATGCCTGCTCGGCGGGCGAACACAAGATCTACAACCTGGGCAACGGCACCGGATTCTCGGTCCGGGAGGTCCTGTCGGTCTGCCGCGAGGTCACCGGGCACGAGATCCCCGCGGTCCTGAGCGAGCGCCGGCCCGGGGACCCCGCGGTGCTGGTCGCCTCCTCCGACAAGATCCAGCGCGAGCTCGGCTGGAAGCCCGAGCACCCCTCCCTCCGCGACATCGTCGCCGACGCCTGGTCCGCCCTGCGCATCAACGCAGGCTGATGCGGGCCATGTTGTTGGCCGGGCGGCGGTCTCCCACCTGGGTCGAGTAGACCGTCGCCCTGGCCCTCGGCACCCGCCGGTGGGGCCGGCGGGCACAGTGGGCGCAGCGGGCGCGGAAGGCGAGCGTGAGTCTGACCCGGCGGCCGGAGCCGACCGCGCCCAGCGCGCAGCCGACGTAACCCGAGTAGGAATGGCACCGCGCCCCGCTGGCCGCCAGGAAGCGCGCCTTGACGGTGCGCAGGAAGACCGAGGCGTCCCGGACGATCCGGGGCCCCCGGTTGCGGACCACCGCGTTCATCGTCACCAGCCGCCCCTCCCGCGTCTTGCGCGACAGCCGGACCGCCAGGTCCGCGCCCTCGTCGACCGGGGTCAGGAGCCTGGCCTCGTTGTTCGTCTCGTCGCCGTCCACCACCTCGGAGGAGAGCGTCGCGACCGCGCTGAGCGGGCCGCGCGCCCCCGCCCGGACGATGCCGTTGATGGTCACCCCGCCGTCCGTCCCCGCCAGGACGTCCTGCTGCGAGGCACAGACCACCTCGCTGGTCGTCCTGCCGGGCAGGCACTCGGCGACGTTGACGCCCAGGACGTCGACCCCCTCCGGCAGCCGGATGACGAGCAGCGGAAGCACGGCGTCCTCGGGCCCGCCGTTGTGCACCTCGACCCGGTAGGTCAGCGGCTGTCCCGGCTGCGCGACCTCCGGCGAGGTCTCCAGCCGCACGGACAGGTCCGCCCCCCGCCTGCTCTCCCCTTCGGTCCCCGCCCGTGCCGTCTCGGGCACCCGGACCTCCGGCCCCCAGACAAGGACAAGACTGACGATTCCCGCGACGAGCCGCGCCGCACCATGCGCTGTGAACACCGATCCCCCGAACATCAGTGGTCATTCAACGCCGAGACACCCTCCCGGGGCATGGTGACACGCCGCCGGTTCACCCTCCCAAGACTTGAACCGGTTCACCCTCCCGGACGGGAAAAGGGGCCCCGGCGGACCGGGACCCCTTCGCCGGACGGTCGCGCGGACCGCCCGCCGGCTCAGATGAGGCCGAGCTCGCGGACGGCGGCGCGCTCCTCCTCCAGCTCGCGCACGGTGGCGTCGATGCGCTCGCGGGAGAAGGCGTCGATCTCCAGGCCCTGGATGATCTCCCACTTACCGTCGCGCGAGGCGACCGGGAAGGAGGAGATGAGGCCCTCGGGCACGCCGTACGAGCCGTCGGAGGGGATCGCGGCGGAGGTCCACTCGGTGCCGTTGACCCAGTCGAAGACGTGGTCGATCGCGGCGTTGGCGGCCGAGGCCGCGGAGGAGGCGCCCCTGGCCTCGATGATCGCGGCGCCGCGCTTGGCCACGGTCGGGATGAAGGTGTCGCGCAGCCAGGCGTCGTCCACCTGCTCGGCGGCGATCTTGCCGCCGACCTCGGCGTGGAACAGGTCGGGGTACTGCGTGGCGGAGTGGTTGCCCCAGATGGTCATCTTCTTGACCTCGGTGACCGGGACCTGGAGCTTGGCGGCGAGCTGGGACAGCGCGCGGTTGTGGTCGAGGCGGGTCATCGCGGTGAAGCGCTCGGCCGGGACGTCCGGGGCGTGCTGCTGGGCGATGAGCGCGTTGGTGTTGGCCGGGTTGCCGACGACCAGGACGCGGATGTCGTCCGCCGCGTTGTCGTTGATGGCCTTGCCCTGCGGGCCGAAGATGCCGCCGTTGGCCTGCAGCAGGTCGCCGCGCTCCATGCCGGCCGTACGCGGGCGGGCGCCGACCAGCAGCGCGACGCCGGTACCGTCGAACGCCTTGTTGGCGTCGTCGGTGACCTCGATGCCGCTCAGGAGCGGGAACGCGCAGTCGTCGAGCTCCATCGCGGTGCCCTCGGCGGCCTTGACCGCCTGCGGGATCTCCAGCAGGCTCAGCTTGACCGGGACGTCCGCGCCCAGCAACTGGCCCGACGCGATGCGGAACAGCAGCGCGTAGCCGATCTGACCGGCGGCGCCGGTGACGGTGACCTTTACGGGAGTCTGGGCCATGACCTTCCCCCACTCGAAGGATGAATTGTGACGCTCGGATGTTACCCGTCCACCGTCACCGGCCTTGCGGCGAGTGCCTTGATCCGGCCTCCGGGCAGTGCGATCAGCGCGACGAGGGCGACGAGCGCCCCGCTGACGGCGAGCCAGGGGACCACGGTGGCGGTCGCGGCGGCGTGCGCGGCGCGCAGCCCGTGGACGGGCGCCTCGTCCCTCATGACGGAGGCGTAGAGGGTTCCGGCGAGGGCCAGCGCGACCGAGCCGCCGATCTGCCGGAAGAAGGTCAGGTTCGCGCTCGCGGTGCCGATGAGGCGGGGCGGCACGGCGGACTGGATCGCCACGGTCAGGCCGGACAGCATCGGCCCCATGCCGAGGCCGAGGAGCGCCATCCACCCGGCCAGGGCGAGGCCCGAGGTCCCGAGCGTGATCCCGGCGCACAGCAGGGCCCCGGCCGCCATGACGAACGCCCCGCAGACCAGCCACGGCCGGTAGCGCTGGGTCCTGGACATGAGCATGCCGGTGATCGCGCTGCCGACGACCATCGCGAGCATGAGCGGGTAGATGCGCAGGCCCGACTCGGTGGCGCTGAGCCCGATGGCCTCCTGGAAGTAGCGGGGCAGGAACACCACCCCGGCGTACAGGCAGAAGGCGGTGAAGAACGAGGCCACGTTGGCCAGGCTGTAGGTCCGGTTGCGGAACAGCTCCAGGGGGATGATCGGCTGCTCCGCCCCGCGCTCGACGAGGACGAACAGCGCCAGGAGCAGGACCGAGGCCACGATGGGCCACAGCACGGGCCCGCTGGTCCAGGTGTGGCCGTCCAGCCCCTTCTCGGTCAGGCCGATCAGCAGCGCGCCGATCGCCACGCTGAAGACGGCGATGCCGAGGTAGTCGGGACGGGCACCGCGCCCCTGGCCCGCCACGCGCGGCAGCCGGGCGACGATGATCGCGATGAGGGCTGCGCCGATGGGGAGGTTGACCAGGAAGGCCCAGCGCCAGCTCGCCTGGTCGGTGAAGACGCCGCCGAGGAAGGGGCCGGCGATGTAGCTCAGGCCCATCACCCCGCCCATCGCGCCCTGGACCTGGCCGCTCTTGCCCGGCGGGAACAGGTCGGCGACCAGGGCCAGGGAGAGCGGCAGCAGCGCCCCCGCGCCCAGTCCCTGCAGCGCGCGGAAGGCGATGAGCTGGCCCATGTCCTGTGCCGCCCCGCACAGGACCGAGCCGAGCAGGAACAGCACGATGCCGGTGAGCAGCAGCGGCTTGCGGCCGTAGGTGTCCGACAGCCTGCCGTACAGGGGGACGGTGATCGTGGAGGTCAGCAGGTACGCCGTCACGACCCAGGTGTACAGCCCGGCGCCGCCGAGCTCCTGGGTGATCCGGGGCAGCGCGGTGCCGACGATCGTCTGGTCGAGCATCGCGAGAAACATTCCACCGAGTACGGCGAGCGTGAGCAGCCCGTTCTTGGGGCGATTCGCCACGGGAGGGGTTGATACGTCAGTAGACACATGTCGATATTGACGTGTCAGTTTTGACATGTCAATCCGTAGCTATGATGGGGAGATGTCACTTCGGATCGCACTTCTCGGCCTGCTGACCGCGGCCGGCCCCGCCAGCGGCTACGACCTGACGAAACTCTTCGAGAGCTCGATCAGCAACGCCTGGCAGGCGCGGCACAGCCAGATCTATCCGGAGCTGAACAAGATGGCCGCCGACGGCCTGGTCACGGTCGAGGAGGAGGGACCTCGCGGCCGGAAGACCTACACGATCACCGAGGAGGGCTCACGGGAGCTGCGCGCGTGGCTGCTCACCAAGGCGCCGAGCCGCCTCTACCGCAGCGAGGGGGCGCTGCGCGCGTTCCTGCTGCCCATGCTGGAGCCGGACGAGGCGGTGGCGCTGCTGCGCGCGGAGGTGACGGCCTACGAGACCAGGCTGGCCGAGCTGGAGACCATCCACGCGGCCAAGTCGTCGCAGAAGAAGTCCGACTTCGGGGTGTACGCCCTGGATCTGGGCCTGCGCCAGACGCGGATGATGCGCGACTGGGCCCTGGAGACCGCGGACCGGATCGAGGAGGCTAGCCGCAACCGGCCATGACGGGAACGTCGTTCTCCCTGGTGGGGAAGTCGACCCTGGAGAAGTAGGTGTCGAGCAGCCTGTTCACGGTGCCGTCGCGGTAGAGGCTCACGATCGCGCCCTGCACGGCCTTGCAGGTGCGGCTGTCGCCCTTCCTGATCGCCACCGCGTAGCGCTCGTCGGTGAGCTTCAGCCCGACCACCCTGTAGCGGATGGCCGCCCGGTCGGCGAAGCCCGCCAGCAGCAGGTCGTCACCGGGGACCGCGTCCACATCACCGGCCAGGATCTTGTCCATGCACTCGGCGTAGTTGCCGGCGGGGATCAGCTCGAACCGCTTCACCCGCTGCTGCAGGACGGCGATCGAGGCGCTGGCCGACGGCTGGCAGACCCGCTTGCCCTCCAGGTCGGCGAGGGAGGTGATCGAGGAGCCGCTCTTGACGAGCACGTCGACGTGGGCCAGGTAGTACGGCCCGGCGAACGTGACGTCGTCCGTCTTGTTGATCGAGTAGGTCGAGACGACCAGGTCGACGTCGCCCGACGCCAGCAGCTTCGGCCGCTCCTCCCGCCTCGTGGCCCGGAAGGTCACCCCGCCGGCCGGCACCCCCAGCTTCTTGGCGATCTCGGTCGCCAGGGCGACCTCGAACCCCTTCCACGTGCCGCCGTCGTTCAACGCGACGCCCGGCAGGGTGTCGCGCAGGCCGATGGTCAGCCTGTGGGTGCCGCTCGCCTTGTCCACGACCGAGGAGAAGCCGCCCGTGGCCGAGGCACCGGGGGTGGGGCCGACCTGCGGCTGCGCGCCGAACCCCGGCAGCCGGCCCGTGAAGTACAGGGCCGCGCCCGCGCCGCCGACCAGCAGGAGTGCCACGACGACCGCGATCCAGCGGCCCCGGTGCGAGCGTTTCGGCGTGCCCGGGTCCGCGTTCCGGCTGGGAAACGTCGCCTGCCAGTTCGGCGGCGGGATGTCCGCCGCGGGCTCGCCGTAGTGCGGGGACGGCGCGCTCTCGCCGTAGGCCGGAAGGCGCGGCGACTCCCCGTACGCCGGGGACACAGCAGGAGACACAGCCGGAGACACGGCCGGGGACACAGGGGACCCACCGTAGGCGGAGGACGACGGGGGCTCTCCGTAGGCCGGAGGCCGGGAGGGGTCCCCGTAGGCCGGGGAGGAGGGGCGCTCGCCGTACGCCGGGGACGACGGGCGCTCACGGTGGGCCTGGGACGGCGAGGAGTCGCCGCGGCCCGGGGACGGCGGGCGTTCCCCGTGGACCGGGGGCCGGGCGTGCGGGGTACGCCCGGGAGACGACGGGCGCTCGCCGCGGCCCGGGATCGAGACGTACTGGACGTGGTCCAGGGAGGGCGGCTCCACGCGCTCCGGGGAGGGGCTCGGCGACTCGCCCGCGAGGGACCGTGGCCTCCCGGCGCCCTCCGGGGCGGGAGGCTGCTCGCCGTACCCCGGGGCGGGGGGCTGCTCGCCGTGCCCCGGGTGCGGCGCGCGGACCCCGGTGGACGGCACGGGCGGGCCGCTCCGCGTGGACCGGCCGGAGAAGGCCTCCGGTATCCGTATGGGGCTGGTGGGGTCGTCGGGGCCCGCGATCTGCGCCCCCTCGTTGAGCACGGCGGACGAGGCGCTCAGGTCGTCGGGGCGGCCGAGCAGCCGCAGCAGGAGCTGGTCGGCCGAGGGACGCTCGGCGGCCGCCTTGGCCAGCGCCGCGCGGACCACGCCGCGCAACGGCTCCGGCATGGCCTCGACGTCCACCTCGTGGGTGAGGATGCGGCTCAGCACCACCGCGATCGAGCCGCCCGCGAACACCGTCTCCCCCGTCGCGGCGAACGCGACGGTCGCGCCCCAGGAGAAGACGTCGGAGTGCGGGCCGACGTCACCGCCGGAGATCTGCTCGGGCGCCATGTAGGCGGGGGTGCCGATGGCCCGGCTGGTGATCGTGCCGGTCGAGTCGATGATGCGGGCGATGCCGAAGTCCACGACCCGCGGCCCGTCGGCGGCGATGAGCACGTTGTCCGGTTTGAAGTCTCGGTGCACGATCGCGGCGTGGTGGATGGCGGTGAGCGCGGTCGCCGTGCCGATCGCCAGCCGCTGCAGCGCGGTGCCGCGGAGCGGCCCCTCGCTCTCCACGACCTCCCGCAGCGACCGCCCCTCGATGTACTCGCTCGCGATGTAGGGGGTGTCGCCTTCGAGGTCGACCTCGATCACACCCGCCGTGCAGAAGGAGGCGACCCGCTGCGCCGCCCGCGCCTCCCTGGCGAACCGGGACCTGGCGATCGCGTCACCGGAGAACTTCACGTGCAGCAGCTTGATCGCCGCCCGCTCTCCCGAGGCGTTCTCGCCCAGGTAGACGACCCCCTGACCGCCCTCGCCGATCCGGCCGGCGATGCCGAACTG
Source organism: Streptosporangium sp. NPDC051022 (assembly GCF_040683035.1). Classification (NCBI taxonomy): domain Bacteria; kingdom Bacillati; phylum Actinomycetota; class Actinomycetes; order Streptosporangiales; family Streptosporangiaceae; genus Streptosporangium; species Streptosporangium sp. NPDC051022. Next base: position 841,906 of record NZ_JBFBCF010000001.1, on the reverse strand, counting down.
CCCGAGCCGTCGCGGCTCTCCCGCCTCCAGCGGCGCGATCTGCGGCATCATCGTCCTCACGATCCGGTGACTCCCCGACGAGCCAAACTTTACGATGCCCTGCCCCCGCCCCCGTCGCGTTACTCTCAGACACCCCCGCATCCCGTACGGCCGGTGGCCCGCGAACGACGGCCCGGACGTCGGGAACATCAGACACGCCGACCCACTCGATTGCCGACAAATCACCCCAAGATGGCGCGCCACGCGCTTAGATCGCTACCGTTGAGCGTTTCCTCAGTCAAGCCGGAGCCAAGCCCCCATGCGCCGATATGCCAGTTATCGCGATTTCATCCAGCGCGATCAGCGTTCTCTCGTCGGCACGGCCCTGCTCCTCACCGGCGGTCACGAGCAGGCCATCCGTCTCGTGCTGTGGTCCCTGCGCTCCGTAGGGCTGAGCTGGCCTCCCACCCTCTGGGAGAACCCCACCGTCCACGCCCAGATCACGATGTACCGCCGCTACCTGCGCAGGCCCGTCTCGACGGAGGCGACCGCCCTGCTGCGGCTCCCGGCACGGCGCCGGGTGCTCGTGGTCGCCTGCCTGCACGACGGCAGGACACGCGAGGAGATGGCGACCGTCCTCGGCATGCCCCTGGAGAGCGTGGAGTCGGAGATCACCGAGGCGGTGGCCGCGCTCAGCAAGGGCAACGCCGAGCGGCTGACCGCGAGACTGGCCACCACGGCGGCCGAGGCGTCCGTTCCCGACCTCGCCGACCGGTCCGTGCGCGCGCTGCGCCGCCGCCGGCGCCGGGGAACCGTCCTGACGGCGGTCGCGGCCCTCGTCCCGGTCGGCCTCATCGCCGCCTTCACCCTGATCCAGCAGGGGCAGGTGTGGAACTCGGCGCTGGGCGAGCGCAACCAGCCCCGCTCGGCGGAACCCGACACGATGCGGGTGGTCTCCAGCCCGGGACCCGGTTCCGGCTTCCGCCCGTGGCAGACTCCGCGCACCTCGTTCACGATCCGCTACGCCGTACCCGGAAAGTGCCCCGACGACGGCGCCTCGACCGACGGCAAGCCCGCGCCCTCACGGGCGGGGAAGGTCACCTGCGCGGGCTGGACGCTGAAGCTCGCCGGTGGCGACGAGGGCCGTCCCGCGCTCGAATCGGTCGAGTGTGACCGGCCCGGCCACTGCGAGTCCACGGTGAACGTCCCCGACGCGACGCAGCACCTGGCGCACGGCGACGACTGGAGCTACTGGCGGCTCTCACCCGCCGTCAGCGGGGACGGGCGGCGCGTCGCCTACCTCAGCGCGGCGGAGGGCAGATACGTCGCCCACGACCTGCGCAGCGGCGAGAAACGGTACCTGTCGCCCGTGCTGGTCCCCGCGGACACCGAGACCGGCACCCGGGTGAGCGTCTCCCCCGACGGCCGCCTGTTCACCGTGGATCTCAGCGATCGGCGGCTACGGACCGACTTCGCCACCGGGACCGTGACCTCGCTGCCCGCCGGGCACGCGACGGCCGTCGAGCGCGCGGCCGACTGGCTGCGCCAGAACTACGGGGTCTGGCGCGACTCCCCCAGCGGCAGATACTCGGCCGCGATCAAGCCCGTGAAGGGCAAGAGCGACAGCCTGCACGTCATCGACGCCAGGACCCGCGAGCTCTTCCGTGACCTGCCGCTTCCCTCGCTGGGAGACCCGACCTCCGCCGAGGTCGTCGGCTGGCTGAACCTCCGGGAGGTCGTCGTCAAGCTGACGGACAAGACCGAGGGGGACCTGCTCGGCTTCTTCAGGATCGACGCGGTCACCGGGCGGCTGCACCGGGTGGCCGGGCTTCCGGAGGGGGACTCGATCGTGCTCGGCTCCCTGACCACGCCATGACGAGAACCCGGTCCGGCAACGAGAAGGGGCCGCCCGGAGGCGACCCCTTCCGCGGGAACGGCTAGGCCATCTTCTTCTTGAGGTTCTCGTCCAGGGCCGCCAGGAAGTCCTGGGTGGTCAGCCACTTGGCGTCGCCGCCGACGAGGAGGGCGAGGTCCTTGGTCATCTGACCGCCCTCGACGGTCTCGACGCAGACCTGCTCCAGCTTCTCGGCGAAGTCGATCACCGCGGGGGTGTTGTCGAGCTTGCCGCGGTGGGCGAGGCCCCGGGTCCACGCGAAGATCGAGGCGATCGGGTTGGTGGAGGTCGGGTTGCCCTTCTGGTGCTCACGGTAGTGACGGGTCACGGTGCCGTGGGCGGCCTCGGCCTCGACGGTCCGGCCGTCGGGGGTGAGCAGGACCGAGGTCATCAGGCCGAGCGAGCCGAAGCCCTGCGCGACGGTGTCGGACTGGACGTCACCGTCGTAGTTCTTGCAGGCCCAGACGTAGCCGCCCTCCCACTTGAGCGCCGCGGCGACCATGTCGTCGATCAGGCGGTGCTCGTAGGTGATGCCGGCGGCCTCGAACTCGGCCTTGAACTCGGTCTCGTAGACCTCCGCGAAGATGTCCTTGAAGCGGCCGTCGTAGGCCTTCAGGATCGTGTTCTTCGTGGAGAGGTAGACCGGGTAGTTGCGGGACAGGCCGTACCGCATGGAGGCCCGCGCGAAGTCGCGGATCGACTCGTCCAGGTTGTACATGGCCAGCGCGACGCCGGATCCCGGGAAGTCGTAGACGTCGAGCTCGATCGGCTCGGAGCCGTCCTTCGGGGTGAAGGTGAGGGTCAGGGTGCCCTCGCCGGGGACCTTCAGGTCGGTGGCGCGGTACTGGTCGCCGAAGGCGTGACGGCCGACGACGATCGGCTTGGTCCAGCCGGGGACGAGCCTCGGCACGTTGGACATGATGATCGGCTCGCGGAAGATGACGCCGCCGAGGATGTTGCGGATGGTCCCGTTGGGGGACTTCCACATCTTCTTCAGGCCGAACTCCTCGACCCGCGCCTCGTCCGGGGTGATCGTGGCGCACTTGACGCCGACGCCGTACTGCTTGATCGCGTTGGCGGCGTCGATCGTCACCTGGTCGTCGGTGGCGTCGCGGTGCTCGATCCCGAGGTCGTAGTACTTCAGGTCGACGTCGAGGTAGGGCAGGATCAGCTGGTCCTTAATGAACTGCCAGATGATCCGGGTCATCTCGTCGCCGTCAAGCTCGACGACGGGACCTTCTACCTTGATCTTGGGCATGCGTGTGGTTCCCCTTCTGAACTAACACTGGCCAGACAGTCCTTGAGGCTCACTGGCCGTTGAGGCTATCGGACCGGTTTGACCGCTCTGCGACGCACCCTGTCATCCGACGTCATCCGACTCATCGCGGCATGAGCCACGGGTACTGCAGGAGCAGCGAGCCGACCATCAGCGCGACGCCGAAGAGCGCGAGCGTGATCGTGTCGGTCGTCTTCCGGCGTACGGCGAGCCGCCCGCCCCCGGCGAGCCGGAGCAGTGCCCCGGCCGCCATCACCACACCGAGGGAGAACCCTCCCCACTCGGGATCGAACAGGACGGCGAAGGTCACGGCGAGGACCGCCCCGACCAACACCAGGGGGTAGGGCCCCCAGCGGTCGTCGGCCGCGCTCCGCGCGCTCGCCGCGTTCACCGCTCGCGTCCGTGACCGTCGGCCCTCAGGGTGATCGTCGTCGTATTCGTGCTCACGCGCATCCCGTTCGTCGTTCGCATCCATGATCGCGTCCGTCCGGGCACTCGTCGGCTGACTCCTCGCACCCGGCTCATCGCTCGTCGATCGGCTTCCACTTCTGGTCCCGCTCGCCGACGTACTCGCTGTCCGGGCGGATCAGACGGTTGTCGGCGTGCTGCTCGATGACGTGCGCGGTCCATCCTGACATACGGCTGACGGAGAAAACGGGCGTGAACAGATCGGTGGGGATGCCGAGGTAGTGGTAGACGGTCGCGGCGTAGAAGTCCACGTTCGGATAGAGGCCCTTCGTCTCGAAGACGACCTCCTCCATCTCCTTGGACATCCGGTAGTAGGTGTCGTCACCGGAGGCCTCGGCGAGCTCCTGCGACATCCTGCGCAGGTGCGTGGCGCGCGGGTCCTCGGTCTTGTAGACCCGGTGCCCGAAGCCCATGATCTTCTCGTGGGCGGCGAGCCTGTCGCGCACAGACTGGGCGACCGAACCCGGGTCGAGCGCCTCCAGGGTACGCATGACCTGCTCGTTCGCACCGCCGTGCAGCGGGCCCTTGAGGGTGCCGATGGCCGCCACGATGGCCGAGTGCATGTCGGACAGGGTCGCGGCGCAGACGCGGGCGGCGAAGGTCGAGGCGTTCATGGTGTGGTCGGCGTGCAGGACCAGGCAGGTGTCGAAGACCTCGACCGCGTGGGGGTCCGGCACGCGGCCGGTGATCTGGAGCAGGAAGTTCGCCGCGACGCTCAGCTCGGGGTCGGGGTCGGGGATCTCGGTCCCGGTGCGGGCGGCGTGGTACCGGGCCACGAGGATCGGCTGCTGGGCGGTCAGCCTGGCGGCCTTGCGCAGGTTGGCCTCGGGGCTGTTGGAGTCCTTGTCGGGGTCGTCGCCGGAGGCCAGTGAGACCAGCGTGCGGAGCGCCTCCATGGGAGCCTGCTTCTCGGCGATCTCAGGGATGTTCGCCGCGGCGAGGGCGCCCAGTTCACGTCCCCGGACGAGCTCGGCCCCGTAGTCGGCCAGTTGTTCCCGCGTCGGGAGCCTGCCATGCTGCAGAAGGTGCGCGGTCTCCTCGAAGGAGGTGCGGCCGGCGAGGTCGTGGATGTCATATCCGCGATAGAAGAGACGACCGGCCTGACCGTCGATGTCGCTGAGCGCCGTGGACGCGGCCACGACATCGGCGAGACCTTTTGTGGGTTTGTCCGCCATGACTGTTTCCTCCGCTTATCTTGCAGCGCAGTCTACCCGTGAGCAGGACAAACCTTCCCAAGAGGTCCAGACCAATTTCACGAAGGATTCTCCTTCTGGCAAAGGCGATTCCCCATCCCCTCGTTTGGGTAAGCCGCAGCTGTAGGAATAGTTACGGCGGGCTACCTGGGGAGGAACTGCCGTGGAGGGGCCGTTCATACGCATCGAGGACACAGGCGAGGTGGTCCCGTTGCGCCCCGAGATCACGACGATCGGGCGTGGCCGGGGAGTAGACATCCGGCTCAACGATCCAAGTGTTTCCCGGCTGCACGCGGAATTCGTACGGCGCGGCCCCTACCTGTACGTCGTTGATCTGGGCCTGTCCCGCAACGGCACACGGGTGAACGGCCGGCCCATCGCCCGGAGGGTGCTCGACGACGGCGACGTCGTCTCCTTCGGTGCCGCGAGGGGCAGGATCGGCGGAGTTCCGCGTGAGGACTTCGCCCCCGAGGTCGAGCTGCGCCGCGCGGCGGCTCCGGAGCTGACCCGGCGGGAGGTGGACGTGCTGACGTCGCTGTGCCGTCCGGCACTGTCCGACGAGGCGTTCGTCGCTCCCGCGACCGCGCGGGAGATCGCCGACGACCTGGTGGTGACGGAGGCGGCGGTCAAGCAACATCTGCTGCGTCTGTACCAGAAGTTCCGGATACCGGAGGGCACCAACCGCCGCACCAGGCTGGCCAACGAGGTGGTCGCCCTCGGTCTGGTGCGACCGACCCCGGTGGTGCCGCCACAACGCGCCGCGGGCGCCCCTGAGGCCCAGCCTGCGGCGACGACGACGAGCCGCCGGGCGTCATAAGCCCGGCTCCGGGCGACCCGCCCTCACCGGGCGGCAGGCCGCGTCACGGCACGCGCCATCTCCGGCGTGCCGGCCTTCGGCATGCCGCCCGGCGGGCGCGCCCGGCCTCGGCACATCGTCCGGCGGGCGCGCCCGGCTTCGGCGTGCCGTCGTGGTGACCTCGCCTGCTCGTGCGCGCTCTCCCGGCGCCGGTACGGCGGTCCACTTCTGGCGGCGCCGGTACGGCGGTCTACTTCTGGGCGGCCTGCTTCTCGGCCGCCTCGACGACGTTGGTGAGCAGCAGGGCTCGGGTCATCGGCCCCACCCCGCCGGGGTTGGGGGTGAGGAAGCCCGCGACCTCCGCGACGTCGGGGGCGACGTCACCGGCGATCTTGCCGTCGACCCGGGAGACGCCGACGTCCAGCACGGCCGCGCCGGGCTTGACCATGTCGGCGGTGATCAGGTGAGGGACGCCCGCCGCCGCGACGACGATGTCCGCGCGCCGGACGTGGGCGGCCAGGTCCTGGGTGCCGGTGTGGCAGAGGGTGACGGTCGCGTTCTCGGAACGGCGGGTCAGCAGCAGGCCGAGCGAGCGGCCCACGGTGATGCCGCGCCCGACCACGACGACCTCGGCGCCCTTGATCGGCACGCCGTACTCCTGCAGGAGCAGGACGATGCCGTGCGGGGTACAGGGCAGCGGCGCGTCGACCATGTGGACCAGGCGGCCCAGGTTGACCGGGTGCAGGCCGTCGGCGTCCTTGGCCGGGTCCATGCGCTCGATCAGCGCCATGGTGTCGAGGTGCCGGGGCAGCGGAAGCTGGACGATGTAACCGGTGCACTCCGCCGAGGCGTTGAGCTCGTCGACGACCGCCTCGGCCTCGGCCTGGGTCGCGGTCGCGGGCAGGTCCCTCCGGATGGAGGCGATGCCGACCTCCGCGCAGTCACGGTGCTTTCCCGCCACGTAGATCTGGCTGCCCGGGTCGTCGCCGACCAGGACCGTGCCCAGCCCGGGGGTGACACCGTGCTCCCTCAGCGCGGCCACCCTGGCCGTGAGGTCTGCCTTGATCTTCGCCGCGGTGGCCTTGCCGTCCAGAATCTGCGCACTCATGGTGTCAATCCTTCCACGAGATCATCCGCGGCTCGCTTCCCTCCGCTCGATGATCCGGCGGGTGTAGGGGATGTACTCCACGATCTTCGCCCCCATGTAGGCGGCACCGAGGGCGAAGACGACGAGCAGCCAGGGGCTCTCCCAGAACCCGTTCATGATCACAAGAACGTTCAGGACGGGACCGAGCAAAGGCATGGAAGATCTCCCCGAGCGCGACAAAAGGAATGCTTTACCCTAACCGGGCTTTAAACCTCTTCCGGCCGGAAAATCATGTCCGATTCGCCACTCTTCCATCTCCCGTGTACGGCTGCCCCACGCGTGCGGCAGCCGTACGACCTGCGAGATCAGGATGGAGACCGGCCGGAGATCAGTGGAAGAAGTGACGGGTCCCGGTGAAGTAGAGCGTGATCCCGGCGGCCTCCGCGGCGGCGATCACGTCCCCGTCGCGGATGGAACCGCCCGGCTCCACGATGGCCTTCACCCCGGCGTCGATGAGCACCTGCGGGCCGTCCGCGAACGGGAAGAACGCGTCGGAGGCCGCGACCGAGCCCCGGGCGCGCTCACCGGCGCGCTTGACCGCCAGCTGCGCCGAGTCGACCCGGTTGACCTGGCCCATGCCGACGCCGACGCTGGCGCCGTCGGCGGCCAGCAGGATCGCGTTGGACTTCACCGAACGGCAGGCCTTCCAGGCGAAGGCCAGGTCGGCGAGGACCTCGGCGGAGGCCGCGGGACCCGCCTTGAGCTCCCAGGTGGACGGGTCGTCGCCGGGGGCGTCCACCCTGTCGGTGGTCTGCACCAGCAGGCCTCCGTCGATCCGGCGGAACTCGGCCCGGTTGTCCGGCCCCTTCGGGCAGACGAGCAGGCGGATGTTCTTCTTCGCGGTCAGCAGCGCCAGCGCCTCGGCGGTGAACGCCGGGGCCACCACGACCTCGGTGAACACCTCCGCGATCTGCCCGGCCAGCTGCTCGGTGACCTCGCCGTTGACCGCGATCACACCGCCGTAGGCGGAGACCGGGTCGCAGGCGTGGGCCCTGCGGTGCGCCTCCGCGACGTCGGCTCCGATCGCGACGCCGCAGGGGTTCTGGTGCTTGATGATCGCCACCGCGGGCTCGGGGAAGTCCCAGGCCGCCCGCCACGCGGCGTCGGCGTCGAGATAGTTGTTGTAGGACATCTCCTTGCCGTGCAGCTGCTCGGCGTTGGCCAGGCCGTCGCGCTGCCCCGAGTAGAGGGCGGCGCCCTGGTGCGGGTTCTCGCCGTAACGCAGCGGAGTCCTGAGCGTCCACGCGGCCCCCATGTAGGCGGGCCAGGCGCCCTCCCCGGCGGCGTAGACGTTGGCGAACCACGAGGCGACCGCCGTGTCGTAGGCGGCGGTGTGGGCGTAGGCCGCGGCGGCCAGACGGCGGCGCTCGGTGAGGGTGAAGCCGCCCAGCGCGACCGCGGCGAGCACGTCACCGTAGGCGCCGGGGTCGACCACGACCGAGGCGGTGCCGTGGTTCTTGGCCGCGGCGCGGATCATCGCCGGGCCGCCGATGTCGATCTGCTCGACGCACTCGTCGTCGGAGGCGCCGGAGGCCACGGTCTCCTGGAACGGGTACAGGTTGACCACGACGAGCTGGAACGGCTCGATCTCCAGCTCTTCGAGCTGCTTGAGGTGGGCCGGGTTGCCGCTGTCGGCGAGCAGACCGGCGTGGACGCGCGGGTGCAGGGTCTTGACGCGGCCGTCCAGGCACTCGGGGAAACCGGTCAGCGACTCGACCGGAGTGACGGGGACACCGAACGAGGCGATCTTCGCGGCGGTGCCGCCCGTGGAGACGATCTCCACTCCTGCGGCGTCGAGCCCGCGGGCCAGCTCCTCCAGCCCGCTCTTGTCATACACCGCGATCAACGCGCGCCGGATGGCGATGCGGGTCACTTCGTGGTCCTCCTGTTTGGTTCAGGTTTTCCGGCCGCCCAGCTCATCCGCTGGGTCGTCCGAGACGAACGGTACGTCCGGTCACCGTCCAGCCCTCGCGGGCCATCCGGCCGACGGTCTCGACGAGCAGGTTCCGCTCGACGGTCTTGATGCGCTCGTGCAGCGTCTCCTCGTCGTCGCCGTCGAGCACGGGCACCGCCTCCTGGGCGACGATCGGCCCGGTGTCGACTCCCGCGTCGGCGAGCATCACGGTGCAGCCGGTGACGCGGACGCCGTACGCCAGGGCGTCGCGGACGCCGTGCGCGCCGGGAAAGGACGGCAGCAGCGCGGGGTGGGTGTTGAGCACCGTGAAGGCGGTCAGCGTCGGCGCGCCGAGGATCTTCATGAACCCCGCGCAGACGACCAGGTCGGGACGGTGCTCGGCGATCCGGGCGGCGGTCGCCTCGTCCCAGGCGTCGCGGCTCTCGTGGGCGGACAGCTTCTCGACGAAGGTCGGCACTCCCGCGCGCTCCGCGCGTGCCAGTCCTTCGATGCCGTCGCGGTCGGCTCCGACCGCCACGACGGCGGCCCCGTAAGCCTCGTCTGCCGAAGCGTCCAGCAGGGCCTGTAGGTTGGTTCCAGAACCGGATACGAGGACCACAAGCCGAGCGGCCTGGGATGACACCGACGCACTCCATTCGGACGGGGACTCACGCCGCTGCAAGGGTATCGGCCTGTGTCCTCGTACGACGCAAGGAGGTCAGTTGACGACACCCGTCCAGGCACAGCCGGCGGAGAGTGCGGGACGCCGGGCCCTGTGGCTCGCGCTCGCCTCGGTGGTGATGACGTTCATGCTCCCCCTGGCGGGGCTCGTCATGTCGCTCTTCGCCATTGTCGTCTCGGTCCGCGCGATCCCCCTGCTGCGCTCGGTGACCAAGCCGGTGGGAATCGCCGTCGTCGGCATCGTCCTGGCCTCGCTGGCGCTGCTGGTCTCCGCCGGGGTGACCGCGACGCAGTTCTACTTCAGCGACGAGCTGACCGCCTACGCCGACTGCCGTATAGGGGCCGGCACCGTCACCGCCCAGAACGAGTGCCTGGAGCAGCTCGAACGGGCGATGGAGAAGAAGATGCCCTTCATGCGGCCCGGCGAGCTCCAGTTCCCCTTCCCGCCCTGACCTTTCCCCTTCGTCCGTCCCCTCCCTGTCCCCTCAGCCCTGTCCCCTCAACCCTGTCCCCTCGACTCAACCCGTCCCTCCCCACTCCGGCCTTCCCCGCGTTGACAGGATCCCGGGGTCCGTCGCTCACACGCCGAGCAGCAGAAGGGTGTAGGCGGCCAGGCTGGAGTCGTCGGTGATCACACCGGTGCGGATCATCTCCTCCACCTCCCGGCGGGGAAACCACCGATGGCGGAGGTCCTGCTCCTCGATCTCCAGCTCCGCCCGGCCGTGGACGAGGTCGGTGGCCAGGAACACGTCGAAGCCCTGGCTCGCCATGCCCACGGCGCAGTGGAGACGCCCCAGGTGCCGCATCGAACCGGCGGACAGGCCGGTCTCCTGGCGGAGCTCCTCCCGGGCGAGGCTCTCGGGATCGGCCGTGGCCATCCCGGGCATGGTCCCCTGCGGGAACTCCCACGAGCGGCGGCCGATCGGGTAACGGTACTGCTCGACCAGGTGGAATCCATCGTCCTCCATGGGGACGACGAGCGCGAAGTCCGGCTTCTCCACATAGGAGTAGATCCCCGGTGACCCGTCAGGACGCCGTATCCGGTCCTCACGCAGCCTCATGTATCGCGTCTCGTAGGCGACCTTCGTGGAGACCCGCTCGATCACCTGGTCGGCCGCATCACTCACACTCGGGCTCCCGTCCGTAACGGCGACGTCCTCAGCGGATCGTGCCGGACTCCCCTCATCGGCCAGGGACACGGTAGCCCCCGCGGGAGGGCGCCAGCGCGGCGCGGTTCCCGACCGGCGACGCCCGCCGTACCCGGGGCGGACGGGTCCCGTGAAGCGGGCGCGGCGGCATTCACTTCCCCAGCACATGCCGCCGCGCCATCGTCGTCCGGTCCGGACCGGAGAGGCCCGGGCCGTACGTCACTATCGGTACCCCGGAGCGGCGATCTTCACCCGGCGCGCGGAAAACCGTCCCATACCAGCCACCGCCCATGCGGCCGGTATGGTTCGAGATCGTTTCGGAGCCGGGCGGGACACGCGGGTCCGCCTGAAACCCGCGTCCGGGGTGAGGGCGAGGGGTCAGTCGCGGTCCCAGGCGTAGGGGTCGAGATAGATGACGTGACCGCCCTTGTCGTCGGACTCGTCGACGATGTCCCGCCGGGGCGGGCGCGGGGGCTCGTGCCCGGCCTTCTTCTTCGGCGGGACGGTGTCTCCCGCGGGGGTGTGCTCGTCCTGCCAGTCGTCCCTGATGACCGGGATCGGCTGGGTGTCGCACTCGGTGGCGTCCATCCAGTGTCCCGGGAGCCTGCGCAGTTCGTCCGACTCGGCGAAACCGACCTTGCTGGCCACCGATCCCGCCGCTTTGGCGATCTTGACGCTCGCCTTGCGGACCGGCGCGGTGGCCGTGCCGACCTTCTCCGCGGCCTTGGTGACGGCGGTGTTGTGCCCCCGGAAGATGAACCACCAGTTGGCCAGCCCGGCCGAGATGCCCGCGGCGACACCCACCTCCAGCGTCACCGAGAACATGACCTCCCAGGCCGCCGGTCCGACCGCGACGAGCCGTGCCCCGCCGAGCGATCCCCCGGACAGCGCGGCCAGTGCCCCGGCCGCCGCCCCGGTCGTCAGCCCGCAGACGAACCCCCACAGCGGCGCGCCCTCGTAGGACGGCGAGGGGGCGATCCTGACGCTCAGGACACCGGCCACCGCCCCCGCCGCGAACGGCAGCACGACCACCGCCATCACCCAGGCCGGAGTCGGCCCCGGCTCGGGCAGGGCGCCCAGGATCGGCAGGGTGGGCACGCCGCTGAGCTGGACCCCCGTCGGCGCGACCAGCGTGCCGGTGCCGACGGCGAAGCCCGGACCGGCGATGTAGGCCATCCCCCAGATCACCGCGTTCAGCAGGTAGAGCACCTGGATCAGCAGGAGCAGCAGGCCGCCGACGAACCCCGGCGACAGGATCTCCGACAGTGCCCTGACCTGCTCGAAGTTCACCACGATCGCGGTGAGCACCAGGATCGCACCCGCGACGATCATGATTCCCAGTGCCGCGGCCGAGCTCACCAGGACCGAGCGCAGCCGTTCGGGCAGCAGCCGCAGCATCGACCGCCACGGCCCGATCGTCCTGGCGGTGGCCAGCGAGCCCGCGGCGAAGGCGAGCAGCAGGTGGCTGAGCAGCGCGTCACCGAGGAACGGCTGGGTGATCTCGTTGCGGGTGATCAGCGCGATGCCCCCGGCCAGCAGCGCGTACGGCGCGGCCAGCGAGATCCCCGCCTGGGCGACCAGCACCAGCTGAGCCCGGCGACGGGCGTTGGCCTCGTCCTTGGGGCTGTTCTTCGGCAGCCTGGCGGGCAGTCGGAGCCGCAGGTCGGCGTCCCGGGCCATCCAGATCCCGGCGCGGTACAGCAGGAAGGCCGGAAGGAGCGTCAGCCCCAGCGGGAGCAGCCCCACCGACCCGCCGGAGATCGCGAACCCCGCGTGGTGGGCCACCAGCCACAGCTGCGCCGCGGTGCGGAACACGCCGGGCAGGCCGGTGCCGAGCGCGCCCTGGGGGGAGGCGATCCAGCCGACCAGGGTGAACGTGGTGAGCACCGCGAGCCCCACTCCGAGCGTCCACGCCGCGGCGAGCATCCCGGAGACGGGAAGCGGCCTGCGGACGTCGTCGTCGTCACCCGTGACGCCGGGCAGGGGGATACGGCTGAGGACGTTACGGGGAGCCGTCCGGAGCTGGTCGAGAAGGGCCGTCACAATAGTCGATGGTCTCAGGATCTTGCGGGTGGAGGTGACTCCTTCGCCCCGCGTGTCGCATGCCGTACGAGGCCGGGCGTGAGAAAACCGGGCGGGGCGAAAGCCGGGCACGACAAAGGCGCCCGTGGGAAGACGGGCGCCTTTGTTCGCTGTGAGCCCCGTGGGCGGAGAACGCCGACGCCCTCCCCGCCGCGAGATGCGGCGGGCAGGCGTCGACCCCGTGTCAGCGGGACTGCATGACCTCGCGCATCAGGCGGGCGGTCTCGCTCGGGGTCTTGCCGACGCGGACGCCGACCTTCTCCAGAGCCTCCTTCTTCGCCTGTGCGGTACCGGCCGAGCCGGACACGATCGCGCCCGCGTGCCCCATCGTCTTGCCCTCGGGGGCGGTGAAGCCCGCGACGTAGGCGACGACCGGCTTGGTCACGTGCTGCTCGATGTAGGCGGCGGCGCGCTCCTCGGCGTCTCCGCCGATCTCACCGATCATCACGATCGCGTCGGTGTTCGGGTCGTCCTGGAACGCCTGGAGGGCGTCGATGTGCGTGGTGCCGATGACCGGGTCGCCACCGATGCCGACGGCGGTGGAGAAGCCGAAGTCACGCAGCTCGTACATGAGCTGGTAGGTCAGCGTTCCGGACTTCGACACCAGGCCGATGCGGCCCGCGGTGGTGATGTCGGCGGGGATGATGCCCGCGTTGGAGGCGCCGGGGGAGGCGATGCCGGGGCAGTTCGGCCCGATGATGCGGGTCTTGTTGCCCTTGGCGACCGCGTAGGCCCAGAACTCGGTGGTGTCGTGGACCGGGACGCCCTCGGTGATCACCACGCAGAGCGGGATCTCGGCGTCGACGGCCTCCTTGACGGCGTCCTTGGTGAACGCCGGGGGCACGAACACGACCGACACGTCGGCGCCGGTCTCCTTCATGGCCTCGACGACGGTGCCGAAGACGGGCAGGCCCTCGTGGACGGTGCCGGCCTTGCGGGCGTTGACACCGCCGACGACGCGGGCGCCGGAGGCGAGCATGCGGCGGGTGTGCTTGGTGCCCTCGCCGCCGGTCATGCCCTGGACAATGATCTTGCTGTTCTCGGTCAGCCAGATAGCCATTACGCACCTACCGCGGCGAGCTCGGCGGCACGCTTGGCCGCATCATCCATGGTGTCGACCAGTTCGACGCCCTTGAGGCCGGCGTCGGCGAGAATCTTCCGCCCGAGTTCGGCGTTGTTGCCGTCGAGGCGGACGACCAGCGGGCGGCTGACGGCCTCGCCCCGGCTCTCCAGCAGCTGGAAGGCGGAGACGATGCCGTTGGCGACCGCGTCACAGGCGGTGATGCCGCCGAAGACGTTGACGAAGATCGACTTCACGGCGGGGTCGGAGATGATGATCTCCAGACCGGCGGCCATGACCTCGGCCGAGGCGCCACCGCCGATGTCGAGGAAGTTGGCGGGCTTGGGCTGGCCGGGGAAGGCCTCGCCCGCGTAGGCGACGACGTCGAGGGTCGACATGACCAGGCCCGCGCCGTTGCCGATGATGCCGACGTTGCCGTCGAGCTTGACGTAGTTGAGGTCCTTCGCCTTGGCGGCCGCCTCGAGGGGGTCCTCGGCGGCCTTGTCCTCGAAGACCGCGTGGTCGGGCTGGCGGAAGGAGGCGTTGTCGTCGAGGGTGACCTTGCCGTCGAGGGCCTTCACCTGGCCGTCGGCGGACAGGATCATCGGGTTGACCTCGACCAGGGAGGCGTCCTCGTCGACGAAGGCGGCCCAGAGCTTCTCGATGAGCTCGGCGGCGCCGTCGAGGGCCACCTCGGGCAGGCCACCGGCGACGGCGATCTCGCGACCCTTGGCGCGGTCCACTCCCTCCAGCGGGGAGACCGGGATCTTGGCGACCTTCTCCGGGGTGCTGTGCGCGACCTCTTCGATGTCCATCCCGCCGGCGGCGGAGCAGATGGCGAGGAACGTGCGGTTGGCGCGGTCGAGCAGGAAGGAGAAGTAGTACTCCTCCGCGATCGCGCTGGCCTCCTCGATCAGGACCTTGTGGACCGTGTGGCCCTTGATGTCCATGCCGAGGATCTGGGTGGCCTTCTGCTCGGCGTCGGCGGCGTCGTCGGCGACCTTCACGCCGCCCGCCTTGCCGCGACCACCGGTCTTGACCTGGGCCTTGACGACGACGCGCCCGGTCAGCTCCTCGGCTGCCGCGCGTGCCTCCTCCACGGTGTGGGCGACGATACCGCGCGGCACCGGGATACCGTACTCCGCGAAGAGCTCCTTCGCCTGATGTTCGAACAGGTCCACGAGGGTCCGTCCTTGCTTGTGCGGCTGGTGTACAGATGTGAGCGGGCCGGCTCCACGATCTCAGGGGGAGCCCGGCGTTTTCGCGCCAATGAAGCCTAGCCGCCCAGGCGGCGTGGCCAGGTCACCGGGTCCTTGTAGACGGGATGGAATGTCCTTATACGCGGGACGGAATGGCAGTCTGTGCCCACTCGACGATCTCCTGGGTGGTCGCCCCCGGCGTGAAGATCCGGGCCACGCCCATCCGCTCCAGCTCGGGCATGTCCTCGTCGGGAATGATCCCGCCGCCGAACACCAAGATGTCGCTCGCGTCGTTCTCACGCAGCAGCTCGATCACCTTGGCGAAGAGCGTCATGTGCGCCCCCGACAGGACGGACAGCCCGACGGCGGCGGCGTCCTCCTGGATGGCGGTGCGCACGATCTGCTCGGGAGTCTGGTGCAGTCCTGTGTAGACGACCTCCATCCCGGCGTCCCGCAGCGCCCTCGCCACGATCTTCACTCCTCGGTCGTGACCGTCCAGCCCCGGCTTGGCGATGACGACGCGAATTCTCGACACGGCATCCATGCAGACCTCCTTGTCCGCGCTCCACGCGCAACGGAAGAGCTGTCCGCAGCGTAACCGGCCATGCTGCGCCGGGTTTCACGGACCACCGCGAATCACACCACATCCATGATCATTGTCTGGAAGGATGTTCTCTCCTCCCCTACCAAACCCGCACAAAGGACAACCAACCCCATGAGGCGATGGATCGCCCTGGTGGCGGCGGCGGTACTCGCCCCCGCCCTGGTCACCACTCCCGCCACGGCCGCGCCGCGGACCGCCCCCGACCCGGTGAAGGCCGTCAAGCACCAGTTCCGTCCCGGGCACGGAGTACGGATCACCGACTCCGGGCACGCCTCGCTCGGGAAGCAGAGAGCGATCTTCCGCGGCAAGGGGGTCCTGCAGTTCGGCGGCTCGGGAGTCGTCGCCGCGGACCTGACGGAGCGCGTGACCACGCAACCGCCGCCCAAGGACGGAGTCGCCGTCTTCTCCCAGCGTGACATCATCGTCAACGGCAAGGGGTACACCTCGGGCGGCGTCTACGCCGACCGGCTCCCCGAGGGCAAGACCTGGGTGCGCAGCAACTTCGCGACGATCGGCAGCGGCGGCACCGAGCAGTACGTCAACGTCTTCGACCCGGACATCCTCCGCCTCCTGACCCGCGAGGCCAACCGCACGGCGTCCGGCGCGGGCGGCTTCCAGTACCGCGGCGCGACCACCGGGGCCGAGCTGTACAAGGCCTCCCGGATCCTCCGCGGGCAGCCGGGAGGCGGGGCCGACGGGGAGGAGCGGACGAAGATCAAGTGGCGGCTCCAGCTCGACGGCAGGGGACTGCCCAGCCGCCTGGTGACCGAGAGCAGCACCGAATTCTTCGGTCAGGGCGCCATGAAGCTGACGGTCGACACCCGCTACACCGGCTGGGGCTCCAAGGTCGCCATCACCGCCCCGCCCGCCGACCAGGTCGCCGACTTCAAGGACCTCGACTCCGAACTCGAGCCCGAGACTCCCCTGAACATCCTCGTCGAGGGCGCGAAGAACGACTGACCCCCTCCGTCGCCCGGCCCCGTCCCCGGGCCGGGCGACGCATCGCACGAACCCCGCCGGAGTCTCGGCGGTCGTCGCGGATCACCGCACGTCCACGATCACCCTCCGCGAGGAGCCCTCTCCTCGTCTCCGGCACTCCCCCGCAATCCCTCCACAGAAGGACGGCGAACCCATGAAGCGATGGATCGCCCCGGTGGTGGCGGCGCTGCTCGCCCCCGCCCTGGTCACCGCCCCCGCCACGGCCGCGCCGCGGACCGCCCCCGACCCGGTGAAGGCCCTCAAGCACCAGCTACGCCCCGGGCACGGCGTCCGGGTCACCGAGATCACGACCGTCCCCCTGAAGCAGAAGGGGAAGCCGACGGCGAAGATGATCGCCCGCGTCGGAGGAAGCCTGGAGTTCGGCCCCGCCGGAGTCGCCGCCACGGACCTGACCACGCGCTTCACCACGCAGCCACCCCCCAAGAAGAAGGACGAGGACCTCTCCTCGACCGAGCGGAGGATCACTCTCAGGGGGAAGACGTACTCCTCCGGTCCTCCCGTCTGGATGGACAAGCTTCCCGAGGGAAAGCGCTGGGTTCGCACCGAGAACGTCCTCAAGGCCATCGGAAGCGGCACCTACCAGCTGTACGTCAACGTGTTCGACCCGGGCACGCTGAGGTTCCTGGTGCGTGAGGCGGACCGCAGACTTCCCGGCGCGAGCGGCGTCCAGTACACCGGCGTGAACACCCGCAAGGAGCTGTACTGGGCGTCCTCCGCCTACCGCAGGGGCTGGGACTTCCCGCCGGGGGACGAGTGGGCGCAGCGGAAGATCACGTGGCGGCTCTGGCTCGACGGCAGGGGACTGCCCAGCCGCCTGGCCACCGAGGCCGACATCGACATCGCCAGGGACACCACGGTGAGGATGGCGACCGACAGCCGCTACACCGGCTGGGGCTCCCGGGTCGTCATCACCGCCCCGCCCGCCGACCAGGTCGTCGATTTCAATGACCTCGACGACATCGACGACATCTTCGAGCCGGAAAGCCCCCTGAACATCATCGTCGAGCGCGCGAAGAACGACTGACCCCCTCCGGTGCCCGGCCCTCCCAGCGGGCCGGGTGCCCGTCGCGCGGCGGGAACCGGAGCGCCGGACGGCATCCGGAGCACATCGTCCGCGCCTCCGGCGACGCGAGTGCCGCCGGCGACGTGGCGCCGGACGAGACGGAACACCACGGCCCGTGTCACAACCATGATCGGCATCTGAGAGGATGCCCTCTCCCCCTCATCCCAAGCATCTCCCTGTAAAGGACGGCGAACCCATGAGGCAATGGATCGCCCTGGTGACGGCGGCACTGGCCGCGCCCGCCCTGATCACCGCATCCCCCGCCGCCGCGCAGACCACCTCGGCGCGGGCCACGTCCTCCGACCCGGCGAGCGCGCTCGAACGGCAGCTGCGCCCCGAACACGGCGTCCAGATCACCGAGACCAACCGTGTCTCGCTCGGTGCCGCGGAGAGCGGCTCGAACGTGGTGAAGACGCGGAGCGCTTCCCCCGGGTCCTCCGGCGCCGTGGCGGGACGCGAGATCCTGACGCGGCTTCTCGGCGAGGGCGAGCCCGCGGTCTCGCAGCGGCGGATCGTCCTCGGGGAGAAGTCCCGCCTGTCCGGAGGCGTCCAGACCGACCGCCTGCCCCGGGGCGGGACCCGGACGTCCGCCACCGGCAAGCAGGTCGTCAACGTGCTCGAACCGGACACCCTGAGGTTCCTGGTGCGTGAGGCGCAGCGCAGCCTGCCCGGCGCGGGCGGCGTCCAGTACCGGGGCGTGACCACCTGGGCCCAGCTGTACGGGATCTCCCCCTCCTTCCGCGGCCTGTGGAGGTCGAGGCCGGTCGGCGACGCCGGCCGTACGGAGGTCAGGTGGCGGCTCTGGGTCGACGACAGCGGCCTGCCGAACCGTCTGACGACCGAGACCGCCGCCGACCTCGGCGGCAAGGGCAAGGCGGCGAAACTGGTGGTCGACACCCGCTACACCGGCTGGGGCTCCCCCGCCGACGTCGCCTCGCCCGCCGAGCGGATTTTCGGCGGCAAGGACGCCGATCCGCAGCCCCCTCTCGACACCACGATTCACGGCGCCTCGGAAAGCTGATCACCCCCGGGTTTCGGCCACCGAAACCCGGGAATTCACTCTTCCTTTTTCCAAAAGCAACCTTTGTCGTACTTATAAAAACATTTCGACACTTTGCCACCCCGTGCCCTAAAGTCACTTATCTTCCATCTCAAGAAGGGAGATCCCGGTGAAGGGCCGGATTGTCGCGGTGGCCGTCACGCTGATCGTGCCGGTGGCCGCCGTACCCACGGCCGTTGTTTCCGCGAGCGCCGAAACCCGGCCCGCCGATCCGATCGCCGCGCTGAGGGCACAGTTCGAAAGGGGCGGCAAGCCGACGCGCGACCTCGCCGTCGGCTCGAACATCCACCTGAACTGCGGAGTGATCGACTCCAGCCTCCCCAAGGGCAAGAAGTGGCTGCGGGCGTCCGGGAAGATCAGCGACCGGACCCCCTTCTTCACCGGCCCGTCCACACCGGGGAAACCGGCGAGATCCCCCGGGTCCGCACCACGCCCACGGCCCGGTCGAAGCACGCGAGCGCCCCGGTCAGCGGGCGGGAGGCCGCCGAGAATCGGCGCCCCACGACCTTCCGCCCGGTCACGAATACCGCGACGCCTCGCACAGAAAGCAGCGGGCAACCGTCTGCACAAAATATCCACACTTAATTCGGTCTTTCTCCCCGAATATGAGATTTCAGTGTGATCTTGTCTGGTAATACTGTCACGATCCCTCCCACACGGGGTGGAGGGTATATCAGGAGGAATTCCCCCTTGAAGCGATACATCGCGGGTCTCGCATGCGTGGCCACGGCCGTGCTGAGCGCTCCCGCACTGGCGTCGACCGCACACGCCCAGGCCCCCGGGGCCGCAACCGCGCGGCCTCAGGCCGCCGACCCGGTGGGCGCCCTGAAGAAGCAGTTCCGCAACGGGCGTGGCGTGAAGTACGCCGACGTCACAAAGGTGCAGTCCTCCATCGGGAGCCAGGTCTTCGCCAGCCGTGAGGGCTCGCTCCAGTTCGGCGCCGTCGGAATCAAGGCGTCGGACCAGACCGGGAAGCTCCGCCTCAAGGCGAGCGACATCGAGGCGATCGTCGGAGACTCGGACGACGAGGAGAGCAAGGGACTGCGCGGACTGGCCAAGCCCGAGCGGGTCGTCCGCATCGGCAACGTCAGCTACATCTTCGGTGGTTACTTCGGGGAGTACCTCCCCGAGGACAAGACCTGGCTCCGCCTCCCCGGCGCCAACCTCGGCCTGATCGGCACACTCAGCCAGCCGATCAGCCCCGCCGAGCCGGCGACGCTCCAGGCGCTGCTGACGCACGCGACCACCAAGCGCCCCGGGCTCTACGCCGGCAAGATCACCGAGGGTGAGCTCTACAAGATCTCACCGTGGTACCGCGCCACGACGATGATCAAGCCGTCCGCCAAGACCGCCAAAAGCGTGCTGAACTGGAAGCTGTTCGTCGGCTCCGACCAGCTCGCCCAGCGGCTGACCACCACCTACGCCAACGGCGACTCGACCGTCACGTTCGACACCCGCTACACCGGCTGGGGCTCGCCGGTCACGGTCAAGGCTCCGCCCGCCGACCAGATCGCCAAGCCGGGTGACCTGGGCAAGGGCGCCGACACCAGCACCACCCCGATCCCGCTCCTCGGCGGCAACTGACCCGTCTCCGACCGGGGATCCCGGGGCGGCCGATCTCGACCGGCCGCCCCGGCCACGACGCCCGGCGGGCACCGCCCGCCGGGCGTCGTCGTCCATGGGGCCGGGGCCCGTGGGGCCGGCATGCCCTGTGAGACCGCGGTGACCGGCAGATGACGCCAGCGCGGCATCCCTGGTTTGCGGAAGAATCCTGACGATCTCCCCGCGACGATGCGAGGACCTATCAGGAGGACTCCCCCGATGAGGCGAATGACCGCCGCCCTGGCCGGCGCCGCCGTGACGGCACTGGTCGTCCCCGCGCTCGTGGCCGCCGCCCCCGCGAACGCCGCGAGTGGGCAGGCGACTTCCCGGAGCGCCGGAGCGACCGGCAAGACCGACCCCGTATCCGCGCTCAAGCGCCAGTTCCGGACGCACCACGGTGTGCGGCTCACCGAGGACGCCAAGATCATCGGCGAGGGCAAACAGCAGCGAGGCATCCTCGCCCACAGCGAGGGCGTGCTGGAGTTCGCCGGAAACGGGGTGGCGGCGTCGGACCTGAACAGCAGGTTCCAGCTGCCCGTGGACGACAGCAAGACCAAGAACATGTTCGCCCCCTCCCGCACGATCACGGTGAAGGGCACCTCCTACACCTCGGGCGGCGCCTTCGGCGACATCCTCCCCGAAGGCAAGAAGTGGCTGCGCGGCAGCAAGGAGATCGCGCTCGCCCTGGCCAACCCGACGCAGAAGCTGCTCAACCCCCTGGAGCCCGCGACGCTGAAGGCGGCCCTGGCCCACACGACGGCCAAGCGTCCCGGCGGAACGTGGGACGGCACCCGGACCGTCGTCCACTCGGGCAGCATGACGCTGGGCGAGCTGTACCGGATCTCCCCCACGGTCCGCACGCTGCTGGGCGCCAAGCCCTCTGCGAAGTCCGCCCCGCTCGTGGTGACCTGGCAGCTCTACATCGGCTCCGACCAGCTCGTACGGCGGGCCATCTCGTCGTACACCCAGTCCATACGGGGACTGACCAGCGTCGACATCACCTACCTCAACGACAGCCGCTACAGCGACTGGGGGATGAGGTCCGCCATCAAGGCGCCGCCCGCCTCCCAGGTGGCCGACTTCGACGAGCTGAAGATCGGCGAAGAGGCGAACAAGGACGCCTACATCGAACTCTTCAAGAACTGATCCGCCCCGGAACGGCCCCACCCGGCCCGGCGAGCCGACCACTCGCCGGGCCACCGCCCACCGGGGTGGTGTGTCAGGGGGTCAGAGCTTCTCCAGCGGTGCGTAGGCCAGCAGCAGGGTCTTCTCCCCGTCGCTGCCGAAATCGATCTTCACCTTGGTCTTCTCGGCCAGGCCGTCCACCGACACGACCGTGCCCAGGCCGAACTGGTCGTGGGTGACCCGGTCTCCGGGGCTCAGGCTGGGGATCTGCCGGCCGCCGGGCTTCCTGGCCGGGGCGGGCCGGGACTCGCGGCGCGTGGTGGCGGCGCCCCAGGCGCTCTTGCCGGGGTCGCCGCGCCAGTCGACCAGGTCGCCGGGGATCTCCGCGACGAACCGGGAGGCCGGGTTGAACGCGGGCGCTCCCCAGGAACTGCGGACGGCCGCCCTGGAGATGTAGAGGCGCCGCTCGGCCCGAGTGATGCCGACGTAGGCCAGGCGACGCTCCTCCTCCAGCTCCTTGGGCTCGCCCAGTGAGCGCATGTGCGGGAACACGCCGTCTTCCATGCCGGTGAGGAAGACCACCGGGAACTCCAGCCCCTTGGCCGTGTGCAGCGTCATCAGCGTGACCACCCCCTGACCGCCGTCGCCGGCCGGGATCTGGTCGGCGTCGGCCACCAGCGAGACCTGCTCCAGGAACTCCACCAGCGTGCCCTCGGGGTTGGCCTCCTCGAACTCGGAGGCCACCGAGACCATCTCGTCGAGGTTCTCCAGGCGGCTCTCGTCCTGCGGGTCGTCGGAGGCGGCGAGCTCGGCACGGTAACCGGTGGCCTCCAGCACCTCCTGGGCCAGCTCGGAGGGGGACACGCTCCCGGCCTTGGCGATCAGGTCGTCCAGCAGCGCGACGAACTCCTTGATCGCGTTGAGCGACCGGGTGGCCATGCCGGGCGCCTCGTCCGCCCGGCGGAGCCCCTCCCAGAACGGGATCCGCTCGCGCGAGGCGAACGCCTCGACCATCGCCTCGGCCCGCTCCCCGATGCCGCGCTTGGGCACGTTGAGGATGCGGCGCAGCGAGACCACGTCGCTCGGGTTGGCCAGCACCCGCAGGTAGGCGAGCAGGTCGCGGACCTCCTTGCGCTCGTAGAAGCGCACCCCGCCGACCACCTTGTACGGCAGGCCGGTCCGGATGAAGATCTCCTCGAACACCCGGGAGGCCGCGTTGGTCCGGTAGAACACGGCCACCTGGCCGGGCACGACCCCCTCGTCGTCGGTGAGCTTGTCGACCTCCTGCGCGACGAACATGGCCTCGTCGTGCTCGTTGTCGGCGACGTAGCCGACGATCTTCGGCCCGGCCCCCTGGTCGGACCAGAGGTTCTTCGGCTTGCGGCTCTCGTTGCGGGAGATCACCGCGTTGGCCGCGGTCAGGATCGTCTGGGTCGAGCGGTAGTTCTGCTCCAGCAGGATCGTCCTGGCGTTGGGGTAGTCGCGCTCGAACTCCAGGATGTTGCGGATCGTCGCGCCCCGGAAGGCGTAGATCGACTGGTCGGCGTCACCGACCACGCACAGCTCGGCGGGGGCGACGGCACCCTCCCTGACCAGCTCGCCGTCGGCGGTGCGCAGTTCGGGAGCGCCGACGAGCTCGCGGATCAGGGTGTACTGCGCGTGGTTGGTGTCCTGGTACTCGTCGACCATGACGTGCCTCCAGCGGCGCCGGTAGTGCTCGGCGACGTCGGGGAAGATCTGCAGCAGCGTGACCGTCAGCATGATCAGGTCGTCGAAGTCCATCGCGCCCGCCTCGGTCAGCCTCCGCTGGTAGTTGCGGTAGGCCTCGGCGAGCGTGCGCTCCAGGTGGGTCCCCGCCTGCCCGGCAGCCGTCTCGTAGTCGATCAGCTCGTTCTTGAAGTTGCTGACCTGCGCGGAGAAGGAGCGCGGCGGGTAACGCTTGGGGTCGAGGTCCATCTCCCTGCAGACCATCGCCATCAGCCGCTGGGAGTCGGCCTGGTCGTAGATGGAGAAGCCGCCGGGAAAGCCCAGGCGCTTGGCCTCCCGGCGCAGGATCCGCACGCACGCGCTGTGGAAGGTCATCACCCACATCGCCGCCGAGCGCGGGCCGATGAGGTTGTCGACCCGCTCCTTCATCTCCTTGGCGGCCTTGTTGGTGAAGGTGATCGCCAGAATCTCCTGCGGCTGCACGTCGCGCTCGGCCAGGAGGTAGGCGATGCGATGGGTCAGGACCCGCGTCTTTCCGGAACCCGCGCCCGCGACGATGAGCAGCGGGCTGCCGTGGTGCACGACGGCCTCGCGCTGCTGGGGGTTGAGCCCGTCGAGCAACGGGTGGGTCAGGGAAGCGGCTGGGATCGACACGTCCCTAGGGTAAGGCGACCCGCCGACAACCGGGGCCGACGACGGCCGGGAATCAGGAATGCCGGTGGACTCTCCGGTGGTTATGAGAGTTCGTCGATGCGCGGAAAAAGACGTGTGGGAAAGAGAAGGGCTTCGCATGCTGTCCGAGAACGAGATCAGCCGGGTACTCGTGGTGACCGCTCACCCGGATGACGTCGACTTCGCCGCGGCGGGCTCGATCGCACGGTTCACCGACCAGGGCACCGAGGTGACGTACTGCGTCGTCACCGACGGCGACGCGGGGGGCTTCGACCGCACGCTCGACAACGACGGCATGGCCGAGCTCCGCCGTTCCGAGCAGGTCAACGCGGCCAAGGCCGTCGGCGTGACCGACGTCCGCTTCCTGGGCCACCGGGACGGGACCGTGGTGCCGAGCCTGGACCTGCGGCGCGACATCGCGCGGGTCATCCGCCAGGTCAGGCCCGACCTGGTGATCACCCACACGCCCGAGCGCAACTACAGGTTCGTCGCCCCCAGTCATCCCGACCACCGGGCGGTCGGCGGCGCCACGCTGGACGCCGTCTACCCCGACGCGCGCAACCCCTACGCCTTCCCCTCGCTGCTGCTGGAGGAGGGCCTTGAGGCCTGGACGGTCCGGGAGGTCTGGCTCAACGGCGGCCAGACCCCCGACCACTACGTCGACATCACCGGCACCATCGACCGCAAGATCAGCGCGTTGCGCGCCCACACCAGCCAGGTGAGCCACCTGGAGAACCCCGAGGCCTTCGTGCGAGGGCGTTTCGCCCAGATCGCGGCCGAGGCCGGTCTCGGTGAGGGCCGCTACGCCGAAGCCTTCCAGCGTGTCCTGACCGCCTGAAACAAAGATCCCGCACATCTCTTGTAAGCTTTGCCTGCATTACCTAGTCTTCAGGTAGGTAATGCATGTTTGGCCATCGGATCGGAGAAAACGTGCGCAAGAGAGTGCTCGCCACCGCAGCCGTCGCCCTCGCAGGCGTGCTCACGACCGTGCCCGCCGTCGCCGCCCCGGGACAGGGGACGCCCGGTGTCGGCGACCCGTACTACCCCGACTACGGCAACGGCGGCTACGACGTCGCCCACTACGACTTACGGCTGAAGTACCAGCCGGCCGACGACCACCTGGAGGGCACGGCCACCATCACGGCCACCGCGACCCAGGATCTGAGCCGTTTCAACCTTGACTTCGCGCTGACCGCCTCCGAGATCCTCGTCAACAGCCGCAAGGCCTCCTTCACGCGTTCCGGCGCCCACGAACTGGAGATCACCCCGTCGCAGCCCCTGCGCAGGAACCAGCCCATCACCGTGGTGGTCAAATATTCGGGCACGCCGTCCCAGGTGTCGGTCAACGGCTACAACCCCTGGCTGCGCACCCCGGACGGCGGTGTGGCCGCCGGTGAGCCGGAGTCCGCCTGGTGGTGGTTCCCGAGCAACGACCACCCCTCCGACAAGGCGACCTACGACGTCTCCGTCCTCGTCCCCGACGGCACCCAGGCCATCAGCAACGGCACCCTGCAGTCGACCGTCTCCCGCCTGGGCTGGACCCGTTACAACTGGCGCTCCGCCAAGCCCCAGACGACCTACCTGGCCACGCTCGCGGTCGGCAAGTTCGAGATCGTCACCGACACCAGCGAGAGCGGGCTGCCGGTCTTCAGCGCCTACAGCAGGGATCTCGGCGCCGACGAGGGCGCGGCCAAGGCGAGCGTCGGGCGCGCCGCGGAGATCATCGACTGGGAGAGCGGGGTCTTCGGCCCCTACCCGTTCGACGCGATCGGCGGCTACGTCCCCAACGTGCCCACCAGCTACGCGCTGGAGACCCAGACCCGGCCCTTCTACAGCCCGCGCCACTTCCGCAACGGGGCCAACCCCTACGTCGTGGTGCACGAGCAGGCGCACCAGTGGTTCGGCGGCGACGTGTCGCTCAAGAACTGGCGCAACATCTGGCTCAACGAGGGCTTCGCGCGCTACGCCGAGTGGCTCTGGTCGGAGAAGGAGGGCGAGGGCACGACCGCGGAGCTGGCCGCCTACATCTACTCCCTCTACCCGTCCGGCGACCCGTTCTGGCAGGTCAAGCCGGGTGACCCCGGACCGGAGAACCAGTTCCACGGAGCGGTGTACAACCGCGGCGCGGTCGCCCTGCAGGCGCTTCGCGCCGAGGTCGGCGACCAGACCTTCTTCACGATCCTGAAGGGCTGGCCCACGGTCCACCGGTACGGCAACGCCGCCATCGAGGACTTCGTCGCCTACGCCGAGCGCGTCTCCGGCAGGTCCCTCGGCGCGCTCTTCCAGACCTGGCTGTTCACCTCGGGCAAGCCCGCCTCCGCCCCGCAGGCGTCGAACGCCAGGAGCGCCGCCCCGACCGGCAAGCTCCAGGAGCCGAAGTCCTGGAAGAAGATCCAGCGCGAGGGCCTGTCCGAGCACCGCGACTCCCACTGACCGTCCCGTCGGCGCCCGCCGCCGATCCGGACGAGCCATGTGCCCGTCCTCCCGAAGGGGTTCCGGGAGGACGGGCACGGGCCTGCCCGTCCCGCGAACGGCGCGCGAGAAGGGGCCGCGAAAACCCCGGTTCCGGCAAACCATCTCGGAAGCACCGGTAAGGGAAGCCTTGTCCCCGGGGAAGCCTTACTTCCATGAGCACCATCGGCCTGACCCCCCTCACCGCCGCCGTCGTCGCCCTCCTCGCCCTGGCGGGCGCCGCCGTCGCCCGGCTCGGCCACCTCGGACACGAGCGCGCCGTACTCGTCGCCTGCCTGCGCGCCACCGTCCAGCTCGGCGCGGTCGCGCTGATCATCGTGTGGGCCGTCCAGCGGTCCGCGGCGGTGGCGGCGTTCATCGTGGTCATGTACGGCGTGGCGAGCCTGACCGCGGGCCGCAGGATCACCACCGGGCCCGCGGTCCGGTGGGCGGCCGTTCCCATCGCCGCGGGAACCCTGCCGGTGCTCGCGCTGCTGGTCGGCACCGGCACCGTCCCGCTCCGGGGCATCACGCTGATCCCGGTGGCGGGCATCCTGCTCGGCGGATGCCTGACGGCCACGGCGCTCGCCGGTCGGCGGGCGGTCGACGAGCTGACCCACCGGCACGGCGAGGTCGAGGCGGCGCTCGCGCTGGGCCTCTCCGAGCGGGACGCGGCCCTGGAGATCTGCCGCCCGGCGGCGGCCCAGGCGCTGGTGCCCGCCCTGGACCAGACCTCGACCGTGGGGCTGGTCACGCTTCCCGGGGCCTTCGTGGGAATGCTGCTGGGCGGGGCGACCCCCCTCCAGGCCGGGGCGGTTCAGCTCGTCGTGCTGGTCGCGCTGCTGGCGGCGGAGGCGGTGGCCGTGCTCGTCACGATCGAGCTGGCGGCACGGGGCCGTTTCCCGGTGCGGCGGCGGTGAGCGGCCGGGCGGACGCCCCGGCCAGGCGCGCGAACAGGTAGCCCAGCGAGTTGGTCGCCACGTGGAACAGCGAGGGCGCGAGCAGGCCTCCCCTGCGCCTCAGCTCGCAGAAGAACACCCCGGCGACCCCCGTCGTGACCACCGAGCCGGCCACCCCCCGCAGGGTCTCGCGCGTGGACGTTCTCCCGTCCCCGATCCCGGGCCTCTCCCGGCCTCCGCTTCCGGACGGCTTCCCGTCCCCGTTCCCCGGCGCCTCCCCCGCCGCCAGACGGCTCAGCGCCGGGTTCGCGGCCATCATGTCGATCGCGGGCAGTACGTGCCACAGGCCGAACAGGGCCGAGGAGAGCGCGGTGGCCGTGACGTTCCCGTGGGAGCGGGCGACCAGGGCGTGGAGCACCCCGCGGAAGCCGACCTCCTCCAGCAGTACGGTGCCGACCGGGACCTGGAGCAGGGCCTCCTCGATCACGCGGGCGCGGGACAGTCCCAGTGCCCGCTCGTCGTGGAAGAACCGGCGGGTGGCCGGGACGGCGACGCCCACGCCGTAGACCGCGGCGACGGCCGAGGCGAGAGCGCCGCCGATCCGCAGGCCGCGCGCGCGGTCGCCGAACCCCATCTCGGACCACGACAGCCCGGAACGGCGGGCCAGCAGGAGCAGCGCGCCGGTGGTGGCGGCGGAGGTCAGCGGGGCCAGGCGCGGCGCGATCCGGTTGTTGAGCACGTTGGCCGCCGCCAGGACGGTCACCGCGCCCGCGAGCGTGACCCGCCACTCGGCCGTCCCGGCGGCCTCCCTCGCCCCGGCCCTCCGCCGTACCCGCGTGACCGCGCCCCCGGTGTCCCCGATGTCCCAGGCGTCCCCGGTGTCCCCGGTGTCCCCGGCCCTCCGCTTCGCCCTCACAGTCACGCCTTTCGCACCTCGACGGCTCCCATGGCCCGCGTCGAGGCTACGCGGTGGGCGGTCATCCCGCGGCCGGCCGCCGCCATCCGGCCGGGAGCCGCAGGCCACGCCGTTCCTGGACGGTGAGACCGCCCCAGATCCCCTCCGGCTCGCCCGCCCGCAGGGCGTAGGCCCGGCAGTCGGCCAGCACCGAACATCCCTCGCAGACCGCCTTCGCCCGTGCCTCCTGCTCGACCGACTGCGCCAGCGGGAAGAACAGCTCGGGGTCGCTCGCGCGGCAGGCACCCCGTACGGCCCAGCCGATCTCGCGGACCATCTTCCGCATGACATCACCCCCCCTGGTGGTTCATCGGTCCTCAGGGTAGGCGGATCACCGTGGCCCGGCATCAGTCTCCCGGCGGATTTCCCTGCGGGTACAACGATGTATCCGGGTTTCCCGGTGAAAACGACGATGTGTCCCACCGCCCCGGTGTTCCCCAGCAGGCGTCGGGCCCCGTCGCGGCCCTTCGCGAAGGGCGCCCGACGCGAGGGAACCCTCCGCACGGTCCCCCGCCGCGCCCGCACGGCCCGGCCGTACGGGCGGGAGCGTCACATGGACGGCCAGGTGTGCACCGGCTGGTTGGTGTGCATGTGCTCGATGTAACGCAGGGTCATCCGGCGCAGCGCCTCGTGCCTGTCGAGGCCGGCCAGCGCGTCCACGGCCTCGATCTGCCACGTCGCGCCGTTCCTGCCCGTCACGCACCGCCGCTCGATGATCGTGAGCAGCCGGTCCCGCACCTCTGCGCCGACCCCCCGCAGTTCGAGTCCCTCGTGGGCCAGGGGCAGCAGGCGGCGCAGGATCAGCTCGGAGACGGACGCCTCCCCCAGTCCCGGCCAGTAGAGGCGGGCGCCGAGGCCGTGCCGGGCGGCGGTGTACAGGTTGTCCTCGGCGGCGGCGAAGGACATGCGCGTCCACACCGGGCGCTCGGCGTAGGGCAGCACCCGCATGAGGCCGTAGTAGAACGCCGCGTTGGCCGCGACGTCGGCCACCGTGGGACCCGCGGGCAGCACCCGGTTCTCCACCCGCAGG
This sequence comes from Streptosporangium sp. NPDC051022, assembly GCF_040683035.1. NCBI lineage: Bacteria > Bacillati > Actinomycetota > Actinomycetes > Streptosporangiales > Streptosporangiaceae > Streptosporangium > Streptosporangium sp. NPDC051022. Next base: position 812,922 of record NZ_JBFBCF010000001.1, on the reverse strand, counting down.
TGCGGGATGCCGTCCACGACCGCGTAGACCGGCCGGTTCCACCGGTAGACGGTGCCGTTGTGCAGGGTCAGCTCGCCCAGTGTGGGAGGCAGGCCGCGGGACAGTTCCTCCTGCGGGTCGGCCTCGTCGCACAGGGGCAGCAGCGGCGGGAAGTAACGCGCGTTCTCCTCGAACAGGTCGAAGACCGAGGTGATCCACCGCTCGCCGAACCACACGCGCGGCCGTACCCCCTGGGCCTTCAGCTCCGCCGGGCGGGTGTCGGTCGCCTGCTGGAACAGCGGGATCCTGGTCTCGTGCCACAACCGCCTGCCGAACAGGAACGGCGAGTTGGCCGCCAGCGCCACCTGGGGCCCGGCGATGGCCTGGGCGGCGTTCCAGTTGGCGGCGAACGTCTCGGGACTGACCTGGAGATGGAGCTGGAGGCTGGTGCAGGCGGCCTCGGGGGTGATGCTGTCGGCGTAGGTGTCGAGGATCTCGTCACCCTCGATCGACAGGTGCAGGTCCTCGCCCCTGGCCGCGAAGATCTGTTCGTTGAGCAGCTTGTAGCGGGAGTTGGCGGACAGCGTGCCCTCGTGCACATCCTCCTCCCGCAGCGTGGGCAGGATGCCGATCATCACCAGATGGCCGCCGACCGTGTGGGCCCGTTCCTCGGCGTGGTTGAGACGGTCCCTGACCGCCTGTTCCAGCCGTAGGGCGCCTTCTCCTTCGAGCGGCTCCGGCAGGACGTTGATCTCGATGTTGAACTGGCCGAGCTCGGTCGCCCAGTCGGGCCGGGCGATCGCGGCCAGCACCTCGGCGTTCTTCATCGCGGGTTCGCCGCGTTCGTCGACGAGGTTGAGTTCGATCTCCAGCCCGGCCCGAGGGTGGTCGGACTCGAATGTCAGCTCGCGCAGCATCCGCGCGAGAGCGTCGAGAGACCGGCGAATCTTGTCGCGATATCGCCGCCGGTCCTCCCGGCTGAACACCATGGCAGGTACGTCGCGCCCCATACTTCGCAGATTCGCACATATGCCACAGGTAGTACAGATCAGCTATCTGTAGTACAGATCACACCAAACGTCGTGCAGTAGCCCAGCGTGAGAGCTCGTGACGGTTGGAGAGCTGAAGCTTCCGCAGGACGGAGGAGACGTGCGTCTCCACGGTCTTGACCGAAATGAACAACTCCTTGGCGATCTCCTTGTAAGCGTAGCCGCGGGCGATCAAACGCAACACCTCGCGCTCGCGCTGGGTCAGCGAGTCGAGCTCGGGATCGATCGGCGGGGCCTCGCTGGAGGCGAAGGCGTCCAGCACGAACCCGGCCAGCCTCGGTGAGAAGACCGCGTCGCCGTCGGCCACCCGGCGGATCGCGTCGGTGAGCTCACGGCCGCTGATGGTCTTGGTGACGTATCCCCGGGCGCCGCCGCGGATCACACCGATGACGTCCTCGGCCGCGTCGGAGACCGACAGCGCGAGGAAACGGACCTGCGAACCCGAGCCGAGGACGCGCCGCAACACCTCCTGGCCACCGCCGCCGGGCATGTGCACGTCGAGCAGCACCACGTCCGGCTGCAGCTCGGCGATCGCCTTGACCGCGGACTCCACGTCCTCGGCCTCGCCGACCACCTCGACCGAATCACCCAGCTCGGCGCGCACGCCCGAGCGGAAGAGCCGGTGGTCGTCGACGATCAGAACCCTGACGGTGCTCATGCAAACTCCCTCGCCGGTCGCGTCCGCCGCTCGCCGTGCCACATGCCCGGCTCGCTCAGACCTTCTCCAGCTTCATGGTCAACATTACCTCGGTACCCTCGCCCGGTTCGGTCCGCACCCGGGCGCTGCCACCGTGCCGTTCCATCCTGCCGATGATCGACTGGCGGATGCCCATCCGGTCCTCGGGCACCTCCGCCATGTCGAACCCGACGCCCCGGTCCCGGACGAAGATGGTGACCTCGTCCGGCTCCGCCTCGGCGTAGACGGAGATGACCGACGACTCAGAGTATTTCGCCGCGTTGACCATGGCCTGCCTGGCCGCCTGCATCATCGCCGACAGCTCCGGGGTCAGCGGGCAGTCGCCCACGCAGACGACCTCGATGGGCACGCCGTGCGCGTCCTCCTCCTCGGCGGCCACCCGCCGCACAGCCGCGGCCACCGACACGTCGGCGTCCTGTTTGGGCTGGTAGAGCCAGTTGCGCAGCTCACGCTCCTGGGAACGGGCCAGCCGCATCACCTCGCGCGCGTCATGGGCGTTGCGCTGGATCAGCGTCAGCGTGTGCAGCACGGAGTCGTGGACGTGCGCGGCGAACTCGGCCCGCTCCTCCTGCCGGATGCGCTCGCGCCGCTCCCGCTGGAGCTCCTTCCACAGCGCCGCCAGCCAGGGGGCGGCGATGAGCGCGACGCCTCCCACGACCACCAGCGTGAACACGATGCCGGGACGGGCCTTGCCCAGCTCGTTGTTCGCCGCCAGGAAGCCGATCGCGCCGATGACGACGAGCACCAGGCCGATGACCGTGCGGACCCGGTTCTGGCGCACCTGGCCGACCGTGTGGGTCATCCAGCGCTGCCGCCGGTCCGGGTCGGCCTGCTGCCACAGGATCAGCGAGCCGACCCCGCCGACCGCGACCGGCCACGCGCCGATCCCTCCGGTCGCGGCGCCGGTGAGCCAGCCGAGGGCCAGCAGCGCCAGCCCGATCGCCCCGTAGGCGGCGAGCTGGCTCCAGTCCCTGGCGGGCTCCTTGCCCTCGTACGGCTCGCGCGGGGTGAACATCCACAGCGCGGCGTAGGCCACAGCGCCGATCCCGTCCAGGACGGTGAGCAGCACGAAGGCCAGCCGCAGCACCACGGGGTCGAGCCCGAGCTGGGCCGCGGCGCCCTGGGCGACCCCGGCGACGAGGCGCCCCTCGACCGGCCTCATCAGCCGGGGAAAGGCGCGTTCCTCCGAGGGCGCGGGCGCCGTGTCACGAATTGTCTTCCGGTCAGCCATATCATCAGCATCGTCACACGTCGGGACCTGTCGTCGCATCAGGCCTTCCCCTGATGAACCCCTGAGAGCGGTCCGATCACTCCGGGGTGACTCAGGGGTCTCCCGGATGCGATCGAGATCCGCCAAGGACCACGATAGGACTATGAACGACACCGGGAACGCACAGGACCCGGCGAGCACCCTGTCCGACTCGCCGCCCGTCTCGCCCCCAGACGAGAACAGGACGCTCGGGCGCAGCGACGAGGGCCGGATGCTCACCGGCGTCTGCGCGGGTCTCGGCCGCTACTCCGGGATCGACCCCGTGGTGTTCCGCGTCGGCTTCGCCATGCTGGTGCTGGGCTCCGGGATCGGCGTCATGCTCTACATAGCGGCGTTCCTGCTCATGCGGGAGACCAACGGCGGCCCGGGCTACATGGAGCAGTGGACCCGCAGGACCTTCGACAGCGAGACGGTGCTGGCCCTGCTGGCCGGCGTCTTCGCCTTCGGCCTGATCGTCAACGTGTCGTCGGACGGCATCGGCACCGGCACCGTCGTGGTCGGCACGCTGCTCGTCATCGCGCTGCTCACCGCCCACTCACGGGGCGTCGACCTGCTCGCCCTGGCCCGTTCCCTGCCCGACCGGCTCCGCGGCCGCCGGGGTCCCCAGGCGCAGCCCGAGTGGCCGGCTCCGCCCCCGGCCCCGGCCGCGCCCCATTCCACCGCCGTTCCGGCCTCACCCGGCGAGCCGCCCGTCGCGCAGCCGTACCCGGCCACACATCCGCATCCGGTCACGGAGCCGCACCCGGCGGCGCAGGCTCGGCCGTACGCCCAGGCCGACCCTCACCCCGGCGTGCGAGAGCGGACCGAAGCGTTCGCCGCCGCGCCTCCCGACCCGCCCTCGGCGCCCGAGCCCCAGACCTCTCCCGAACCCCCGCGGGCGCCCGAGCCTCCGCGGGCCCCCGAACCCCCGTGGCCGCCGACGGCCGCGACACGGACCGGGAGCGCGCCGTCGAGCCCGTTTCCCGCCGGGAACACGACGTTCGACTCCTCCGGGGAGCCGTTCTCGCCCTACGGCCCCTACCGGCCCCTGGATCCCCGCAGGCGCGGGCTCCACACCCCTTACCCCCCGTCCGGGTACGGCCCGCCGCCACCCGTGACCGTCCCCAGGCCGAAGCGGCCCAGATCGTTCGTCGGGGGCGTCACCCTGCTCCTAGCCGTGATCGTCGGAGGAATCGTCGTGGCGCTCCAGTCCACGTCCGGATCGGTCAACCCGACGGTCGTCGGCGGCGCCGTGCTCATCACCATCGGCGTCGGCCTCCTGGTCGCCACCTGGTTCGGCCGGGGCGCCGCCCTGGTCGCGGCCGGCACCGTCGTCTCGCTCGCCCTGGTCGCGGGGTCGATGTTCACCGACATGCCCAGGAGGTTCGGCAGCTACCGCTGGGAGCCGACCAGCATGTCCGAGGTCGCCCGCGACTACGCGATCGGGGTCGGCGAGGGCACCCTGAACCTGAGCGAGCTGCCGCTGCCGCCGGGGTCCCGGACCGTCTTCGAGGCGTCCGTCTCGGTGGGCCAGATCAAGGTGATCCTGCCTCCGACGGCCAGGGTCGAGGTCAACGGATACACCAAGTTCGGCGACGTCAAGATCGACCACTCGGTCGAGGGCGGGGCCGACGTCCAGCACAACAAGGTCCTGGAGCCCGAGGTTCCCCCGAAGGGGGAGGTCGCGACCATCGTCCTGCACGTCAAGGCGGGCATCGGAGACGTGGAGGTACGGCGTGGTGCCTGAGAACGACCGGGCACGGCGCGCGCGTGGGCACCGAACCGACTGGATGGCCCTGTTCAGCGGCCTGTTGTTCCTCGTCTCCGGCATCATCTTCGTCAGCGTCCCCGACGTCGAAGCGACGATCATGCTTCCCGTCCTCCTGGGCGGCCTGGGCCTGGCGGGGCTGGTCGCCATCCTCGGCAAGGTGGTCAGAAGGCGTTGATCTCCGCGACGCCCGGCGGCGTCGCGGAGCGAACGGGACTCTCACGGGTGGAGGCCCTGAAAGGCGTTAGACTGCGAAGATGCTGGTCCTGGAGTTCGTGAGCACGGTCCGCGCGACGCGGTCCGGGCCGGTCGACGGGCTCTCGGACACCGAGGGCACGACCGCCTGGTGCCGGTCGCACGCGGCGGAGCTCGGGCTCCCCTCTGACTTCACCGCCTCGGAGGAGCTGCGGCGCGAGGTGGTCGAGCTGCGGCAGGCCGTACGGGCGCTGTTCGCCAGGGCCGTCGCCCCGGGCCCGGCGAGCCGCGCGGACGCCGGCCGGCTGCCGGGGTTCGCCGCGGCGCTCGGCCTCGTCAACGCCGCGGCGCTGGCCGTGCCGATGGCCCCCCGGCTGGAGTGGCCCGACGACGGCGTCCCGGTCACCGCGAACGTCCCCGCGGGCGAGGCGGAGGAGTCCGCGCGCGTCCGCGCGGTGCTGGCGGGGGCCGCGATCGAGTTCCTGGCCGGCCCGGACCGCGAGCGGCTGCGTTCCTGCCTGGCCCCGCCCTGCGTGCGGTATTTCGTCAAGGAGCACCCTCGCCAGGAGTGGTGCTCGGTCTCGTGCGGCAACCGGGCCCGCGCCGCCCGCCACTACCTCCGCCACAAGGCCCACTGACCTTCCGGCCCCTCGCCTCCGGCCACGCCTCTCCCGGTCGCCCCGCGCGGCCCTCCCCTCCGGTCACGCCGTACGGCGAGACCGCCCCCGCCACGGCGAGCCGCGCCCGCGACCGGCCGCCGCACCGTTCCGTGACCCCTGCGACCCCCGCGACCCCCGCGACCCCCGCGACCCCCGCGACCCCCGCGACCCCCGCGACCCCCGCGACCTGGATGCCGCCCTTCACGACACCATCAGACAAGTGTGATTCACGTCACATTTCTATAACGTGAAAAATCATCGAATGCCGTTATATTTGCTACATGCCTTCTAACGGAATTAACCGTTAGAAGTTGTGAGAGGAGAACGGCGATGTCCTTCCAGACCGGCCATGTCGGCCTCAACGTCTCCGACCTCGACAGGTCCAGGGACTTCTACGTGAAGGTCTTCGGCTTCGAGGTCCTCGGCGAGTCCCACCGGGCGGACCGCCGCCACGCCTTCCTCGGCCTCGACGGCGAGCTCCTGCTGACCCTCTGGCAGCAGAGCGAGGGCCGCTTCGCCACGGGGCTGCCCGGTCTGCACCACCTGTCCTTCAAGGTGCCGGACATCGAGACGGTCCGCAGGGCCGAGACCGTGATCCGCGGGATCGGGGCCGTCCTCCACCACGACGGCATCGTGCCGCACCGCGAGGGCGCCTCGTCGGGAGGCCTGTTCTTCGAGGACCCGGACGGGATCCGGCTGGAGATCTACGCGCCCAGCGGCGCCGACGAGCGTCCCGCCCCGGCCGCGGACGCCCCCACCTGCGGCTTCTTCTGAAACGGCCGGAGACAACGGGGGGGAACGGCCATGAGACATCCGGGAGAGCTCGCGGTGCAGCGGCGCGCCGGGGTGCGTGGGAAGGAGCTGGGCTCCGCGAGGACCAGACCGGAGATCCCGGCGGTCGCCGCCGAGTTCCTGCGGCGGCAGCGGATGCTGGTGATCGGGGCCGAGGACCGGGACGGGCGGCTGTGGGCGACCGTGCTGACGGGGAGTGAGGGGTTCGCCGAGGCCGTGGACGAGCGGACGCTGGTGGTCGCGGCGGTGCCCGGCGAGCACGACCCGCTGGCCGGGCTGGACGGGGGAGAGATCGGGATGCTGGCGATCGAGCCCGGGACCAGGCGCAGGATGCGGGTCAACGGCACGGTCCACGAGGAGGACGGGCGGCTGGTCGTGCGCACCGAGCAGACGTACGCCAACTGCCCGAAGTACATCCAGGCCCGAGAGCTCTCCGGGGAGACCGGGGAGACCGGGGAGGACGGGGGCCCGCCCGGGGACGTCTCGGTCACCGAGGCGCTCACCGGCGCGCAGCGGGCGTGGATCGGGGGCGCCGACACCTTCTTCGTCGCCACCCACGCCCCCGGCCTCGGCGCCGACGTGTCGCACCGGGGCGGCGATCCCGGGTTCGTGCGGGTGGTCGACGAGCGGCGGCTGGTCTGGCCGGACTACGGCGGCAACCTCATGTTCATGACGCTCGGGAACCTGGAGCTGGACGACGCCTGCGGCCTGCTCTTCCTCGACTGGGAGAACGGCGACGCGCTGCACCTGTCGGGGCGGGCACGGGTCGACTGGGATCCGGGCGACGTCCCGGGCGCGCAGCGTCTCGTGGAGTTCGAGGTGGACCGGGTCGTCCACGTCCGGCGGGCGAGCCCGCTCCGCTGGACGTTCGACGGGTATTCCCCCTTCAACCCACCGGTCACGGCATCCGTGCGGATCACCTGACCCGGGTGGGCGGAAGACGGCCGGCCGGTCCCTGTCACCGGGGTCACCGGGCCGGCCGGCGCCGTCGCGGAGACCGCGCGGAGCCACCCTGTCCGGACGACACACCTGGAGGAATCATGAACTTCACCGAGGAGACGGCCAGAGCCAAGGTGCGGGCCGCCGAGGACGCCTGGAACACCCGTGATCCCGAGCGGGTCTCCCTCGCCTACACACCCGACTCGGTCTGGCGCAACCGGGACGAGTTCGTCGTCGGGCGAGACGAGATCAGGGAGTTCCTCACCCGCAAGTGGGCCAGGGAACTGCGGTACGCGCTCCGCAAGAACCTGTGGACGTTCGGCGGGAACCGCATCGCCGTACGGTTCCAGTACGAGTGCCACGACGCGGACGGCCAGTGGTGGCGCAGCTACGGCAACGAGCTGTGGGAGTTCGCCGACGACGGGCTGATGCGGCGGCGCGAGGCGAGCATCAACGACGTCCGGATCGACGAGGCCGACCGCCGCATCCTGGGCCCCCGCACCCCGGATGATCCGGCCGGGGACCTCCCGCTGGCCTGAGGGTCGTTCCGCCCTCCGTCCCACCTGCGCGAACGCCGGGAACGGCCCGCGCACGGGGGGCGGGAACGGGCTTGAGGGGGGCCTTGACCGGGCACGACAGGGGCGTACGTTCACTTCTGTCGGCTCCTTTCCGAGCCGTCACAGGTGCACCGGGAGGACGTATGCCTCGAATCACCGTCAGTGTGGACGGAGTCACCTACGAACAGGAGGTCGAGCCACGTCTCCTCCTCGTTCACCTGCTGCGAGATCGCCTCGGCAAGACCGGCACCCCGATCGGCTGCGACACCGGCAACTGCGGCGCCTGCACCGTGACGCTCGACGGCAGGAGCGCCAAGAGCTGCTCGGTGCTCGCCGTACAGGCGGACGGAAGCGAGGTCGTCACGATCGAGGGCCTGGCCGACGGGCAGCAGTGGCACCCCATGCAGGAGGCCTTCCACGCCGAGCACGCCCTGCAGTGCGGATACTGCACCCCCGGCATGATCATGGCCGCGCTCGACCTGCTGAAGGACGATCCGGACCCGTCCGAGGAGGCCGTCCGCCAGGGCCTTGAGGGCAACCTGTGCCGATGCACGGGATACTCCAACATCGTCAGGGCCGTACGGCGCGGCGCCCAGGAGATGGCACGCCGGCAGGCGCGCCAGGAGGCGGCGACGTCATGACCGAGCAACTCGACGCGGGCCTGGTCGCCGAGCGGATCGCCGAGAGCGGCAGGCTCGGCCGCCCGTCCGACGGTCACGAGGTCGGCAGGGCCCGTACGCGCAAGGAGGACGCCCGGCTGGTCACGGGGCGGACCACCTGGACCGACAACATCCAGCTCCCGGGCATGCTGTACGTGGCGTTCCTGCGCAGCCCGATGGCGCATGCCCGGATCACGCGGGCCGACGTCTCGGCCGCGAGGACCCAGCCCGGCGTGGTCGCCGCCTACAGCGGCCGGGACCTGGCCGGCGAGCAGGGCAGCCTGCCGTGCGCCTGGCCGGTCACCGAGGACATCGTCATCCCCGACCACCCTCCCATGGCGGTGGACGAGGTCCGCTACGTCGGCGAGGCGGTCGCCTGCGTGGTCGCGACCGACCGATACGCCGCCGCCGACGCCCTGGAGGCGATCGAGGTCGACTACGAGCCGCTGGAGGCGGTGGTCGACATGACCGAGGCGCTCGCCGAGGGCGCCCCGAAGGTCCACGGGGCGGGCAACCGGGCCTTCACCTGGAAGTTCGCCGGGGGCGACATCGACGCGGCCTTCCACGACGCGCCCGTGGTGATCGAGCGCGAGTACGTCCAGCAGCGGCTGATCCCGACCGCGATGGAGCCCAGGGCGGTCGTGGCCACCACCGACGGCGAGACCTTCACCCTGTACTCCTCGACCCAGATCCCGCACGTGCTGCGCGTGATGCTGGCCATGACCACCGGCATCCCCGAGCACCGGCTGCGGGTGATCGCCCCCGACGTGGGCGGCGGCTTCGGCTCCAAGCTCCAGGTCACCGCGGAGGAGGTGCTCGCGCTCCTGCTGACCAGACGGCTCGGCAGGCCGGTGAAGTGGACCGAGTCCCGCTCCGAGGGCAACCTGACCGTGCACCACGGCCGCGACCAGCTCCAGCGGATCCGCGTCGCGGCCGAGCGGGACGGGCGCATCAGGGGCGTCCAGGTGGACCTGCTGGCCGACATGGGCGCCTACCTGATGCTGGTCACGCCGGGCATTCCGCTGCTGGGGGCGTTCATGTACAGCGGCATCTACAAGATGGACGCCTACGACTTCACCTGCACTGGCGTCTTCACGACCAAGATGCCGACCGACGCCTACCGGGGCGCGGGGCGTCCCGAGGCCACGTTCGCCATCGAGCGGGCCGTCGACGCGCTCGCGCACGAGCTGGACCTGGACCCCGTCGAGGTACGGCGCCGCAACTGGATCGCCCATGACGAGTTCCCCTACACCACGATCTGCGGCCTGACCTACGACTCGGGCAACTACGAGGCGGCGACGGAGCGGGCGCTCGCGCTGTTCGACTACGACGCGCTCAGGGCCGAGCAGGCGGAGCGGCGGGCCCGGCACGACCCGGTCCAGCTCGGCATCGGCGTGTCGACCTACACCGAGATGTGCGGGCTGGCGCCCTCGCGCGTGCTGGGCTCGCTCAGCTACGGCGCGGGCGGCTGGGAGCACGCCACGGTCCGGATGCTGCCGACCGGCAAGGTCGAGGTGGTCACCGGGACGAGCCCGCACGGCCAGGGGCACGAGACGTCCTGGAGCCAGATCACGGCCGACGCGCTGGGCGTGCCGTTCGAGGACGTCTCGGTACTGCACGGCGACACCGCGATCTCGCACAAGGGCATGGACACCTACGGCTCCCGCTCGCTGGTCGTGGGCGGCGTCGCCGTACTGGCCGCCTGCGAGAAGGTCAAGGACAGGGCGAAGGAGCTCGCCGCCCACATGCTGGAGGCCTCGGCCGACGACATCGAGTTCAGCGACGGCTCGTTCAAGGTGCGCGGGACCGCGGAGGGAAGGACCATCCAGGAGCTCGCGCTGGCCGCCTTCGCCGCGCACGACCTGCCCGACGGCTTCGAGCCCCGGCTCGACGCCGAGTCGACCTTCGACCCCGACAACTTCTCCTTCCCGCACGGCACCCACCTGTGCGCGGTCGAGGTCGACACCGAGACCGGCGAGACCAGGATCCGGTCCTACGTCGCCGTCGACGACGTGGGCTCGGTGGTGAACCCGCTGATCGTCGAGGGCCAGGTGCACGGCGGCATCGCGCAGGGCATCGGGCAGGCGCTGTTCGAGGAAGCGGTGCACGACGCGGAGGGCAACCTGCTCACCACGACGATGTCGGACTATCTGATCCCGTCCGCCGCCGACCTGCCGGAGTTCGTCACCGACCGGACCGAGACTCCCGCGACCAGCAACCCGCTGGGGGTCAAGGGCGTCGGCGAGGCGGGCACGATCGCCTCGACCCCGGCCGTCGTCAACGCGATCGTGGACGCGCTGCGCCCGTACGGCGTGCACGACGTGCGGATGCCGTGCACGCCGGAACGGGTCTGGCGGACGATCGCCGAGGCGCGACCTCCCGGCTCCCCGGGCTCCCCCGAGCCGGGCGGGGCCGCGTCCGCCCCCGGCTCCGCGTCCGGCTCCGGTTCCGCCCCCGCTTCCGGCTCCGGCTCCGGCTCCGAGGAAGGTGTCCGATGATCCCCGCGCCGTTCGACTACATCCGGCCCTCCTCCCTCGACGAGGCCTGCCGTGTGCTCGGCGAGGCCGATTCCGCGGGCGACGACGTCAAGGTGCTGGCCGGAGGCCAGTCGCTGCTGCCGCTGCTGCGCCTGCGGCTCGCCTACCCGGCCGCGCTGGTGGACGTCGGGCGGCTGCCCGAGCTGCGCGGCGTGGAGGACAGGGGCGACCACGTGTTCGTCGGCGCGCTCACCACGCATGACGAGGTGATGCGCTCCGGCGTGGTCAGGGAGCTGATCCCGCTGGTCGCGCTGGCCACCGCCACCGTGGCCGACCCCGCCGTACGGCACCGCGGCACGTTCGGCGGGTCCCTGGCCCACGCCGACCCCGCCGGAGACCTGCCCGCCGTCGCCCTGGCGCTGGACTGCGTGTTCGTCGTCAGGTCGCGGGAGGGCGAGCGGGAGATCCCGGCCGCCGAGTTCTTCGTCGACTACCTGGAGTCGGCACTCCAGCCCGGCGAGGTGCTGGTCGGCGTCCGGGTGCCCAAGCTCGGCCCCGGCTGGGGCTTCCACTACGAGAAATTCCACCGGACCGCGCAGTCCTGGGCGACGGTGGGCGTGGCGGCGGCCGTACGGCTGGGCGAGGGGGCCATCGAGGAGGCGCGGATCGCGCTGACCAACATGGGGCCGACGCCGGTGCGGGCACGGGCGGCCGAGACCGCCCTGCGCGGCGTGAACCCCGCACCCTCCGGTTCGAACGGCGCCCCGGACCCGCTCAGACAGGCCTGCGAGCAGGCCGACGAGGAGTCCGCACCCCCGACCGACCTGCACGGCGGCCCCGGCTACCGCCGCCATCTGGCCAGGGTGCTGACCTACCGGGCGGTCAGGGCGGCGAGCGGCTGAGCCGTGTTCCCCGAAGACCCGGCCGGGTCCGTCCCGGCCGGGTCTCCGTATCGGCCCGGAACGGTTCCCCCGGCAGGACACGAGGGTGAAGTGTCTGGATTGTCCGGAAAGCTCGCGTATCCGGCGGTAGGACAGGCAGACTGGTAGTGCCACCGCGCGCAGTGGTGACGCCGCGCGGGTGGTGGATCGACAAGGAGCGCAACGATGGCGATGCGATTCGAGCACGAGTTCACGGTTCCGGTACCGGTCGAGCAGGCGTGGTCGGCGCTGCTCGACGCCGAGCGGGTCGCTCCCTGCCTGCCCGGGGCGGCTCTTGAGACGACCGAGGGCGACAGGCTGACCGGGCGGATGAAGGTGAAGGTCGGACCGATCACGCTCACCTACCGGGGCGAGGCCACCTTCGACGACGTGGACGAGCAGGCCCGGACGCTGACCCTCAGGGCGTCCGGCAAGGAGTCACGCGGCCCGGGCACGGCCTCGGCCACGGTGGTGGCGCGGCTGCGTCCCAAGGACACCGAGGGAGGCAGTGAGGGAGGCACCGAGGGAGGCGCTGAGGGCCCCGGCGACTCCGGCACCCGGGTGACCGTCGAGACCTCCTTCACCGTGACCGGCCGCCCCGCCCAGTTCGGCAGGGGCGTGATGAACGAGGTCGGCGCCAAACTGATCGACAGGTTCGCGGCGAACCTGTCCGCCCTGCTGGAAGGCGGCCGGGAAGCGCCCCCCACCGCGCCGGTTCCCTCTCCGGAGACGGCCGAGCCGGGCGCGAGCGGTGCGGAGACCTCCGCGCCCCCCTCGGAGAGCCCGGCGAAGCCCCCGGCTCAGGCGGAGGCCCCGACTCACGCGGAGGTCCCGGCTCAGGCGGAGGCCCCGAGCCCGGAGGAGACCCCGCGCCCCGTGGAGGCATCGGCCTCGGTGGAGTCCTCGGCGGAGTCCTCGGCCCCGGCCGGTACGGCCTCCGGGGAGGGCCCGGCCGGGGGGACGGCCGAGCCGGTCCCCGCGGAGAGCCGGTTCCGGCGGGCGGTGCCGCGCCGTCGCCTCAGCGCCGTCCCCCCGGTCCGCGAGACCCCCACCTCCGAGAACGCCCGCAGACACGACCTCCACCCCACGGGCACCTCGCGGACCTCCCGAACTCCCGACGAGGAAGCCCTCGACCTCCTGGAGATCGCCGGAATCCCCCTGCTCAGACGTGCGGCCCCGCTGGCGGGCGCCCTGGCCGGGGCCGTCCTGGCGGGCTGGCTGATCAGCCGGGCCCTGCGCCGCCGGAGAGCGACCACCCGCCGCTGACCGGCGCCTCGCCGCCGACCCGCTCCGGGGCACGCCCTTCTCCATGACGGAACGACCATGATGGGTCTTCGTGACGGGACGACCGTCGCGGGACGACCGTGACGGGATGGCCATGACAGGACGGCGGACGCTCCGTCACACGGAGGGAGAGATCACGGCCCGGTCCCGCTGCAGGGGACACACCTCAGCGCAGGCACTTCTCGATGGTCTGGGGGGCGCACCCCTTGGGCACCGCGGGTTCGTCGGAGGTCCAGCCCGCCTTCTTGACCAGCATGGAGTGGTACGCGATCCCCCGGGGGATCTCCGGCGCGCCGGGCACGAAGGTCGGCAGCACGTTCTGGACCGCCAGCAGTTCGCCGGTGGCCCGGTCGATGACGAGCTGTGACTCCGCGCTCCCCTTCTCCGCCCACAGGACGGCCACCCCCGTCCTGCCCTCGGCGTCCCGGATCCCGTCGACGACGCGGGCACCCGGCAGCCCGGCGAGCATGCGGTACAGCGCCGCCCGGGTGCCCGGAGTGGTCGGGGCGTCCAGGAGAAGCCGTTGCCCGACCCCCCACAGCCAGTTGTCCCGGCTGGGAAGCCGTTCCTGGTCCCAGGTGCGCTCCGCCCTCTCCTGCATCTCCGCCTGCACCGCAGGCCAGTACGACAGCAACCTCGTCTTCAGTTCCTCGGTGTCTCGCGGCAGTTCGCGAATCTCCTTCACCCCCAGCTTCATGGGCGCCTGCTCGAAAACCCCGGGTGCGTCGGGGCTGTACAGGGTCTTGCCCGAAGGAGGCATGTCGTTGGCGCAGTCGGTGTCGGCCCGGCAGAGCCTGGGCGAGCCCACCTCCCGCCAGCGCTCCGCGTCCGTGTCGGTCAGGGGCCGGGTCCCGAGGTCGCGGACCTCGGTGACCCTTCGCAGGCCCTCTCCCTCCCACAGGACGTCCCTGGTCCGGTTCTCGATGAAATAGCCACTGCTTTCCGAGCCGAGCCGCTGCCGGTACACCTGTTCCATCTCCCTGCGCCAGTAGCGCCCCTCGCTCTCCCGCCGCTGGGCCAGCCGGTCGGCGGCGGCGTCGAGCACCTCCGCGTCGGTACGCGTCACCGTCGTGATCGTTCCTCCCCCCGTGTGGGGAACGACCACGGCCACACCGATCACCGCGACCGTGGCGGCCGCGATCACCAGCCCCCGGCCCCACCCGGAGGAGAGCACCCCGAGGGGAGCCCGCCGGTGACGCCGGCCGTCCAGTATCCGGCGCCTGACGTCGGCGACCTCGCCGGGGCCGGGGGGTGGAACATCCGGCATCACCGCGTCGATGAGCCTGAACTCGTTCATCGGACCTCCGTTCCCAGTGACCTGTGCAGCTTGGCCCTGGCCCGGCTGAGCCGGGAGGCCACGGTCCCGTTGGCGACCCCGAGCGCCTCGGCGACCTCGTCGTAGGTGAGCCCGCCGTAGGCGACGAGCAGCACCACGTCCCGTTCTCCCTGTGACAGACCGGCCAGCGCCCTCGAGAGCCCGGCCACCGTCACCCCCGCCGTGACCCGGTCGACGACCCGCTGGTCATGACCGTCGTCGTCGGGTGGCGGCCCCGTCCGGGCCATCGCCCGGTAACGGCGCGACTCGGCCCTGCGGTGGCGGCCGATCAGGTTGGTGGCGATGCCGTACAGCCAGGGGCGGACACCGCCCCGCGCGGCGTCGAACCGGTCGCGCCGCCGGAAGGCGACCAGGAAGGTCTCGGCGGCGAGGTCCTCGGCGGTGTCGAGATCGAGGCGCCGTCCGATATAGCGGCGGATCTCCTCGTAGTGCGCGTCGAAGACGACACCGAACCATTCGGAATCGACGGCCGGGGCGGGCTCGGAAACAGCGAACATGCAAGGGACTCCCTTGCCGGAAGGACAAGACACCTCTTGTTGCCCGTACTCCGGGCATCCTTCCGCGGTTTTCCGCGCGTACGGCTGGCCACCGCGTAGCCACCGCCTCGGGAAGCCGTAAAAACAACTTCATAAGATCATAAGTAGGACGACATTCCCTTTAGTCGCGGGAATACCACATAGCGTGATCAATGCCCCGGACTGCAGCGTGGTCGTCATCACCTACAACGACGCCGCCCGGCTGCCCAGGGCCGTGCGGTCCGTCCTCGGCCAGTCGCTGCGGAACCTCGAAGTGATCATCGTCGACGACGGCGGCACCGACGGCACCGAACGCGTCGCGCGCGAGCTCTGCCGGAAGGATCCCCGGGTCCGCTACCTGCGCCGGGACGTCAACAGCGGCGGTTGCGGAGCCCCCAGGAACGACGGGGTCGCGGCAGCCCGCGCGCCGTACGTCATGTTTCTCGACAGTGACGACGAGCTGACCCGGCACGCCTGCAAGAGCATGCTGCTGGAGCTGGAGCGGACCGGCGCCGACTTCGTGACGGGGCAGATCTCCCGGCTCTACGAGTGGAACGGCAGGACCCGGCGGTACTACCCGGAGCTGTTCACCCGGCGCAGGGTCGTGGAGGGGATCGCCGCGGAACCCGAGATGTTCCTCGACTCCTTCAGCACCAACAAGCTCTACCGGATCGGGACGCTCAGGCGGCTACCGTTCAGGGAGGACCTCCACTACGAAGACCACGTCTTCACCACCGAGCTCCACTGCGCGACACGGCGGTTCGCCGTGGTCCCGTGGGTCGTCTACCTCTGGCACCGGGCGGCGGAGGAGAACGGGACGCGGCCGTCGATCTCGCTGAACCTCAGGGAGATCGACAACGCCCGGCACCGGATCAGGGCCGCCTGGCTGAGCGACGGCATCCTGCGTGACAACGGCCTGGCGGGGCTGGTGGTGGAACGGCAGCACCGGTTCGTCCGGCAGGACCTGCGGGTCTACCTCGATCCGCTGCCTTCGCGTGACCGGGCGTGGGTCGAGGAGTTCGTCTCGCTGGTCCGCCCCTACCTGGCGGAGCTGGATCCGGCGGTGTTCGAGCGGGCCGACCCGGTGGTCCGGGTCTGCTGCCACCTCATCCTCGACGGCCGGGCCGAGGACCTCGTGGTCGCGGCCCGGTCGTTGAACGGGCCGAAGGCCGCGCCGCGCTTCGCCGTACGGGAGGGAGGGCGGACCTACTGGGGCACCGTCCCGGCGGAGGGGCTGGAGATCACCTCGCTCCGGATGGCCGAGTTGCCCTTCACCGCGGCGCGGCTGCGCCACGAGGCGACCCTGCGCGGCGACACGACAGGCGAGGGAACAGGCGAAACGACAGGTGAAGTGCCAGGCGAGGAAACAGGCGGGGGGACGGATGAGGGAACAGGCGGGGGGACACGGGTCAAGCTGACGATCAGGACCTACGATCCGTTCGGGGTGCTGGCCGCCACTCCGGGCTGGAGCGCGTTCCTCCGGTTCGGAGACCGGCAGATGAAGCTGGCACCCCGCGCGCTGGACGACGGCAGCCACCTGAGCGAGGTGAGCGTCGACCTCGCCGCGGTGAGACACGGGCGCGCCGGCCATGACAGCCACTACGACCCGAAGGTCTCGATCGTCCATCCCGACGGCCGGACCACCTCGGACCGGCTGCTCGTCGACCCGGCCGCCGAGCCGATCAGGCTCACCGTGCCCTGGCACGAGGTCACGGTCGGAGCCGAGGGGCAGGCGGCGGCCCTGCGGGTGTGGTGGCGGCGCACGGGCCTGCTCCGCCGGGTGGCCCCGACGCTGGGCAGGGCCCGTGCCGGACTGTTCCGGCGGGTGGAGAGATCCGGCCTCAAGCTCCGGGTCTACCGGAAGCTGATCAGGGTCGTCCCGCCCCGCCGGGACCTGGTCCTCTTCGAGTCCGACGTGGGCGCCGGATACACCGGGAACCCGCGCTACGTCTACGAGGAGCTGAGACGGCGGGGGGCGCCGCTCGACATGGTCTGGTCGGTCGCGAGAAACCGGCGGAACTTCCCCCGCGACGTCCGGCTGGTGCGGCGGATGAGCTGGCGCTACCTGTGGACCATGGCCAGGGCGGGTCACTGGGTCGACAGCCACGGGCTGCCGCTGGCCTATCCCAAGCCCGCCCGGACCCGCTACCTGCAGACCTGGCACGGCCAGGGCGTCAAGACCGTCGGCTTCGACGCGCCCGACCTGCGCGCCGACTTCGCCGAACCCCGGGCGCGCTGGCGGGCGGCCGTCGCGCGGTGGGACGCGCTCGTCATGCCGAGCGCGGAGTTCGAGCGGATCTTCGTCTCGTCCAACGAGTACGGCGGGCCGGTGCTGCGGTACGGCTCGCCCCGCTGCGACGTGCTCGTACACGGCGACGAGGAGGCCGTACGGCGGGCACGCGACGCGCTGGAGCTCCCCCGGGACCGCAGGGTGCTGCTGTACGCGCCCACCTACCGGGACCGGGCCAAGTTCTCCGGGCGGTCGGTCAGGGCCGACCTGGCCATGATGGCCGAGGCGCTGGCCGGCGAATGGGTGGTGATCCTGCGCACCCACCCGGTCGAACGCTGCGTGGTGCCGGAGCACCTGCGGCACTTCGTCCGTCCCGCCGGGTCGTATCCCGAGGTCAACGACCTGATGCTGGCCTCGGACGCGCTGCTGACCGACTACTCGTCGCTGATGTGCGACTACGCGGTGACCGGAAGGCCGATGCTCTTCCTGATCGACGACTGGGACGAGTACCGGCGCGTCGAGCGGGGCGTCAACCACGACCTGCCCGCGATCGCCCCCGGCCCCTGCCTGACCCGCACCGAGGAGCTGATCCGGGCGTTGCGCGACCTCGACGGCGTGGCCGCGTCGTTCGCCGGGAAATACGCCGACTTCCGGGAGACGTGGTGCGCGGACGAGAGAGGGCACGCTGCCGCGAGGGTGGTCGACGCCTTCTTCGGGCCCGCGAGGTCCGGCGCCGCCGAAACCCCGCTGCTCCGCGGGGCTTCGGCGCGGCGCGGGACGCCCGGACTCGCCGCGCGGCGGGCGGCCCGGCTACTGCTGCCGGGATGGTCACGGTGAACGGGAACGGAAACGGGAGCGGAAATGGGAGCGGGAACGGGACGGTCGCGGTGAACGGGGCGGGAGCGGGACGGTCGCGGTGAGTGGAAGGTGGAAGGGGATGATCGGGAGGCGAAAGGGCAGGTCCGTCCTGTTCGCCTGTCTGGACGCCGACACGCTCGGCGGAATCCAGCGGGTCACCCACACCGTGGCTCAAGGCCTGGCCGAACGGGGATACGACGTGCACGTGGTCGGGCTGCACCGGGCCGGATCCCCGGTCCGTTACGTGGAGCGGCCCGGCTACCGGCACCACGTGATCCACCGCACCCCGGTGGGCGGGCTCTCCTGGCCGGACGGGCTGCGGGAACGCCGCCGGCTCGGCCGGCTGCTGCGGGAGCTGGGGCCCGGTTTCGCGGTTCTCACCTCACCGGGCGTGGTGTCCCGGCTGCTGGGGCTGCTCCCCCGGCGGCTGCTGCCCATCGGTCAGTACCACGGGTCGTACGAGCACGCGCGCGGGTCCTGGCACCTCGGCTCGGTCCGCCGCCACTACGGCGAGTTGGAGAAGGCGGTGTTCCTCAGCGAGGAGGACGCACGGCTGTTCTCCGAGAACGCGCTGCTCCCCAACACCTGGGTGATCCCGAACCCGCTGCCCGTCTGGCCGGCACGGACCGCCACGCTGACGGGCCTCCGTGTGCTCGGGGTCGGCAGGCTGGAGGGGGTCAAGCGGTTCGACCGGCTGATCTCGGCCTTCGCCGAGGCCCGCCGCACCGTACACCCGGCCGGGGACTGGGAACTGCACCTGATCGGCGAGGGCTCCGAGCTCGGCAGGCTCGGGGCGCACGCGCGGGCGTGCGGGGTGGCGGACCGGGTGGTGTTCCGGGGCGCGGTGCCCGCCGCGGAGATGGGGCGCGAGTATCTCGCCGGGTCGGTGCTGGCGCTGTCCAGCGAGCACGAGGGGCTCCCCCTGGTGCTGGGCGAGGCCGCGTCGTACGGGGTGCCGTGCGTGGCCTTCGACGTCTCCCGCGGGGTGCGGTCACTGGTCCTCGACGGAAGGACCGGACTGCTGGCGCCCCCGGCCGACGTGCCCGCCCTCGCGTCCGCGCTGGCCGGCCTGATGGCCTCGGAGCGGGAGCGGCGGCGGCTGGGCACCGCCGCTCGCGTCCACGTCGAGGCGTTCCGGCTGGACCGGGTCCTGGACCGGTGGGAGACCCTGTTCGAGCAGGTGCTCCGCTGACCCCGCCCCGGCGGGTCAGCCGGTGACCGTGGCCGGCTCGTTGCGCGGCAGGGGAACCCCGGCGAGCACGAGCTGTCCCGAGGTCAGCCGGGCGCCCAGCGGGTTGGGCTCGCGAAGCCGTACCAGCCGGTCGAAGGCGAACCGTTTGACCCGGGCCAGTTTCCGTTTGGCCGCGGTCCGCTCGTAGGCGACCATCCGGGAGGTCTCGGCCTTCGGCGCCCCGCTGAGCTCGTAGCCGTAGGCCTCCAGCCGGTCACCGAGGACGCTCTCGCACAGCGAGACCTCCCACGGGTCCAGCCTGTCGCGCCACGTGCCCGACCGCGAGGTGGTCACCTCGCCGTGGGTACGCGCGTGCCAGGACTTGTGCTCGGGTACGGCGACGCCCGCCATCAGCCGCGGCTCGCACATCGCGGGGTCGAACTCCTCCCCGACGAAGTCGCACAGCCTGCGCAGATGGGCCTCGGGCTCCGTCGTCAGGTCCTCGTAGCGCAGCTCGTGGTAGCTGCCCTCGGGGAGCTTCGGCGCGCCGTGCCTGGCGAAGTCGATCGCCTCGGCCCAGGCGGAGACCGCGCTGTAGGCGCTCCCCTTGTACCAGGGCATCTCCTTCAGAGAGGCCACGCAGTCACGGCCGTCCCTGATCAGGTGAACGAACTGCGCGTCGGGGAAGAGCCGCAGCAGCACGTCGACGTTCTGGAAGTAGGAGGGCCGCTTGTCCCCCCAGCGCGGCTTGCCGTGGTGGGTCGCGTAGAAGCGCAGCACGATGCCCAGCGCCGAGCCGAGCGTCGGCGGCCCCGCGACGATCTGCCTGATCACTTCCTCTCCGTCCAGGCGCAGCTCGTGGAAGCGCGACTGGCGGCGGTTGACCACCCATTCGGCCAGTTCACGCCTGTGCGACGGATCGTTCAGATCGCCGAACTGCAGCCGCCGCTGGTAGGCGGCGACCATGAACCGGGTCTCCGGGGGAATCGCGATGCGTGGGTGGGAGTGCAGCATGAGCTGCAGCAGCGTCGTCCCCGACCGGGGACACCCCACGATGAAGATCGGTCGATCCGACTGCATCGTTCTCAGACCTTCGCCAGCTCGCCCAGCTGCCGGGTGGTGAGCTGCGCGGCCAGCGGGCTCGGCTCGCGGAACCGGTTGAGACGGTCTCGGAACTCCTTACGCCTGCGCGCCCAGCTCCGCTTGGACGCGGCCCTGGCGCACGCCTCGACGTGGGTCTTGGGGGCCTTGGCGGCGCCGCTCAACTCGTAGCCGTTGGCGGTCAGCCGCTCCGCCAGCACGCTCTCGCAGACCGAGACCTCCCACGGCTCCAGCCTGACCTTCCAGGAACCGGACCTGGCGGTGGTCACGTCGCCGTGGGTGTTGCTGTGCCAGACCTTGTGCTGCGGGATCGCCATCCGGCCCACGTGGTACGGCTCGCTCATCGCCGGGTCGTAGTCCTCACCGAGGAAGTCGCACAGCTTGCTCAGCTCGGTCTCCGGGTAGGCCGTCAGGTCCTCGTAGCGCAGTTCGTAGTAGCTGTCCGCCGGGAGGGACTTGGCGTGCCTGCGGCCGTAGTCGATCGCCTCGGCCCAGTTGGTCACCGCGTGGAAGACGTCCTTGGTGTACCAGGGCATCTCCTTCAGCGAGGCCACGCAGTCGCGGCCGTCCCTGATCAGGTGGACGAACTGCGCGTCGGGGAAGAGCCGCAGCAGCAGGTCGACGTGGTGGAAGTAGCTCGGCCGCTTGTCGCCCCAGCGGGACTTGCTGTACTGCTCGGCGTAGGAGCGGAAGGCGATCCCCATCGCCGAGCCCAGGGTCGGCGGCCCGGCGACGATGTCCTCGACCAGCTTCTCCCCGTCGAGCCTGAGCTCCTTGAACTTGGTGTCCTTGTCGCTGACGATCCACCGGCCCAGTCTGCGCCGGTTCCCCTGGTCGCGCAGGTCGCCGAAGGCGCGCCTGCGGTAGTAGCCGGGCACGACGAACCGTGTCTCGGGCGGTACCGCGATGCGTGGGTGGGAGTGCAGCATGAGCTGCAGCATGGTGGTGCCTGAACGCGGACAGCCGATCACGAAGATCGGTCGGTCGGACTGCATGACAACGAACCCCCGTAGAAAATGGTCAAACAGGTACGTGCTGCGCGTTCTCCGGGTTCGGCACCGGGGGCGCGGACCGGGTGAACAGCCACATGCGATAGATCAGAAAGATTTCGTTCAGCAGGAGCAGCGACCCCGCCACGGTCGCGATGGGCACGAGCGCCACCGTTCCGATCAGCGGGCCGACGACGAAGACCGCGGCGTGGAACTCGATCCCGCTGATCAGGTGGCTCCGCACCCGGTGGGAGGCCAGGAAGCGGACGATCCTACGGCGCAGGCTCCGCGGCCTCGGCGGCCGGTAGTCGCCGGTGCGCTCTTTCGCCGGGCGCTCCGGCCGGTTCTCCCTGACCGTCTCGCGGACGCGCTTCATCTGCGGCGCGTTCACGTAGCGGAACAGGTCGAGCACGGCGACCCCCGCGCCCAGCAGGACATACGAGATGTCCCCGGTCGCCGTGTACTGACCGAACGCCAGGCCTGTCGCGCAGCAGACCACGCGGACGCGGTCGCCCACGTAGTCGAGCCAGAGACCGAACGGGGTTCCCGTCGCCTTGAGCCGGGCGATCTTCCCGTCCATGCAGTCGACCATGAAGCTCACGTAGAACAGCGCGGCCCCCGCCACGAGCTGCCCGAACGCGAAACAGGTCGCCGACCCCAGTCCGAGGAACAGCGAAAGACGGGTGAGCCCGTTCGGCGTGACGTCGGTGCGGTTGGCGACGAGAAGCGTCAGCCTGCACGCCACCGGGTCGACCAGGAAGACTGTCCACCAGGAGTCTTTTCGCTTCCGGGTCGCGTGAACGTCGTTCAACGAATAGGCCCTCATGCCTTCCAGCATGACCACCGAAAGTGATCGCATGCTGACAGTCTGGCGCCAAGAGAGGATCTCCATACCGGTTCTTGACCGGCAGCGTCATCCGGCGGCACCGGCCCCTTTCAGGCCACACCGGAGCAATTGATCTTCGCTTTTCACAGGACATCGTGACACATGCCCCCCAAGAGCATCAGATCGCCTCGATAAGATTCAACTTCTCCTGAAATCACTCGACCCGGAAGCTCCCCTCATGAAGTCTCCCGCCCGACTGCTTCTGGCCGCCTCGTGCGCTGCGGCCCTGCTGTCCGCGCCCACCGCCGCGTGGAGTGCCGACAAGAAAGCGGACAAGACCAACTCAGTGGACTGCACGAAGGTCAAGTGCATCGCGCTGACGTTCGACGACGGCCCCGGCAGGTATGCCGACAAGTTGCTCGACACCCTCAAGAAGTACAAGTCCAAGGCCACGTTCTTCCTCGAAGGGCAGTACGTGAAGTCCCGCCCGGCCTTCGCCAAGCGGATGGCGGACGAGGGTCACGAGCTGGGCAACCACAGCTACACCCACGCCCACCTGCGTGAGCTGAGCGATGACAGGATCCGCGAGGAACTGACCCGGACCCAGGACATCGCCAAGCAGGCCACCGGCAAGGCTCCGACCATGCTGCGGCCGCCGTACGGCGAGCTGGACGACAGGGTCCAGGCGATCGCGACGGAGATGGGCATGCCGATCGTGCTGTGGAACGGCGGCTCCCGCGACTGGGCCACCAGGAACGAGAAGGCCATCTACGACGAGGTGCTCAAGAACGCCAAGCGTGACGGGGTCATCCTGATGCACGACTGGGTCGAGCAGACCGTCAAGGTGATGCCCAAGCTGCTCACCACGCTGCAGAAGCAGGGCTACCACGTCGTGTCGGTCTCCTCGCTGCGCGGCGCCGGCGACCTGCAGCCGGGCGACATCTACCCGGTGGGCACCGAGGACGAGAACCTCGCGGCCGAGTCGCCCGCCGAGGCTCCCTGAGCCACCCTCCGGCCCAGCCGCTGCATGGGTAGCTCGACGTAGCGGTAGGTCAGCCAGCTCAGGCACAGCACCACGGCGACACAGGCCACCGACAGCGACACCTGCGCCACCGGCGGCATGAACCGCACGTCCCCCACGATGGCGGGCACGAGCTTCAGCAGCGGGTGGTGCAGCAGGTAGAGCGAGTAGCTGATCAGGCCGAGCCACACGAGGAAGCGGGGGAGGCGGCGTCCGCGCAGGGCCATGGCCCCGGCGAACGTCGCCCCCGCGAGCGCCATCGTGGTCATCCACACGCCGGGCTGGACCCACCACCAGCCCGCCTGGATCGACCACACCGGGGCGAGCGCCACGAGCGCGGTCGCGACGACCACCGGGACGAGACCGCCCTCGCCCTGCTCCCATCGGCGGATCGCGGTCCCGGTGAACATCACCGCCAGGATCGTCGCCCCCAGCCACGGCGTGAACCCCGCCAGAAGCGTCAGCGCGACGGCCATCACGCCCAGGACGTAGGCCGCCGCGGCCCGGAACCTGCCGGTGACCAGGCACACCATGCCCACGCAGAAGACCGCCCCCGCCACGTAGGCGGGCCAGGGGCCGCCGAGCGGCGGCGCGGACAGCACCAGCCCCGCCCCGATCCCCACGACGCCGAACGCCACGGCGAAGACTCCGCTCCTGCGGTGCAGGCCGCCCACGAACAGCGCGGTCACCAGCAGGTAGAAGACCATCTCGTAGGAGAGCGTCCACATCGTGTCGGCCACCCCGCCCACGTGGACAACGTCCAGCAGCATCGTGACGTGCCCCGCGACGGCCGACAGGTCACGGGGCACCTGCTCGCGCACCGGCAGCCAGAACGCCATGACCAGGACGAGCGCCACGACCAGCAGGTAGATCGGGTAGAGCCGGAACACCCTGCCGATCCAGAAGGCCCCTACGTCCCCGCGCCCTTCCAGGGATGTCGGGATGATGTAGCCGCTGACCAGGAAGAACACCAGCACGCCGTACATGCCGAGGTTGAACCAGTACGGCCGCAGCGCGGGCATGAACCAGGGCAGCAGGTGCTCCAGGAACACCGCGACGGAGGCGAGCCCGCGGAGCGCGTCCAGCCAGGCCAGTCGCGCACCGGCTACGGGTCGGGCGGGCGAGGAGACAACGGCGGGGGTGACCACTCGCCCCAACTTACCTTCCCATTACCTCCTAAACAGGATTAACGCTCACACCGCACTCCGATAATTCAGCCCCCTCGACATGGCGCCCCCCTCCTCCGGCGACCCGGGGCTCACGACGGCTCACGATATTGCGTGCTCTCGACATCACCGAGCGTCACGGCCGGTATTCGCGGGCTCCGGCCTCGTCACCCGTCCGCCCGCGATGACGGATAGCGGGCGGCGGAAGTACTGGTGGATGACCGATTCCTCGGTCGGCGGATCTCCGTAGCTTTGTGACCTGCGAGAACGACAGCGGAAAACACTGCAGGCGACAAGGAGACCCTGACATGAGCGACACCGCCAAGCTGGTCGAGCGATACATCGCCATCTGGAACATCACCGACGCCGCGGAGCGCCGCGCCGATATCGACGCCGTCTGGACCGAGGACGCCCGCTATGTCGACCCCCTCGTCGACGTCACGGGGCGCGACGCGATCGACGCGACCATCGCCGCCGTCCAGCAGCAGTTCCCCGGACTGGTCTTCACCCCGGGTGACGACGTCGACGCCCACCACGACCTGGCCCGCTTCACCTGGAACCTGGGGCCGGAAGGCGGAGAGGCGATCGTGGTCGGCTTCGACGTCGCGGTGCTGACCGAGGACGGCCGGATCAGGACCGTCCACGGCTTCCTCGACCGGGTCCCCACCGCCTGACCTGGCGGGACTCCTCGCCCGGCCGGGTTCCCTCCTCCCCGGCCGGGCGCTCTTCCCGCTCCCCTGCCGGGCACTCTTCCGGCTCCCATCCGCTCCCCTGCCGGGTGCTCTTCCCTCTCCCCCGCTCCCATCCGCCCTCCGGACCAGAAAGGCCTCCGACATGACCTCCATCACCCCGGCGTCCACTCCGGCCACCGTGGAAACCGGCAGACTCCTGCGTCTGGCCCTGCGCCTCGACGCCGTCGTCACCGGTGGCAACGGCCTGGTCTACCTGCTGTTCGCGGGGCCGATCAACGGCCTGCTCGGCCTGCCGGTCCCCCTCCAGCGCGGGATCGGCGCGTTCCTGGCCGTCTACGGCGTCGCGGTCTGGCTGCTGGCCAGACCCGCCGCCGTCAACCGGGCCGCCGTCCTCGCGATCATCACCGTCAACGTCCTGTGGACCGTGCTGAGCGTCGCCGAGCTGGCGCTGGGTGGTCTGCAGGTCACCGTCGCCGGCGCCGTCTGGGTCGTCATGCAGGCGGTCGTCGTCGGCGGCTTCGCCGCCCTGCAGTGTCTCGGCCTTCGCGGGGGCAGGTGAGAACGGCGGGCGGAGAAAAGGGCGCGGCCCCCGGAGTTCTCTCCGGGGGCCGCGCCGTGTCGTGCTGTGTCGTGCCAGGGGGTTCTACTCCCACTCGATGGTGCCCGGGGGCTTGCTGGTCACGTCGAGGACCACGCGGTTGACCTCGCGGACCTCGTTGGTGATCCGGGTGGAGATGCGGGCCAGCACGTCGTAGGGGACGCGGGACCAGTCGGCGGTCATGGCGTCCTCGCTGGAGACGGGGCGCAGGACGATCGGGTGACCGTAGGTGCGGCCGTCGCCCTGGACGCCGACCGAGCGGACGTCGGCGAGCAGCACGACCGGGCACTGCCAGATCTCACGGTCGAGACCGGCCCGGGAGAGCTCCTCGCGGGCGATGGCGTCCGCGTCGCGGAGGATCTCCAGGCGCTCGCGGGTGACCGCACCGACGATGCGGATGCCCAGGCCGGGGCCGGGGAACGGCTGACGCCAGACCATCGCGGCGGGCAGGCCGAGCTCCTCGCCCGCGCGGCGGACCTCGTCCTTGAACAGCGCGCGGAGCGGCTCGACCAGCGTGAACCGCAGGTCGTCGGGAAGGCCGCCGACGTTGTGGTGGGACTTGATGTTGGCGGTGCCGGTGCCGCCGCCGGACTCGACGACGTCGGGGTAGAGCGTGCCCTGGACGAGGAAGTCGACCGGGCCGTCGGCGAGGATCGCGCGCTGCTCGTCCTCGAAGACCCGGATGAACTCGCGCCCGATGATCTTGCGCTTCTCCTCCGGGTCGGTGACGCCGTCGAGCGCCTTGAGGAAGCGCTCCTGGGCGTCCACCACACGAAGCTTGACCCCGGTGACGTCCACGAAGTCGCGCTCGACCTGCTCGGCCTCACCCTTGCGCAGCAGCCCGTGGTCGACGAACACACAGGTCAGACGGTCACCGATGGCCCGCTGCACCATGGCGGCCGCGACCGCGGAGTCCACGCCCCCGGACAGGGCGCAGATGGCGCGCCCCTCGGGGCCGATCTGGGCGCGGACCGCCTCGACGGCGTCCTCGACGATGTTGAGCATCGTCCAGGAGGGGCGGCAGCCCGCCGCGTCGAGGAAGTGCTTCAGGACGGCCTGGCCGTGGTCGGAGTGGAGGACCTCGGGGTGGAACTGCACGCCGTACAGGCCCCGCTCGGGGTGCTCGAAGGCGGCGACCGGCGTCTCGGCGGTCATGGCGGTGACGAGGAAGCCCTCGGGAGCGGTGGCGACGCTGTCTCCGTGGGACATCCAGACCGACTGCCTGGCGGGCAGCCCGGCGAAGAGGACGCCCTCCTGGGTCACGTCGAGCCCGGTCCCGCCGTACTCCGCGACGCCGGTCCTGGCCACCTGGCCACCGAGCGTCTGGGCCATGACCTGGAAGCCGTAGCAGATGCCGAAGGTGGGCACCCCGGTCTCGAACAGGCCCTCGGGAGCGGCGGGGGCACCCTCGGCGTAAACCGAAGAGGGGCCGCCGGACAGGATGATGGCCTTGGGCTTCTTGGCCATCATCTCCTCGACCGGCATCGTCGAAGGGACGATCTCGGAGTAGACGTGGCATTCACGCACCCGTCGCGCGATCAGCTGCGCGTACTGCGCACCGAAGTCGACGACGAGGACCGTGTCGAACTCAGACACAAGACCCCCAAAGGAAACACAGCGGTTTTCTCAGTCTATCGGCGCCCGTCAGCGCGGTTACGCACCGCCGAAAAACGGGGACAGACCGCCTGACGGTTTCCCACGGGCCCGATCGCCCGCCGGTTCCCCTGAGGGCTCAGGCGTCACACCGCCGGGCCGCCGGAGAACTCACGCGCGCACCACCGGGCCCGGAGGGCTCACGCGTCGCGCCGTTCCCGGCCCCCGGCGCCCCGCCGGGACCGGTCGGCGGCGCCCCGCCGAAAGCAGTTGACGGCGCCCCGCCGGAAACAGCCGACGGCGCCCCGCCGGGACCGGTTGGCGGCGCGCCCGCGTGAGGCACGCCACGCGACACGAGCACGGAGGTCGGTCATGCCGGATACGGGAGTCATCGTCACGGGCGGCGCGTCCGGGATAGGACGGGCCTGCGCGCTGGCCCTGGCCGAGACCGGACGTCCCGTCGCGATCTGGGACCGTGACGAGGCGGGCGCGAAGAAGACCGCGTCCTTCGCGGCCATGAACGGCGCGACCTCGGTCGGCGTGGGCGTCGACGTCACCGACGGCTCCGCCTTCGCCGCCGCGATCACCAGGACCCGTGACGTCCTCGGCTCGATCGGCGGCCTGGTGCACGCGGCCGGGATCGTCGCCCCGACCGCGATCGCCGACCTCACCGAGGCGGCCTGGGACGCCGTGCTCGACGTCAACCTGCGCGCCTGCGCCCTGCTGGCCCGGGCGCTCCTGGAGGACCTGCGGCGGCACGAGGGCTCGGCGATCGTGGGCGTCTCGTCGATCGAGGGCCTGGTGGGGCAGGCGCTCATCCCCGCCTACTGCTCGTCGAAGGCGGGCCTGCTCGGCCTCACCCGGTCCATGGCGCACGAGCTGGCGCCGATCCGGGTGAACGCGGTCTGTCCCGGCTACATCGACACCCCCATGCTCGCCGAGGCCACCGACCCCGGGGCCCGGGAGTCCTTCGAGCGGAAGTCGCCGTTCGGCCGGCTCGGCCGCCCGGAGGAGGTCGCGGCGGCCGTACGGTTCCTGATGGGCGACGAGGCGTCCTTCGTCACGGGCGCCCACCTGGTCGTCGACGGCGGCGCGACCGCCGTCGACCGCTGACCTCCACCCCACCGTCCACGAACGCACGCCGCCCGGACGCGACCGGCGCGATGCCCACATCGCTTCACCGTGTTCGTGACCGTCCGGGCGCCGGTACGGCGGGCGGTGGAGCGGAGCCGATCGGCGCCGATGAACGGCGTTCGCCCCGGTGAACGTTCCCGGCCACAGCGCTAGGCGCGCAGGGCGGCGTCGAGCAGGCCGAGGGGCGGGGAGCCCAGGTCGAGCATGGCGGTGTGGAAGCGCTTGAGGGTGAACCCGGCGCCCCACTCGGCTCTGGCCCGCTCGCGCAGCGCGAGGATCTCCAGCTTTCCCCAGGTGTAGCGGCCGTAGGTCGGGTCGAAGGTGGCCCGTGCGGCCTCCGACAGCGCGGCGGGACCGGCGAGGTGGGTGTCGGCCTCGAAGCGGCGGGTGGCGTCCTCGACGGTCATCGCGCCGCTGTGAACGCCGACGGCGCAGGCCAGCCGGGTCACCCGGATCAACGCCTCCAGCCACACCCCGATCTCGAAGCGCGGGTCCTCGGGGGCGTAGCCCTCCTCGACGCAGAGCTCCTCGGCGTAGTGGGCCCAGCCCTCGGCGAAGGCCAGCGACATCAGCGTGCGGCGCACCGGCGAGGGGGCGTGGCGCAGGGCGCGGCCGTGGGAGAAGTGCCCGGGGGCGACCTCGTGCACGTTGATCGCCGGAAGCGTGGTCGCGCTGAAGAGCTCCAGCCACTCCTCGATGTCACGCTCGGGCCACGACGGGTCGGGCGGGGTGACGTGGTACCACGAGGGGGCCTCGGGCTCGCCGGGCGCCGCCCAGCTCATCATCGCCGTTCCCCACCTGCGCGACTCGGGCGCGATCCCGACCAGGCACTCGCCGTCGTGGTAGGGGACCAGGTCCTTCTCGCGGGTGAACGCGATCGCCCGCTCGGTGCCCACCCTGGCGGCGTCGAGCACACCGTCGATCCCCGGGTGGTCCTTGACCAGCTCGCGGGCGACCTCCAGCGGCGGCCTGCCCGCGTGACCGAGCCGGTCGCAGGACTCGGCCAGCCTGGCCAGCAGCCGGTCGCGTTCGGCGTCGGCGCGCCGGGCGAGCGCTCCGAGGTCGACGGAGAGCCCGTCGCCCGCCCCCATCAGCCTGGCCAGCCCCGCCGCCCCCAGGGAGGCGTCCGGGTCACCGGAGCGCGAGGCCTCCTCGACGTGCTCGACCAGGCGGGCGTGGGCCTTCAGCGCCGCCTCGCGCACGGACTCGTCGGCGTCGGCGGGCACCCCGGCCGACAGGCCGCGTACGGCGCCGAGCAGCGCGGAGGCGACGGGGGCGCTGAGCCGGTCGAGGACGGTGACCGCCTGGTCCACGGCCTCGGGCCAGAGGGCGAGGTGGGCGTTCCTGGCCGCGGTCCGCTCGGCGGCGGGAGCGTACTCCCTGTCGTAGGGGGACAGGTCGAGGTTCTCCATGTGGAGGAACGGGCTGCGCCGGTACAGCTCCAGCTCGCCGAACCGGACCCGCGCGTCCTCCTCGAAGGTCTGCAGGTGCGCCGCGTCGTGGGGGTCCTCGGGCAGCTCTCCCTCGCCGAGCGCGGCCAGGCCCGCCCGCACGCCCTCGGGTGAGAGATCCTGGATCCGGCCGTCGTACTCGTGCCTGCCCGCCATCTCCCGGACCTGGGAGATGGCCAGATCGCACACCGCGCGCAGGCGGCTGTCGAGTTCGGTCATGGGTTCGACGCTATATCAGGCGACCGACCGACGATCTTAGAGAACTGACCGAATACGGCCAGGCTCGCCGATCCGGTCGAGCAGCGCCTCCAGCGTCTTGTCGTCCGTCGCCGGGGCCATCACGGTGACGCGCAGGTGACGGACGCCGCCGATCTCGGCGGAGGTCAGGTGGAAGTCACCGTCGGCCGTCAGCCGCTCCCTGATCGCGGCCTGGTCGCCGGTGCCGTACCGGAAGCAGACGATGTTGCTCTCCGGCTCGTAGGGGAAGTCGAAGCCCGGCCGCCGTGAGCCCAGCTCCCACAGGCGGCGCGCGGTGGCGTACCGCCGCGCGACGTGGTCGCCCAGGCCGCGCTCGCCCCGCCAGGCCAGGTTGAGGAAGATCTTCAGGCCCAGCTCCGCCTTGCTGCACTCGACGGTCCTGCCGATCAGGTCGAAACCCTGGTCACCGTAGAACAGGTAGCTCGCCCGCTGCCGGAAGGCCGCGTCCAGGTCGCCCTCGCGCCGGGTCAGTACGGCCGCCGCCAAACTGGAGGTCCGCAGCATCTTGTGCGCGTCCCAGATCAGCGAGTCGGCCAGCTCGACCCCGTCCATCAGGTGCCGGTGCCCGTCGGCGAGCAGTGCCGAGGCCCCGTGGGCGCCGTCCACGTGAAACCAGACGCCGTTGTCCGCGCAGAACTCTCCGATCCCCCGCAGGTCGTCGTAGAGCCCGGTGCCCGTGGCGCAGGCCGCGGCGACCAGGGCCATCGGCCGCCGTCCGGCCCGCCGTACCCGGTCCAGGGCGGCCGACAGCCGCGCGACGTCGATCCGGCCGAGAGGGTCGACGTCCAGCGGCATGACCGCCCGCTCCCCCAGGCCGAGGATCGCGGCGGCACGGGTGAGCGAGTAGTGCGCCGACTCCGGCGCCAGCAGGGCGAGGTCGCCGGGGACCCCGTCGGTCCACGCCTCGGGTGCGACCGCCGCCCTCGCGGCCAGCAGGGCGGTGAGGTTGGCCAGCGATCCCCCGTGGGTGAGCACGCCGCCGCCGGCCTCGCCGTACCCGGCCTTGTCCAGCATCCAGCGCAGGACCTCGAACTCGACGGTCGCCGCCGCGGCGCCCATCTCGTAGACGGCCATCGGGTTGTTGGCGGCGCCGTGCACGAAGTCGGCGAGCGCGGCGGGGAAGTCGGGGGCGGCGATCTGGTGGCCGAGGTAGCCGGGGTGGTGGAACCTGGTGCCCTCGTCCAGGTAGGTCGCCAGGAACTCCGCGTACGTCTCCGAGGTCATCCCGCCCTCGCGGATCCACCGTACGAGCCCGAGCCGCTCGGCCAGTTCGCGCGGCGGACGCCGGCCGACGACGGGCGACAGGCCCCGCTGGCTGCCGTCCACGTAGGCGGCCAGTTGCTCGACGGTCACGCCCGCGGCGCTCACGAACTCCTCAACGTTCCAGGTCACACCCGGGATACTGGACGAATCCCCAACAAATCTCCACTTTTGCGGGACGGGTCGCCCGCGTTCGCCGCGATCAGCGCGACGTCGCCGACGGGGTGGGGACGGACGGCCGGACACCCTTGACCCCGGCGCCCCCGGTGTAGCCGTAGGTCCGGACGTAGTCGATCAGGAACGTCGACGGCAGGTAGGCGTCGTTCGGCTGCCCGAGGTGACCCTCCAGGCTCAGCACCATGTGCCGCGCCATGTTGACGTACGACGGGTCCGGCGCGGCCACGTCCCAGCCGAGCCGGCCGTCGGCGTAGAAGCGCAGCCTGCCGTTCCTGCGCTCCAGGCCGTACACGTGATAACCGGTACTGGTGTCCGTGACCCCGAAGTCGAAGCGCTTGTCACCGTCGACCAGGTGGGACTTGTCCGAGTACGGCCAGACCCACCGGTGCAGGGTGGACACCATCCGCCGATAGCTGAACGTCTCGTGGATGTCGATCTCGGGGTTCGGGTTGTTCTGCACCGACAGCGGGGAGGACTGCAGCCAGATGGCGCTGAGCACGTTCGCCCGGGAGTCGAGAACCTTGGCGCGCACCTCCACGTAGCTGTCACCGGGCACGTCGAACTTCGACTCGACGGCTCCGAAGGTGTACGGAGAACCGTTGTAGGCCTCCTTTTTGGCGGTGAGCACCAGGTTGCCGTCGGCCACGCCCACGTTCGCGTCGGTGAACGCCCCCACGCCCGACTTGGCGTACCACAGGCCCGTCTTCCACTTGGCGGTGTCGAGGGCGGAGCCGGTGAACTCGTCGCTGGCCGCGCCGACGAGCTGCCGCTGCGCGGCGAGTTTCGGTTTCACCGGGGCGGCGGTGGCGACCCCCGCGACACCCACGACGGCCGTGAGGACGACCGTTCCCGCTCCCGCCCCCGCGAGAAGCACGCGTCGCCGCTGAGTGTGCTGCTTGTCCATGCTGTGCCTGTCTCCCCGTACGGCCATACGGCCGTCATGATCTTGAACGAGAGACCAGCGTAGTGATCCGCAAACCCCGAACCGGAACCACTTCAACAATCCTCTACAGAACAGGCCATACACGGCACGAAATACGATGAAGACACGGGCCATCGGCCAGTCTCCAGGGAGGTCAGTAGGGCAGGTCAGCCTCTTCGGCGATCTCCATGATCCTGCGCCGACCTTCCGCGCGCCGCTCACGGCGAGCCTGGAACTCCAGGACATCCGTGAGGCGAATCAGGCGATGACGACTACCGGGCAGATGCTGGGAGGGAATCTCTCCCTCATCGAGCAGACGGGCAACGAAGGGGCGTGACAGCCCGAGCACCTGGGCGGCCTCGCTCGGGGTCAGTCTGGCCTCCATCGGAAGCGCGAGAACGGCGTTGCCCTTCGCGAGGTCGTGAGCCGCGGCCAGTACGAGAGCAAGAAGCGACTCGGGCAGCACGACGTCACGACTGTCGGGGCCGCGCAGCACCAGTTGCGCGTGCTCGGCGACGTCCCCGAGATGGGCCAGCAGTTCACGATCACCACTGTCGGCTTCGACACGGACGGCATGGGCAAGAACTCCGGCGCGGGCCACGAACACCTCCTGCAAGATAACTGCAATAAGTGTAACCCGCAGCGTCCTGGGCGCCTATCCGCACAGCGAGTTCGGAGAAGTCACCCCCACCGCGGCGAAGCCGCCCTCACCGGCGCCCTTCACGCACCACCTTGTTCACGAGACCAGGATCACGCGGCACCGCCTCCTCGGCAGCGCCCGTCTTCCGCCCGTCAATGCCCAGCGTGACCAGGAGGCGCCATACGTCGGTGGAGGGATCACGCTGGAGGAGCAGGCACTCCGGGGCATGCCCGGAGCGAGCCGCCCATTCCTGGGGGGACACCCGTTCGGCTTCTCCGTTGACCGGGTCGGTCTTCGCCCGGCCAGGACCGCAGAGCCCCCGGGCACAGGAGGCCACCAGGCTTCGAGCATGCTCCACCGCCCTGCCCTCCCGCTCTTTCAGGGCGTCGCGCCGAGCACCCTTGATGCTCTTGTCGCCTTTCCTGTCGTAGTCCTTGAAGGCGTCCGCACCCTTGGCCTGCCGTAGCTTCTCGACCACGAGCTTGCTACTGCCGCTCTGCGCCCCTCCGAACGCCTGGAAGTGCAACAACAGCCACAGGTCGAACGACGGATGCGAGAACGCAAGCTCAACTCTGGACTCGGCCGCAACCTCGACCGCCCGTGGAATGTCGTTCCATTGATCACGATCGAAGAGCGCCCACGCCTCGTCGTCACCTGCGGCCTGGCGTGCGGCTTCAACGATCCCTGAAGGCGTCCTGCCGCTTCTACGGGAGACCGGCTGGATCCGGAAAGGTCGCCTGCCTCGGCCGTCGCCATCCCCGAACCGCTCGTTGAGGTAGTCCAGATAGTCGGGTTCCGTGGATTCTCCCTCGCAGGCCACATACAGCACCCGTACCTCACGCGAATGCGGGCCGGGTCTCCGAACCAGAGGACGTTCCTCCAGCCCTCCACGCCTTCGCCGTTTCCCCGGCTCCTGCTCCTTTCTTCCCCGCCCGCTCACGCCGTGGCCTCCGATTCCTGCCAGGAGAGTTCACGAACGATCTTTCCTGCGGCGAACCGGGGCACTCCGCCGTAACGACCACGCAGGTAGCCGCGCTCCAGACTCTCCTCCTTGCGCGGTTTGGCGTCTGTCAGCGGATACAGCTCGGTTTCCCCCAAGCCCTGCTTCGCCGTGATCCAGACCTGGTCGCGATTGAGCGGGCGGTCGAGCACCGCGCTGCCCAGCAGGGTCGCGTCATGCGTGGTGAAGATCAACTGAGCACCACGCGGATTGGAGGCGGGATCCTGGAAGACACGCACGACCTCGGCCGCCAGCGCGGGGTGCAGACTCGAATCCAGTTCGTCCACCAGCAGGACCGATCCCCTGTCCAGCACGGTGAGCATGGGCCCCAGGAAGGCGAACCACGCGTGAGTGCCCAAAGACTCCTCCGTGTGGAAGTCCAACGGCATCTCGCCTCCGTCCGGAGTACGGTGCCACAGTCTGATCTCACCGCTCCTGGGATCGGTGTCGAAGCGGCTGACCCCCAGGTCGGCCGCCTGCAGCAGCCGCATAATCCACCGGTGATAGTCCTCCGCCTGATCCGGGTGTGTCAGAAGCCGTCTGGTCCAGGCCACCCGATCGCCGAGTTCTCTTTCCGGTGTCATCGGCCACGTGTCGAAGAACCATCTGTGTATCGCCGACAGCTGGGGATCGTTGAGAGTCGCGCCGACGGACAGGAACAGAGCGTTCGGGCGGGTCAACTTGACGAGGGCTTCCCGCTCCCCTTTGAACCCCCCTCCCCTGAAGACGAACTCCCCTCCCTCCGACTCGGAACGGCCCGCCTCCCTGTCGAACCAGACGTTTCGACGGCCGTGTGGATAGACGTGAAGCCACTCCGCCTCCACCCGCTCATCCGACAGCTCGAAGCCATATGTGTAGCGAACAGGATCCCGCCCCAGCACGAGATCCACCTCGAACAGGGTCGTCTCCTCACGAGACGCGGAGTCGAGCTTGAAAGGCTGACGGGGCACCACATCCGGCGTCTTGGCCCAGTCCGCGAAGGAGGTTCCCACCGCATCACGCATGAACCGGAAAGCGCTGAGCAGGTTGGACTTCCCCGAGGCGTTGGCGCCGAACACCCCCACCACGGGTTGCAGGGAAACCTCCCGCCCCCGGTGTCTGAGACCGGTGTCGCGCGCCGTCCCCTCGTCGAACTCAGTCGCGATCAGCGACAACTCATGCTCATTGCGGATGGACCGGTGGTTGGCCACCCGGAAACGGATCAACACCGTTGCCTCCCTACCAAGACCGAGCCCCATGAGCCATTATCTGCGTCTTGGCGCACAGAAGCTGCACGAAACAGATTATGATGCCGCCTGAATGGGCGCCAGCATAGAACCCCCGGTCTCGCGGCATGCGGCTCCCGCGTCCCGAGGGCGCGACACCGACGCCCCTATGATCGGGAATCGTGCGAATCGACCTGTTCACGATCGTGGTGGACGACTACGACCCGGCCATCGAGTTCTTCGTCGGCGTCCTCGGTTTCGAACTGGCCGAGGACTCACCGTCCCTGACGAACGACGGCCGTCCGAAACGGTGGGTCGTCGTCCGTCCGCCGGGCGCCGAGACGGGCGTCCTCCTCGCCCGCGCGGACGGGGAACACCAGGCGACGGCCGTCGGGAACCAGGTCGCCGGGCGGGTGGGGTTCTTCCTGCGGGTGGACGACTTCGACGCCGCCTACCGGCGAATGACGGCCGCGGGCGTCGAGTTCGTCACCTCACCGCGCGCGGAGCCGTACGGACGGGTCGCCGTGTTCCTCGACATCGCCGGCAACCGCTGGGACCTCCTCGGCCCCGCCTGACCGGGACCCCTCCGACCCAGTGATCGTTGACACTCCAACACGGCAGGGAACGTGCCGACACGCGGGTGCACGATCTCCGCCTCACGTATCCGTTCCCGGAGCTTCTCGGGAATGAAGTCGCGGGCCGCGTAGAGGCCTGGCGAGGTCCATATATACCGAGTGTTCCCGCTGGACCTCTGTCGCCATACCAGCCAGAATGATATAAGGATCCGTTATATTGGCAGCATGGCCTGGGAGATCGTGCTGCACGCCGAAGTGAACACCTGGTTCCTCGACATCTGCAAGAACGCCCCCGCCACAGCAGAGAAGATCGAGGAGGCGCTGGACGAGCTTGCCTCACAGGGACCGAAACTCGGCCGCCCGCTGGTCGATCGAATCCATCACTCCCGCATCCTGCACAACCTCAAAGAGCTACGACCCCGGGTGCCCGGCGATGCGGAGATCCGCCTGTTGTTCGTCTTTGATCCCACACGGGAGGCGATCGTGCTGGTCGCCGGAGACAAGGCAGGGGAATGGAATCGGTGGTACCGGACGGCGATCCCTCTGGCAGAGAAACGTTACGCCGCATACCGTGCCGAGAAGGACAAGGAGGAACGGTGATGAGCGAGTTCGTGAAGTGGTCCGACACCAAGACCAAGATCCGTGAGATCGACCCCGACTGGGACTCCCCCGAGCGGGTCGCCGCCCGAGAGGCCAGCCGCGAGCAGTTGCGGGCAGAGCTACGCGGTACTCAGCTCGCCGAAATGCGCAAGCGCCTAGGCGTCTCCCAGAAGCTCCTCGCCGAACGCATGGGCATCTCCCAGGCGCGCGTGTCCCAGATCGAGCACGGCCAGATCGGCGGCCTTGACACACTGCGCTCCTACGTCGTCGCCCTTGGCGGAACATTGGACGTGGTCGCCGACTTCGGCGACCATTCCGTGAAAGTCGCCTGAGCGGTCCACACCGAGACCGACAACGCCGAGTCGATTCGACGACCACTCACACACGAAGAACCGCGCTACGCTCCGCCCTCCTTACGCCGAGAAGCAGGAGCACTCGGAGCACGCTGGAATAGCCGGACGCTCTGCGCAGGTACGGCATCGACAACAACGAGGGGGAGCCGGAATCGACCCCTGCCTGTTCAGAGCGAGCATCAGGTTCATCCTTGCCACACAGGTGCCGTGCCCTCGCGGCAGAGCGACACGCTCAGGAGGACATCCTCCCTAACGGCGACGGTCGGCTCTCGCGTGCTTACTCATCGAATTCTCAGCTCATCGCCAGGAGTGTCTCATCGGGGCGGATGATCATCGATGGCAGATCCGACGTCCGTATCGACCGAAGGAACGCCATGAACCGCACCAAGCGTTTTGCCGTCATAGCCGGGATCGGTACCGCCGTGGCCGGTGGGCTCGTCGCCCCGATGGTGGCCTGGGCCGACCCGACACCCACGCCGTCGGCCACCTCCGGCAGTCCCGGCACCTCGACCGACGCCCCGTCCGACGGACGGCATGGCAGGCATGGCGGCGACCGCGGCCAGATGGCCGCCAAGCTCACCGAACTGCTCGGCGTCGACGAGCAGAAGGTCACCGCGGCCCTGGAGGAGATCCGTACGGCCGGAAAAGGGCAGCGAGGAGACGGGCAGGAACTGGCCCAGGCCCTGGCGACCAAGCTCGGCGTCACCGCGGAGAAGGTCACCGCGGCCCTGGACACGCTGCGGCAGCAGCGCACCACCGAGGCCGAGTCAGCTCTGAGCCGGCGACTCAAGGCGGCCGTCTCCGCGGGCACCCTCACCCAGGCCGAGGCGGACGCCGTCCTCAAGGCACAGCGCGCGGGCCTGCTCGACGGCCCGCGAGGCGGCCACGGAGGCCATGGAGACCACGGCGACACCGACCAGAACTCCGGCGAGGGCTCCTGACGCGCCCTCCTGGCCGGAGCACCGTCCGCTCCGGCGGTTCCGCCACACGTTCGCCGCGATCATGACCTCCGCTCCGGGTGACGGCGGGTTGAGACGGGGTGCCGCCCGGGCCCTCCTCCCGGGCGGCACGTGAAGGGGTACGGCGACGCACGCCGGGGAAGAGGCGCCGCCGTACCGGTTTGGGGGAAGCCGTCAGGGCTCGACCGGCTCACGCGGGACGGGCACGGATCGGAACGGGACCGGTTCGGGCACGGGCTGGAACGGGACCGGTTCGTGTGGAGCCGGGACGATCCGCCGTTGGCGCTCCGGCGCGGCCGGGAGCGGGCCGGTGGCGTGCGCGTTCTCCGCCGCACGCATCCGCTCCTCCAGACCCTCGGGAGTACGGTCGTGGAGAATCAGGGGTTCCGGGGCGGGCCAGGCGGCGACGGCGTAGAAGAGACGGCTGCCCGTGCCGTACAGCACCGCCCAGCGCGGCCAGGCGTGGTCGAGGCGTTCGGCCTCGGCGCGGGCCGGGCCGTCCCACAGGCGACGGTGTACGGCGGCGCGGGGCAGGCCGTCGCGGTGGCGTCCCGGGCCCCGGGGAGGGCGTCGCCGGATCACGTGTCCACCCGCCCGGCCGCCGCCTCCTGCCGCTCCACCTCGGCCAGCAGGTCGTCGAAGCTGTCGGCGTCGACCGTGCGTGTCGCCCCGACGCCCATCTCGGCATCGGTGAACGGTACGGCACGCGAGGCCCAGAGCCGTCCCGCGTCGCTGAGGATCACCCGCCAGCCGGGAATCGCCGGTTCAGCCACGCTGCTCCTACCATCGTCCATGGATCGGACCTCCTGAGTCCGGTCAAGGACCCGTCCGATCGTTCGCCGCGACGGGCGGGTCCGCCTGCAGTGGTGTCGGCGAGGATCAGGACCCGATCTCCCGGAGCACGAACATGATCCGTTCGGCCGCCCTCGTCGTGTCGGCGACCGATCCGACGAACCCGCCCCACACCCAGCGAAAGATCTCGTCCCGACAGGTGACCTGGTCGGTCATCGCCGGATCGGCCGGGTTCTGCACATGCAGCAGGGGGTTTCCGCCGGTATGACGGAACTCCGCCGTCCAGCCCTGAGCGAGGAGCGCGGCACGCAGCCGCTCAAGGTGGGAGGTGGCGTCGGTGACGGCATCGGTCTCCATGGACACGAAAAGTAGTCATCCAAACACGGAGAGAGTTCACCACTGTGAACACCCACCCGATTGGCCGGATGCGGTCAGTGAGGGATGCCCATACGGGCGGCCATGCCCCGTAGCTCCCGCCCGAGAGAGGCTGACTTGGCCTGT
This sequence comes from Streptosporangium sp. NPDC051022, assembly GCF_040683035.1. Classification (NCBI taxonomy): domain Bacteria; kingdom Bacillati; phylum Actinomycetota; class Actinomycetes; order Streptosporangiales; family Streptosporangiaceae; genus Streptosporangium; species Streptosporangium sp. NPDC051022. The sequence continues at coordinate 773,775 of NZ_JBFBCF010000001.1, read as the reverse complement.
TCCAACATCACCGCTACCGACTCACGGGCCTTGGTGTCATTACGGATTTTGTGCGGAGCGACGCTTTCGGCGCGGCGAAGCCATCGCACGGCTTCCTCGCGCATGCGAGCCTCACGGGCCAGTCCCCTGCCGACGTCGGCGAGGAATGTGGCGTGCCGTCCGCGCCTGTCGGCGATCCTGCTCTCATCCACCTGGTGGGCCAGACCGAGGACGACTCCACCGGCCTCACTGCGTTCCACGGCCAGACCGACGCGCCAGACCGCCACGTTCGTCGCCGAGAACGCCCCCCAGTTCTCGCCGGGAGTGTCCGGAACTCGGGTGGCCAACTCCGCGGCTTCGTCCAACCAGTGATCGCTGTTCGCCGGATCCGACGCCACCGTGGCCGTCAGCGCCGTAGCCAGGGTGAGCATTCCGAGCACATGGACCCCGGCATCGTTTCGGACATGCGGCTGCAATGCTTCCGCGGCGTTCTTCGCCGTGGCGTACCTCACCGCCCAGGACGCGTCGGGCATGGTGTGAATCCGCAAGGAGGCCGCCTTACCCGTGCTGACCGGGTCGGCCAGGATGCTCGCCACCTCCCCGGCGCGCATCGCCGCTATGTGCGCCAAGTCGGCGTATCCCAGGTCTTTGGCGGAAAAGGTCGCCGTCTGAAATGCCTCGATCAGCGTCTCCAACGCGATCCGATGAGCCAGTTCATCGGCAGGCGCGCAGGCATGCACGTGCAACTCGTTGATAACCCTGGGAAGAAGCTCACCGACCTCGGCGAACTTGACCTCACTACGGTCGATGCGGGTCATTTCGGCTACCAGATCCGGCAGTGGGCGTGCGTGGTCAACTGCCGGTGCGGTCAGGGTGTTCGTGAGCAGCGCTTCACGGATGGCCGGAATCGTGGTGTGCGGTGCGGACTGAACGGGATCCTCACTCAGGTGCGGTCCACCGACGAGTTCGGTCTCGGAGACACGAAGCGCCCCGGCGAGCGCGGCGATGTGCGAGCGTCTGTCCAGAGCACGCTGTCCCCGCTCGGCCATCGAGAGGAAACTCTTACTCAGTCCGGCCTGCCCGGCGAGCTGGGCCAGACTCATCCGCCGCCAGCGACGCAATGTTCGCAACCGGGCTCCGACAGTGGCTTCGTCGTGCATGCGACCCACCCTCCGAAAGTGTCGGCGCCCTCAGGCTACGGCGCAGGTCCTGGCGTCGCCATGGAAACGTGATGCCTCATCGACCATCGAGGCGCGAGGCTCCACCGAAGGCCCCTGTCCGGGGGAGCACCGTATGGCGAACGCGACATCGCAGGCCCGCGACCTGCCCGCCATGCATGAGCTGTACACCCTGATGGCGGATGACCGGCCGAACCTTCCTCGACCGCGATCAGCCCGCGATCAGCCGGTACCGCAGATGACGGCCTTCGGCGACCATCACCATGACCGACGCCTCGAACGGTATCCCGCCAGCGGTCAGGCACGTCCGGGACAGCACGATCACCGGAGTGCCCTCCGGCACCTCCAGCCCGGCAGCCTCGTCCGCCGTGGCGCCGCGAAAGACGATGTCCTCCCTCGCCTCATGCACGGCATAACCCAGGCCGGCAAGCAACGTGACCGCTCCACCTCTGATCTTCGCCGGCACGGCGAGCGCCGTACCGGCCGCGACGTGTTCGGGATACCAGGAGTCGGTCAGCTCGACCGGCAGACCGTCGAGCAGCATCGTCCGTCGCCGTACGACGGCGGTGACATCCGGTTTCAGACCGAGCGCGGAGGCCACCTCAACGGGCGGGACACAGGTGACGACCTCGCGAATCCGCTGAGTGCCAACGCGACCGGCCTGGGCCGCCTCCTCCGACCAGGCGTCCGCCTGTCCCTCCGACCGGGGGGACAGGTATGGCAACGAGTTCACGATCCACACGGCGACTCTCCCTGGTTCACCGACAGATATCCCTCACGAAACCATCATGGAGAACGAAAGGCTCCTTCCCAATCCGACACCTCGTTCCCGCGCTGCGTTCACGATCCGCGCGGAGGTCGGCCGGGCTGAGGTTCGAGGTGGAAGCCCGTCGTTTCGGCTGTGTGCCGGTTGGAAAGTGGGCTTGGCATAACAGGGCCGCATTTTCCGGGAAATCGCCGGTCATCGGCCATCTTGCCCATGTGGTGACGGGCGGCGGTTCGTAAGGTGGCGGGCATGAGAAGGCATATCGCATTCGAGCGCCTGCACAACTTCCGGGACCTGGGCGGATACACCACCGAGGACGGCCGTACTGTGCGGTGGGGGCGGTTGTACCGTTCCGACTCCCTGGCCAAGCTGGCGGGCGACGACTGGGACCGCTTCCTCGCCCTCGGGGTTCTCACCGTGATCGACCTGCGTTATCCCGTGGAGATCGAGGCGAAGGGCCGAGTACCGCACAACGAGGGGATGGCCTACTACAACTTCAGCGTCGAACATCGCCCCTACGACCAGGCGGAGATCGATCCGGATGTCGATCCCTGGCGCTTCCTCGCCGACCGGTACGCCGAGGTCGCCCTCGACGGGGTCAAGGAGCTACGGCAGTCGCTGGAGGTCATCGCCTCCGGCAGCGACCCACTCGTGTTCCACTGCGCCTCGGGAAAGGACCGGACCGGCATCCTGGCCGCCCTCGTCCTGTCCCTGATCGGTGTGTCCGAGGACCAGATCGTCGAGGACTTCGCCCTGACGGAGCTGGCCACGGACAGGCTGGTGGCCGACTGGCGCACCACCCATCCGGGCCGGACCTTGCGCTGGCCGGGCTACGGGCGGGCACCGGCCGAGGTCATGCGGCTTTTCCTGGCCGACCTGGCCACCGCCCACGGTTCCGTACGCGACTACGCCACCGACCTGCTCGGCGCCGACGAGGAGATGATCACGCAGCTGCGCGATCGGCTGCTCGGCCGGTGACCGCCCACCGCCCGTAGACCGGTTTACGGCGGGGAACCGGCCGGCGTTCAGAGATCGTGAAGTACCGGCCGGTGCCCGGGGATCGTGAGGTACCGGCCGGTGTCGGGCGAGCGGGACCGGCCGGTACCGAGCGGGCGGGCCGTACCCGGCGACGGCCTACGCGCAGGTCTTCGCGTCCACCGAGCAGTGCTTGACCTCGGGGTAGCGGGTCGAGGTGCCGTCCAGCAGGGGTTGCGGCCGCTTGCGCAGGTGCTGGTCGAAGAAGGCGCGGACGTACCTGCGGGTGATCTCCAGGGAGCGGGCACCGGTCACCTCGGCGTCACGCGGGACACCGAGCTGGTCGGCCAGCAGGACGAGGTCGGTGAAGGACGCGTGCTGCGTCCCGGCCACCACGAGCCAGCGCTTCCAGCCGGTCAGGAGCTCCCAGTCGCGCTCCCACGAGGGGCTTCCGCCTCCCGGGGTGTGCGGCGACGAGCCCACGAACATGAACGGCCGGGCCAGCCCGCCCGGAGGGATGGTGGCGTACGTGCTGCCGTCCGTGTTGATCCCGGCGCGGATCCGCTCATCCTTCAGCATGGCCGCGATGGAGCTCGCGCCGCCCAGGGACTGGCCCGACATTCCGACCTTGGACGTGTCGATCAGGGAGGCGCCCTTCCACTTCGGGTGCCGCCCGGTCAGCTCGTCGAGTACGAAGGAGACGTCAGCCGCCCGTCCGGCCACCGCCTTCTCCCAGAAGCCCGGCACGTGGTCGATCTCGCACGCGGCACAGGTGGCGAGCCGCCCGCCGGGGAAGCTCGTACCGCGGGCCTCATACGTGTGGTCGATTCCGACCACCACGTAGCCCTGGCTCGCCAGTTCCTCGGCGAGGCCCGTGAGCGTCTTACGGGACTTGGTGAAGCCCGGGGAGAGCACCACCAGGGGCAGGCTGTTCTTGCGGCCCGCCGGTTTCGCGTCGAGGACGGCGTTGGTCCGCGTCCTGCTGAGGACGTCGAGCGGCAGAGTGCCGATCCCCTCCCCCTTGAGGAGGGCCTCCGACTCCTGCGGCGTCATGTACTGCGCCCGCCGCCCGCCCGCCGGCCTGGCCGGGTACCACAGGGAGACCATCAGCTCCCGGGCTTTCACGGCCGGGACCCAGGGGTCGGGGCGGGAGGTGTCCTTCAGGTACAGGGTCGTGGTGCCGACCGGGTGGGAGCCGGTCGGCTGGGGCAGGGACGACGTGCCGTTCGGCGTGGAGGTCGGAGAGGCCGAGGGCGACGGGGAAGGTGGGGACTGCGGGGACGGGGCCGCGGACGGGGAGGCGTAAGACGCCGACGCGGGAGAGGCGGAGGCGGGCAAGGCGAAGGCGGCGAGGGCGAGCAGGCCGACGGCGGCGGCCAGGCCGCCCCGGAGGATCAGGCCGCGTGCTCTCGGTCTTTCCCCGCTCGGGCGCGTCGCCCCGCCGTACCCGGACGCGGGTGCCATGGCGGCGGCACCGCCGTACCACCCAGCCGCGTTTCCCGGTTCGATCACGTGGTTCATGGAATGTCCGTCCTGCTCGGTCGAGAGGGCCGCCCTGACGGAAGGCTCCCGTGAACGGCCCGCTGGCGGGAACGAAGGTAGGCGCGGCCGGTGTCCGCACGCGTCGGCCGTCGCACCGACATCCGGTGGCTCCGGAGAACGATCGGGCCGTGCCGTCATCCCCGCGATGTACTCCCCGGGGACCAGGCCGTGGTCTTCACGGCGGATGTGGGGCGAAGCGCTCGGGGGCGACAATGTGCCGGTGGCGGCTTATGGACGGCGGTTGTGGCGGCGATACCTGCGAGACGCGCTGCGTCCGGCCGGAGAACCCGTCCGGCCGTCCCGGAGGGCGGTCGCCGCCGACGTACTGCTGGCGGTCGTGCTGGCCGTCGTCGCGGTGGTCGCGTCGATGAACTTCCCCGGCGCGGACCATGGCGACCACAAGCGGCCGCAGTCCCTGCTCGAAGCCCTGCGGCTGCACCCCGCCCTGCCCACGGGCCTCGACGTCTGGCCCCCTGAGACGACCGTCCGCCCCGTTCCGCCCCCGGCTCCCGACGCGGAGCCACTCCCTGTTCCGCCCCGGGTCCCTGGCGCGGAGCCGCTCCCCGTTCCGCCTTCTGTTCCCGGCGCGGAGCCACTCCCTGTTTCCGGCGCGGAGCCACTCCCTGTTTCCGATGAGGGGCCGCTCCCCGTCCCCCCTCCGGCCGAACCCCTCGTTCCCGGGACCTACGAGCCGTCCATTTTCCTGGTGCTACTGACGGCACTGCCGCTGGCGGTCAGGCGCCGTTATCCCCTCGCCGTCTTCTGGACGGTGCTGGCCGCGGCGCTGGTCACACGCGAGGGCGTGACCTGGATCACCGTGCTGGCCTGCGCCGTCGCCGCCTACAGCGCCGTCGCGCACAGCCGTAACCGGATACCGGCGCTGGCAGGTCTCCTGCTCGCCGCCGTACTGGCCGGGGCCGCCTTCCGGGACGTCACCCCGCAGCTGCCGAGCTGGCTGGGCCCCTTCGTCGTACTGCTCGGCGCCGGGGTCTCCGCGAGCCTCGTCCACTTCTGGCAGCGGCGTCTCCGGGCGAGCCGGCGTCGGCTCGACGAGCTGCGACGGACCCAGGAGGAGGCCACGCGCAGGGCCGTCGAGGCGGAGCGCGCCCGGATCGCCGGGGAGCTGCACGACGTGGTGACCCACAATGTGAGTGTGATGGTGATCCAGGCCGGTGCGGCGCGCAAGGTGATGGAGGCGGACCCGAAGCTGTCGGAGGAGGCCCTGCTCGCGATCGAGGCCAGCGGCCGGACCGCCCTGGCCGAGCTGCGCCATGTCATGGGCCTGCTCTCGGGCCCGGACAGCGGACGTTACGACGCCGTCGACGACGGACTCGAACCGCAGCCGGGACTCGACCAGCTCGACACCCTGGTGGAGCGGATCCGGGCCGCCGGGACACCGGTGGACGTCACCCTGTCGCCGCCGCCCGGCCCGCTGTCTCCCGGGGTAGACCTGGCCGCCTACCGCGTCGTACAGGAGGCCCTGACCAACACGCTCAAGCACGCGTCCGGCGCGGCGGCCTCCGTCGTGATCGGCCACGACGGCGACTGGCTGGAGATCGAGGTCACCGACACCGGCGGAAACCGGGCCGCCTCCTCACGGACCGTCCCCTCGCAGGCGTCCTTCTCGCAGGACCCCCTTTCTCGGACCGGCGCCGGCCGGGGGCTGATCGGGCTGCGCGAACGGCTGGCCCTCTACGGCGGAACCCTGGACGCCGGGCCGGGAGGCGGCGGCTATCGCCTCGTGGCCCGCCTGCCCTGGACTGCCGCGTGAACCGGCCGCCGTACCTCACCCCGTGGACGGCCCCGTGGACGGCCCCGAACCGGCCGGCGCGCCTCACCCCGTGGACGGCCCCGTGAGCGGGGCGCTGCGCGTCGTCATCGCCGACGACCAGGCGCTGGTCCGCACCGGGTTCCGGATGATCCTCACCGTCGACGGCATCGAGGTGGTGGCCGAGGCGGCCGACGGCGCCGAGGCGGTCGCCGCCGTACGGCGCACCAGGCCCGATGTGGTGCTCATGGACATCCGGATGCCACGGATGGACGGACTGGAGGCCACCCGGAGGATCCTGGGCGGCGGCGCGGAGGAGACCCGCGTGCTCATCCTGACCACCTACGACCTCGACCAGTACGTCTACGCCGCCCTCACCGCGGGCGCCAGCGGCTTCCTGCTCAAGGACGTCACGCCCGAGCACCTGGTGGCCGCGATCCGGCTGGTGCGCTCCGGTGACGCCCTGCTCGCGCCGTCCATCACCCGCCGCCTGGTCGAGCGTTTCGCCCGCCGAGACGAGGCGAAGGCCATGTTGCACCGCGACCTGTCCGAGCTGACGCCCCGGGAGCTGGAGGTACTGCGCCTGCTCGCCACCGGGTTGAGCAACGCCGAACTCGCCGACCGGCTGACCCTCGGTACGACGACGGTGAAGACCCACGTCGCCCGCATCCTGTCCAAACTCGGCCTCCGCGACCGCGTCCAGGCCGTCGTCCTGGCCTACGAGACCGGTCTGATCTCCCCGGGCGACTCCGGCTGACCCCGTACCGGAAGACCGGCGACACTCCTGGTTCGATCTTGTCCCCGGGGCCGCCGGATGCGACGCTGGCCTGATGCAGCTGAGGGGGAAGGCGGCGGTCGTGACCGGCGGGTCACGGGGCATCGGCAGGGCCATCGTGGAACGGCTGGCGCGGGACGGCGCCGAGGTGGTGTTCAACTACGCCTCCAGCGCCGCGGCCGCGGCCGAGATCACCGCGACGGTGGAGGGGACGCACGGGATCCGGCTCGACCTGGCCGAGCCGGGGGCCGCCGAACGGCTGATGGAGATGGCCGAGAAGCGCCTGGGCGGGCTCGACATCCTGGTGAACAACGCCGCGATGAGTTTTCGGGTCGCGCCCATCGCCGACACCGACGAGGCCGTGTTCGACGACGTGATGAGGGTGAACGCCAAGACGACCTTCCTGACGATGCGGTACGCGGCCCGGCACATGCGCGACGACGGCCGCATCGTCAACATCTCGACGGTCAACACGGTCCGCCCCGCGCCGGGCAACGCGCCCTACGCCGCCAGCAAGGGGGCGATCGAGCAGCTGACCGCCGTGGCGGCCAGGGAGCTCGGATCGCGCGGCATCACGGTCAACACGGTCTCGCCCGGGGCGACCGACACCGACCTGCTGCGCGGCACCAACCCGGCCGAGGCCCTGGAGCGGGTCGCCTCCGTCACCGCGCTCGGCAGGCTCGGCACCCCCGCCGACATCGCCGACGTGGTCGCCTTCCTCGTCGGGCCCGACGGCCGCTGGATGACCGGCCAGAACCTCCGGGCAAGCGGCGGCCTCGCCTAGCCCGGCGACCACTTACCTCCACCGCGTTCGTGCCCCTCCGAGCGCCGGTACGGCGGGTCGTGAAACGAAGCGGATCGGCGCCGATGAGCGGGCGCCCGACCCGGTGAACGTTTCCGGTCACAGCACCAACACGGCGGCTGGAAAGGCTCACCAGGCGGAGCACCGTTCATCGGCGCCGGTCCACCCCGCTCCACCGCCCGCCGTACCGGCGCCCAGGGTAGACGCGAACACAGCGGGGATGAGTGTCACCGCGCCGCGCCCGTGGGCGCGCCCGAAGGATCGCGCCGCTGCGGGTCCCCCAGGGGAACTGCGGGTCCCCGGGGAGTAGCGGGCTAGTCCTCTTGGGGTGGGGAGGGCAGGGGGAGGTAGACGCGGCCTCCGTTGCGGAGGAACTCCTCGGCCTTCTCCCGCATCCCGGCCGTCAGTGCCTCACCGTCGGACAGGCCGTTCGTCTCCGCGTACGCGCGCACGTCCTGGGTGATCCGCATGGAGCAGAAGTGCGGGCCGCACATGGAGCAGAAGTGCGCGGTCTTCGCCGGGGCGGCGGGGAGGGTCTCGTCGTGGAAGGAGCGCGCGGTGTCCGGGTCGAGGGAGAGGTTGAACTGGTCCTCCCAGCGGAACTCGAAGCGGGCCTCCGACAGCGCGTCGTCCCACGCCTGGGCCCCCGGGTGTCCCTTGGCCAGGTCGGCCGCGTGGGCGGCGATCTTGTAGGCGATCACGCCCGCCTTGACGTCGTCGCGGTCGGGCAGGCCGAGGTGCTCCTTCGGGGTGACGTAGCACAGCATGGCGGTGCCGTACCAGCCGATCATCGCGGCGCCGATGGCCGAGGTGATGTGGTCGTAGCCGGGTGCGATGTCGGTGGTCAGCGGGCCGAGGGTGTAGAACGGCGCCTCGGAGCAGAGCTCCGTCTGCAGGTCGACGTTTTCCTTGATCTTGTTCATGGGGACGTGGCCGGGGCCCTCGACCATGACCTGGCAGTCGTGCTCCCAGGCGACCTTGGTCAGCTCCCCCAGCGTCCGCAGCTCGGCGAGCTGGGCCTCGTCGTTGGCGTCGTGGATGGAGCCGGGGCGCAGTCCGTCGCCGAGGGAGAAGGTCACGTCGTAGGCGGCGAGGATCTCGCACAGCTCCGCGAAGTTGGTGTGGAGGAAGTTCTCCGCGTGGTGGGCCAGGCACCAGGCGGCGAGGATCGAGCCGCCCCGCGAGACGATCCCGGTCTTGCGGCGGGCGGTGAGCGGCACGTAGGCCAGGCGCACCCCGGCGTGCACCGTCATGTAGTCGACGCCCTGCTCGCACTGTTCGACGACCGTGTCGCGGAAGATCTCCCACGACAGGTCCTCCGGCCTGCCTCCGACCTTCTCCAGCGCCTGGTAGATGGGCACGGTGCCGACCGGGACCGGGGAGTTGCGCAGGATCCACTCGCGGGTCTCGTGGATCCGTTTCCCGGTCGACAGGTCCATGATCGTGTCGGCGCCCCAGCGGGTGGCCCAGCGCATCTTCTCGACCTCCTCCTCGATCGAGGAGGCGACGGCCGAGTTGCCGATGTTGGCGTTGATCTTGACGAGGAAGTTGCGGCCGATGATCATCGGCTCGCTCTCCGGGTGGTTCACGTTGGCGGGCAGTACGGCGCGGCCACGGGCCAGTTCCTCGCGGACGAACTCCGGCGCGACGCCCTCGCGCAACGCGACGAACTCCATCTCCGGCGTGATCTCCCCGCGCCTGGCGCGGGCCCGCTGGGTGAGGCCCGTGGACCGGCCGGAGCCCGGGACCGTCGTCCCGCCGCAGGGACCCGTCCCTCCGCAGGAGACCGTCCCACTCGGGGAGACCGTCCCACCCGGGGAGAGCGCCTCACCGGAGGGACGCCAGGCCGCCCTCAGCGGCGGCAGTCCCTTCTCGGGGTCGGCGACGTGGTCCGGGTCGGTGTACGGGCCCGAGGTGTCGTACAGGACGACGGCGGATCCGTTGGTCAGCGGAATCTCCCGCATCGGCACGCGGATGTCGGGCCGCGAGCCGACGAGATAGGTCTTGCGGGCAGGCGAAACCGTTCTTCGGGCAGGTGAAACCATAGGACGACTACTCCCTACGCCGGCATTACCCGGTCAGGTTCATGCGGTCGACGGCCGTCTCAGCCGCCCTCTCAGCCCGGTGCGCCGGGCTCCCGCGTCGGTCCTCACGACGTTAACCCGAAACCGTCCCATTGCCGCAACCCCCACATATGGGATAACGGGGTCCGCGATCCCCGGGACGGGACAAGGCTCACCCCGGGTCTCACGCCCCCCGGAGTACGGCCCGGCCGCCCCGGGACCGTCATGTCCCCACCCCGGGATACGGCACCCCCGGAGGACGGCTCCCCCGGGGGATCGCGTCGCCCGCTCCGGGCCGCCTACTTCAGGTGGAGCCTCTTCATGGTCTTGAGCAGCCCGGCGAGGGTGTCGGCGTACTTGTCGTAGGTCATGCCGAGGATCGGCTCGAAGCCCAGCCAGGACGCCTGGCTGGCGATGGTCTGCACCTCGGTGTACTTCAGCAGGCCCTCGGTTCCGTGGCGGCGGCCGAGGCCGGAGGACTTCATGCCGCCCATGGGCGCGTCGTAGGAGGTGTAGGCGGAGCCGTACCCCTCGTTGATGTTGACCGTTCCCGCCTTGATGCGGGCGGCCACCGCCCGGCCGCGCGCCAGGTTCCGGGTCCAGACGGAGGCGTTGAGGCCGTAGGGGGTGTCGTTGGCCCTGCCGACCGCCTCGTCGTCGTCGTGGAAGCGGTAGACGGAGACGACGGGACCGAAGGTCTCGTCGCGGCACAGGCTCATGCTCTCGTCCACGTCGGCCAGGACCGTGGGCTCGTAGAACAGCGGGCCGATGTCCGGGCGCGCCTTCCCGCCGGCCAGGACCCTGGCCCCCTTGGCGACGGCGTCGTCCACGTGGGCGCTGACCGCCTCCAGCTGACGCCGGGAGGTGAGCGAGCCCATCTGCACGCTCCAGTCGAGCCCGGAGCCGAGCCTCATGTTCCGGGTCTGGCGGACGAACCTGTCGACGAACGCGTCGTACACGCTGTCGTGCACGTAGAGCCGCTCGATGGAGATGCACAGCTGACCGGCGCTGGTGAAGCAGGCGCGCAGCGCGCCCTGGGCCGCCATGTCGAGGTCGGCGTCGTCGAGCACGACCATCGGGTTCTTGCCGCCGAGTTCGAGCGAGCAGCCGATCAGCCTCGCCGCCGCCGCCTCGGCGATCTTACGGCCGCCCCTGGTCGAGCCGGTGAACGCGACGTAGTCGGCCTCCTCGATCAGCGGCTCGCCGACCTCGGCGGGGTCACCGAGGACGACCTGCCAGATCTCGCGGGGCATCCCGAGGGAGACCAGCAGGTCGATCGTCCAGAGCGTGGACAGCGCGGTCTGGGTGTCGGGCTTGTGGACCACGGCGTTGCCCGCGATCAGGGCGGGGACGATGTCGGTGACGCCGAGGGTGAGCGGGTAGTTCCACGGGGAGATCAGCGCCACGACGCCCTTGGGCTGGCGTATCTCGACCACCTTCGTCGCCAGCGGGAAGATTCCGGCCCTGCGCTGGGGTGCGAGAAGGCCGGGGGCCCGCCGCGCGAAGTAGAGCGTGCAGCCCGCGACGTCGGCGACCTCCTCGAAGGCGTGCCTGCGGGCCTTGCCGGTCTCCCACTGGACCACGTCGAGGATCTCCTCGCGCCGGTCGAGGATGGCGTCGTGCATGCGCAGGAAGGGCCTGATCCGCTCGCTCACGGGCAGCGCCGCCCAGGCCCGCTGGGCCGCGCGGGCCTTGGCGTGGGCGGCACGGACGTCGTCGGCGGTGGAGACGGGCAGCTCGACGAGGGTCTCCCCGGTGAAGGGCGCGGTGATCGACTGTGTCTTCCCGCCGGAGGTCACATGCCGGACGACGCGTTCGATCATGGCCGGGTCGAGTGTCCGGGATGTTCCAAGTGTGGCAGCCATGGTCGAAGAATATTCCGGCCGCACTCCGCTGACTACCGGGCGGTAACGGGGTGAACCGGACGCGATTTCGATCCGTCAAGGGGGCATGAGGACATCGATCCGCACGGTGGGCGCCGTCACCCTCGCCACCGCGCTGCTCGCCACGGGGTGCACTTCCACGGAGACAGGGTCGGGCGCGAGCCGGACGGCACCGGCCGCCGACCTGGGAAGGATCAAGCTTGTCTCCTACAGCGGCTGTGACGACATGCTCGCCGGGCTGCGGGCGGCGACGGCCAAGAATGTCGGGCCGTGGGGGCTGGGGGGCCCGCAGATCATGTACGCCGAGGCGCGCTCGGACATGGCGTCGGGCCAGGCCAAGACGGCCGCCCCCGAGCACTCGACCACGAACGTGCACGAGGCGGGGGTCGACGAGCCCGACCTGGTGAAGACCGACGGCAACCGGGTGATCACGGTGAACCGCGGCGTGCTCCGGGTGGTCGACGCGGCGACGAAGAAGGTCACCGGCACGCTCAGGCTGGTGAGCGCCGAGCAGATGTGGGCCCCGGCCGACCTGCTGATCAGCGGTGACCGGGCGCTGGTGCTGTTCTCCGGCGGCGGGATCATTCCCTACGGCGCGATGGTCAAGCGGATGGCGAGCCCGGGACCGCGGTACGTCCTCGTCGACCTGTCGGGCAGCCCCAAGGTGATCGGCTCGATCACCCCGAACGGCTCCCACGTGGACGCCAGGATGATCGGCTCGACGGTGCGGATCGTGGTCCGCAGCCAGCCGGAGATCGCCTTCCCCGACCTGGGCGGCGACCTGCCGGACAACGAGCGGACGCGGCGGAACATGGAGGTCGTCAAGAAGGCGTCGCTCGACGCGTGGCTGCCGAAGTTCGAGGTGACGGACGCCAAGGGCACGACCACGACGGGGAAGGTCGCCTGCGAGCAGGTCAGCCACCCCGCCGAGTACACCGGCACGTCGATGCTGACCGTGCACACCCTCGACCTGTCCCAGGGGATCGCCGACACCTCCCCGATCAGCGTGGCCGCCGACGGCGACACGGTCTACGGCACCGGCTCCAGCCTGTACGTGGCCAGCAACCCGCGCTGGTGGTGGCCCATGCCGATCGAGGCGGCGGTCGAGGACGCGCCGTCCGACATGCCGCCCGAATCCCCGCAGGTCACACCCTCGGACAAGAGCACCGGACAGGCCCCGCAGGTGGAACCGACGCTGACGGACCCGCCGACGATCGTACCGACCGACGCCCCCGTGGCCCCCTCGACGGACGCGCCCACCGCGTCTCCCACCGCGTCCCCCAGCGTGTCCCCCACGGCGACGGCGACGACCGAGCCCGCCACGATGCCCGCTCCGCCGCCCGAGGAGACCGAGATCCACCGGTTCGACATCAGTGCGCCGGGCGCGCCCCGCTACGTGGCCTCGGGGAAGGTGCCGGGCAGGCTGCTCAACCAGTACTCCCTGTCGGAGTACGAGGGGCACCTGCGGATCGCCACCACCTCGACCAGCGGATCGCACAGTTCGAGCGCCGTCTACGTCCTCAAGGACGACACCCTGGCCAAGGTCGGCGAGCTCGGCGGCCTGGGTGACGGCGAGCGGATCTACTCGGTCCGGTTCATCGGCCCGGTCGGCTACGTGGTGACCTTCAAGCAGGTGGACCCGCTCTACACGCTCGACCTGCGCGACCCGGCGGCCCCGAGGAAGACCGGCGAGCTGAAGATCACCGGCTACTCCGCCTTCCTGCAGCCCGCGGGCGAGGGGCGCCTGATCGGCATCGGCCAGGAGGCCAGCGAGAAGGGCCGCACGCTCGGCACCCAGGTCTCGCTCTTCGACGTCCGCGACCCGGCGGCCCCGAACCGCCTGTCGCAGATGTTCCAGAAGGACTCCGGCTCGGAGGCCGAGTGGGACCCGCACGCCTTCCTGTACTGGGCCAAGACCGGCACGGCCGTCCTGCCGCTGAACACCTGGAACGACACCGGGCAGGCCAGCGGCTCGGCGCTGGTCCTGAGGATCGACGACTCCGCCGTCACCAAGGTCGGGAACATCGTCCACCCGGCCCCCAAGCCGGTGAACAACAGCCGCGTCGCCAACTACCTCGATCCGAGCATCCGCCGCTCGGTCGTCATCGGCGACAGCCTCTGGACGGTCTCCGACCTCGGCCTCAAGGTCAGCGACCTGAGCAGCCTGGCCGACCAGGCCTGGATCCCGTTCTCCTGACCGGGCCCCGGCCGGGCTCCCCAACCGGGCTCCCGGCCGGGCCTCGACCGGGCCTCCTGACCGATCTCCCCGGCCGGGTTCTCCGGCCGGCTCCCCGGGCGGGCTCTCCGCCCGGCGGGGTCGTGGACGGCCCGAAAAGCCGCTCAAGGACGGTTCGGATATGTTCCGAGGACGTTTCGGAGCCGGGAGAATCCGGCTCCGAAACAAGTCATTACACCGACATATCACCCTTTACAAGATCTTGTCAGGCCACTTGAGTAAGTGTTACCTCTTGCGCAACACATGTGACCCACGTGTGGCATGGCCAACGACGGCCATCACTGCGCAGGAGGATCGGTGTCGACCAAACCCTGGTTACGCATCACCGTCATCGCGGCCGCAACAGCGGCGCTCGCCCTTCCCCTCCCAGGACTCGCCCAGAGCTCACCTGGCGGGCAGTCCACCAAAGCCCACGACTTCCAGGCCGAGGAAGGCGCCAAGCCCGACCTGGACAACCGGCGGGGCAGCGTCGCTCCCCCGGCCTACCTCGCCAAGGCCGCGAACGCGGCGACGATCCGGTGGAACAACCTGGGCACCCCGGCGGTCATCACCGGTGCTGAAATCGGCGCTGAGACCGGCGCCGGGACGGACGCCGAGACCGGTGCGGTCACCGGTGTCACGCCACTCGCCGAGGGCCTGGGCGCCGACCCGGAACAGGCCGCCCGCGCCTACCTCAAGGCCAACGAAACCCTGTTCGGCCTGTCCGCCGAGGCCGTCGACGCCCTGGAGAAGGTCGCGGTCAACCCCATCGGGGAGGGCTACGCCGTACTGCTGAGGCAGAGGTTCGGCGACCTGCCCGCGGGCGTCGACGGGCAGGTGGCGCTCGGCGTGACGAACGGAAAGATCATCCACGTCACCTCGACGCTGTCACGCTCCAGCGCGCCGCCGCCCGCCGCGAAGCTCACCGAGCAGCAGGCACTGGAGATCGCGGCCAAGGACGGCGGGATCGACCTCGCCACCGCGAGCGCCAAGAAGGTCACCGCGGTCGCGGTACCCGCCCCCGACGGGACGCACAGCGCCTTCCAGGTCACGCTGATCGGCGGCGGGGAGGGCGAGGCGGCCGCCTACACCACCCACGTGGACGCGGTCAGCGGCGAGATCCTCACCCGCGAGAACCTGGTCGACCACGCCTTCCAGCCCGACGGCCGCCAGCCGGACAACCCGCGCTGGAAGGGCTTCACCGCCAACCCGCCCGGCGACTACTCCTCCACCGACACCCGCGCGACCTGGTGCCTCAAGCCCGCTCGCGGCTGTGACCAGGCCCCCGTCGGCGACGCCGGGACCGGCAAGGCGTGGGACGTGGACCACACCACGGGCACCCCGACCGGCACCAGCGTCGGCAACTCCGCCAAGACCTTCGAGAACCGCGCCAGCGGTGACCCGTACACCGTCGGCACCCGCAGCAACGTGGCCACGCCGAGCCGCGAGTACACCTACCCGTGGACCAACAAGTGGTACACGGCCAAGTGCGACCCGGCCACGTTCGACCAGCCCGGCGAGGCCGACCTCGAGGCGGCGATCTCCAACCTGCACGTCATGCACAACCGCATGCACGACTGGTCCTACCGGCTCGGCTTCACCGAGACCGCGTGGAACATGCAGAGCGACAACGGCACCCGCGGCGGCCTCGGCGCCGACCCCGAGCAGGGCAACGCCCAGGCGGGCGCCAGGGACCTCACCGTCCGGGACAACGCCAACCAGATCACCGGCCCCGACGGGCTCGCGCCGATCACCAACATGTACCTCTGGCAGCCGATCGCGGGCTCCTTCTACTCGCCGTGCGTGGACGGCGACTACGACATGTCGGTGATCGGGCACGAGTACACCCACGCGATCTCGGGCCGCATGGTCGGCGGACCGGACGCCGGGTGGAGCGGCGCGCAGGCGGGCGCCATGAACGAGAGCACCTCCGACCTGTTCGCCATGGAGTACCTCTTCGAGAACGGCTTCCGCCCGGCGGGCGACACGCCGTACGTCACCGGCGGCTACGTCACCGGCGACAAGAAGGCCGGAATCCGCAACTACGACATGTCCACCTCCCCGCTGAACTACAGCGACGTCGGCTACGACCTGGTGGGCCAGCAGGTGCACGCCGACGGCGAGATCTGGACCGCCACCCAGTACGACGTGCGCAAGGCCTTCATCGACAGGTACGGCCAGGGCAGCCCGGCCCAGCAGCGGGCGTGCGCCGAGGGCAGGACCCCGCTCGACCGATGCCCGGGCAACCGGCGCTGGGCGCAGGTCTCCTTCGACGCGCTGCTGCTGATGGCCTCCGGATCGGTGAGCTACGTCGACCACCGCGACGCGCTGCTGGCGGCCGACGCCATCCGGTTCGGCGGCAAGGACAAGGACGTCATGTGGCGGGCGTTCGCCGAGCACGGCCTCGGCAAGGGCGCGGCGAGCAAGGACGCCAACGACCCCGACCCGACGCCGAGCTTCGTCAACCCGTCCGGCAAGAACGGCAAGGTACGGCTGACCCCGCCGGCCGATGCCAAGGACGCCAAGGACGCAGTGCTGCGGCTCTACGTCGGCGACTACGAGGGCCGCGCCGTACCGGTGGCCGACACCGACCCGGCGACCGCCCTCGGTGACACCGCCGAGCTGACCCCGGGCCAGTACACCTTCCTGGTCGTCGGCAACGGCTACGGCCACACCCGGCTCAAGCTCACGGTGCCGCACCACGGGACGGTGCCGGTGACGGCGCTGACGAGGAACCTCGCCTCTGCCGCCCTGGGCGCGACCACCTCGGGCGACGGCGTCAACCAGGCCAAGCTGATCGACGAGACCGAGGCGACGGACTGGGCCTCGCTCACCGGGCCCGTCAAGGGCAAGTCGGTGACCGTGGACCTGGCCGGGACCGAGCCGGTCTCGGTCCGCAGGGTCCAGGTCAGCGCCCTGCTGCGGCCGAACGTCAACGACCCCGCCGACCCCGGCGGCCAGAACCGCTTCACCGCCCTGCGCTCCTTCGAGGTCCTCGCCTGCGACGCGACCAAGAAGGACTGCTCCTCCCCCGCGTCGTACTCAGTCGTCTACACCAGCCCCTCCGACGCCTTCCAGACCCGCCTGCCGCGCCCCCGCGGCGCCGACCTGCTCATCAAGTCGTTCAGGATCCCCACCACCAAGGCGACCCACCTGACCCTGCGGGCCGTCTCGACCCAGTGCACCGGCAACCCGCTCTACGCCGGTGAGCAGGACAACGACCCCAACTCCTCGACCGACTGCGCCACCGCGAGCGCGACCAGGAACCAGCTGCGCGCGGCCGAGTTCCAGGCCTTCTCTCACTAGGGCGAGTCCGATCCGGGAAGCGGGTCCTGAAACCGCTTCGACACGAGCCTCGGGCGCGGTGCCGTCGCACCGCGCCCGAGGTCTTCCGCACCCGCCGGACCCGCACCCGACACGGGGTCCGTACTCGGTACGGGGTCCGTACTCGACACGAGGTTCGTACTCGATACGGGGTCCGTACCGAGTACGGGGTCACCTTTCGAGCACGATGGCCAGTCCCTGGCCGACTCCGATGCAGAGGGCGGCCAGGCCGGTGCCCGAACCGGCCTCGGCGAGCCGGTGGGCGACGGCGCCGGTGATGCGCGCCCCCGACGCGCCCAGGGGGTGGCCGAGCGCGATCGCGCCGCCGCACGGGTTGACGATCGAGGGATCGAGGTCGGGCAGTTCGGCCAGGCAGCCGAGCGCCTGGGCGGCGAACGCCTCGTTCAGCTCGGCCGTGGTCAGCTCGCCGAAGCCCTTGCCCGCCCTGGCCAGTGCCTTCCCGGCCGCCTCGACCGGGCCGAGGCCGAAGTGGCGGGGTTCGAGCGCGCTGACGCCGGTGGCGACGATCCTGGCCAGCGGTTCGCGCCCGGCGAGCCCCTCCTCGTCGGTGAGCAGCAGCGCCGCCGCGCCGTCGCTGAGCGGGGAGGAGTTGCCCGCCGTCACGGTGCCGTGCTCGCGGAAGACCGGCTTGAGACGGGCCAGCGCCTCCAGGGAGGTGTCCTCACGGATGCCCTCGTCCCGGGAGAGACCGCCGATCGCGACGATCTCGCGCTCGAAGGACGCCCTGGCCGCCTTCCGATGGCTGTCCAGGGCGAAGGCGTCCTGCTCCTCGCGGGTGATGCCGTGCTTGTCGGCGATCAGCTCGGCCCCCTCGCCGAGGGCCACGGTGTGCTCCCGCGGCATCCTCGGGTTGACCAGGCGCCAGCCGAGTGCGGTGGAGACCAGCTCCTGGCCGCCGGCGGGGAAGGCCCGCTCCGGCTTGGGCAGCACCCAGGGGGCGCGGGTCATCGACTCCACGCCGCCGGCGATCACCACCGAGGCGTCGCCCACGGCGATCGCCCGGTAGGCCTGGACGACGGCCTCCATGCCGGAGCCGCAGAGCCTGTTGACGGTCGCGCCCGGTGTGGTCACCGGCAGCCCGGCCAGCAGCGCGGCCATCCTGGCGACGTTGCGGTTCTCCTCACCGGCGCCGTTGGCGTTGCCGAGGATCACCTCGTCGGCGTGGTCGAGGCCGGTGCGCTCGGCCAGCGCGCGGAGGACGTGCGCGGCCAGGTCGTCGGGGCGGACGCCGGACAGCGCTCCGCCGTACCTGCCGACGGGGGTCCTGAGCGAGTCGACGATGTAGACGTCCTTCATGCGATCACCTTCGCCGCCGTACGGCTCCGCAGTTCCGCCACGCCCACCCCGGGCGCGGTCTCCACGAGCACCAGTCCCTCGCCCGTGACGTCGAGGACGCCGAGGTCGGTGATCACCCGGTGGACGCAGGCCCTTCCGGTGAGCGGCAGGGAGCACTCTTCGACGATCTTCGGTGAGCCGTCCTTGGCCACGTGGTCCATGATCACGATGACCCTGCGGGCGCCGTGCACCAGGTCCATGGCCCCGCCCATCCCCTTGACCAGCTTGCCGGGGACCATCCAGTTGGCCAGGTCGCCGCGGGCGGAGACCTGCATCGCGCCGAGCACGGCGACGTCGATGTGGCCGCCGCGGATCATGCCGAACGACAGCGCGGAGTCGAAGAAGGACGCCCCCGGCCGGACGGTGACCGTCTCCTTGCCCGCGTTGATCAGATCGGGGTCGACCTCGTCCTCGGTGGGATAGCGGCCGACTCCGAGGATGCCGTTCTCCGAGTGGAGCACGACGTCCACCTCGGGCGGCAGGAACGACGGGATGCGGGTGGGCAGCCCGATGCCGAGGTTGACGTGGTCGCCGTCGCGCAGCTCGGCCGCGGCCCTGGCGACCATCTCGTCCCGTGACCACGTCATGAGCTGACCGTCCTCTTCTCGATGCCCTTGTCGGCGGCCTGCTCGGGGGTGAGCACGACCACGCGCTGCACGAAGACGCCGGGCAGGTGCACCTCGTCGGGGTCCAGCTCGGTGAGCTCCTCCACCTCGGCGATCGTGACGCGCCCCGCCATCGCCGCCAGCGGGTTGAAGTTGCGGCTCGCCTTGTTGAACACCAGGTTCCCGTGCCGGTCCCCGCGCGCCGCCCTGACCAGCGCGAAGTCCGTGGTGATGCCGCGCTCCAGGACGTACTCCACGCCGTCGAACTCGCGCACCTCCTTGGGAGGCGAGGCCACGGCGACCGAGCCGTCCTTCGCGTGGCGCAGCGGCAGCCCGCCGTCGGCGACCGGGGTGCCGACGCCCGCGGGGGTGTAGAAGGCGGGGATGCCACAGCCGCCGGCGCGCAGCCGTTCGGCCAGGCTGCCCTGCGGGGTCAGCTCGACCTCCAGCTCCCCCGCGAGGTACTGGCGGGCGAACTCCCTGTTCTCGCCGATGTAGGAGGCGGTCACGCGGGCGATGCGCCCGGCGGCCAGGAGAACGCCCAGGCCGCCGCCGTCCACGCCGCAGTTGTTCGACACCACGCCGATGCCGGTCACCCCCGTGTCGTAGAGGGCTCGGATCAGCACGTTCGGGATGCCGCCGAGGCCGAAGCCGCCGACCGCGAACGACGCGCCGTCGTGCACATCGGCCAGGGCCTCCGCGGCGGTGGCGATCACCTTGTCTCTGCCCACAACACTCCTGTGTTCGCATAGTGAACTTTAGTTCACTAATATGCGCCGAGTATGCGTGGCATGAAGCCCACCTGTCAAAGTGCTCCCATCACCCGAAAAAGCGAGAAGGAGACCGAATGGAGCCGGCCGGAACCCTCGAACGCGGTCTGGCCGTGCTGCGCGCCCTGTCGGCCGCCCCCGGGCGGCGGACGCGCGCGACCGACCTGACGCGCATGACCGGCCTGGCCAGATCCACGGTCGACCGCGTCGTGGCGACCTTCGCCCATCTCGGCCACCTGCGGATCGAGGATCGGGACGTGCTGCTCGCCCCTCCCCTGATGGAGCTGGGCGAGGCGTATCTCGCCTGCGGTGGCCTCGCGGAGATCCTCGGCCCGCCCGCGGACAGGCTCGCGCGGGAACTGGACGAATCGGTGTCGCTGGGCGTTCTCGACGGGGACGGGCTGCGCCTCGTCGGCCAGTTCACCCGGCGGCGCACGATGTCCGTCGCCTTCCGGACCGGGGACCTGCTGCCCGCCGACCGCTGCGCGACCGGTCTGGCGCTGCTCGACCCGGCCGCGCCGTGGGCCGAGGACGACCAGCTCATGGAACCGGGGGTGATCGCGGTGGCGATGCCGGTACGGGACGGGAGCGGCAGGGCGGTCTGCGCGCTGGGCGTGGCCAGCCACACCAGCAGGCACACCCTCGCCGGACTGCGCGCCCATGCCCTGCCCCGCCTCAGGAAGGCGGTGGCCGAGATGGAGACGGCGCTGTCCGCGCCGGTTCCGCCGCCGGTGCCGTCCGCCGCCGTGGACACCTCCCGCGCCGCGAAGGAGGAGCTGGGCGCCGAGTATCTCCAGTCGCTGGCCCGCGGCCTGGCCGTACTGGTCAGCCTCGGCTCGGCACGCGGCGGGCTGACCCTCGCCGCCGCCGCCAAGGCGACCGGCCTGCCCAGAGCCACGGTACGGCGGGCGATCCTGAGCCTGGAGCGGTTCGGATACGTGGCCGCGGAGGGCACCCGTTTCGTTCTCCTGCCCAGGGTCCTGGAGCTCGGCTACGCCCATCTGTCCTCACGGACCCTGGAGGAGATCATCCAGCCGCACCTGACGGACCTGGTGGCGCGGCTCCGCGAGTCGGCGTCGGTCGCGATGCTCTCCGGCGACGAGATCGTCTACGTGGCGCGTGTGCCCGTCATGAGCATCATGAGCGTCGACATCACCGTGGGCACCCGCTTCCCCGCCTACGCGACCTCGATGGGCCGGGTGCTGCTGGCCGGTCTTCCCGACGAGCGGCTGTCCGCGATCGTCCCCCGGCCGCTGACCGGTCGCACCGTCACGTCGTCCGGCGAGCTGGCGGCGGCCGTACGGCGGGCGAGGGCCGACGGGTACGCCCTGGTCGACCAGGAGCTGGAGGACGGCGTCCGATCCGTCGCCGTCCCCCTCCACGACCGGGACGGGCGGGTCGTCGCCGCGGTGAACGTGGCCACCCACGCCAGCCGCGCCACCGTCGACGACCTGCTGCGCGACGTCCTGCCCGTGCTCACCGAGACCGCGGCCAGGATCACCAACGACCTGGCGCACATCCGCCAGGACCTGCTCCGCTCCTGATCCCGCCCACGCCCGGCCCGCCGGGGGCGGGGACCCGCGCGAACCGGCGTGCTCCCGGGCGGCTCACATCGCGGCCCGCTCCGAGACGAGGATCTGGGGGGTGTTCCGGAGCAGGGTGTGGTTGTTTCCGATCTCGCTGGCCGCCAGCAGGACCAGGGGCAGGAAGTCCTCCGTCATCTGCTCGCGGGTGACCTCGGCGGCGATGGCGCTGAGGTTGACGGCGGCGACGACGGCACCGTCACCGTCGCGGACGGGCGCGGCGATCGACCGGACGCCGGGGGTCATCTCCTCGTCGGTCGCGGCCCACCCGCGGGCCCGGATCTCGCGGAGCTCGCCCTGGAGGTTTTCGAGGGGCTGCTCCCGGAAGGCGCGGATCATCGAGGTCGACGGGGTGGCCAGGACCTCGCCGAGCCGGTCGCGGTCGAGCGAGGACAGCAGGACCTTGCCCAGCGCGGTGCTGCGCGCGGGCAGGCGCATGCCGACGTTGATGTTGGTCGAGACCACCTTCGGAACGGCGGCGCGGGCGACGTAGACGACGTCCGAGCCGTCGAGCAGGGCGACCGAGGCCGCCTGGTTCGTCGAGCGGACCAGGTCCCGCAGGTACGGCTGCGCGATGTCCCACAGGCCGGTCGACAGCGTGTAGGAGACGCCGAGCTCCAGGACGCGCGGGGTCAGCACGAAACCGCCGTCGGCGGGACGCACGTAGCCGAGCTGCTCAAGCGTGAGCAGGATCCGCCGCGCGGTCGGGCGGGCCAGAGACGTCTCACCGGCGATCTCGCTGAGGGACATCGGCCGATGGTGGGCGCCGAAGGACTTGATCACATCGAGGCCGCGTGCGAGGGCCTCGATGAAGTCGGGGCCGGTGTTCTCCCGAGCCATGGTCACCTTTCTTGCGTGGCGCCCGGAAAGGGCGATCATCCGTACAACGGACAAGTGTACGCGCAAGCCCCACCCTCTGGTGTACAGGTCTTTTACCTGGTTTTTTACGGCATTGACGCGAGATAGCGGCTGACTTATGCTCGGCCGCACGCCAAAAACGGACAGTTGTCCGTAGGGCGGACAGAGTGGCAGGGAGCGAGGCAAGAGAGATGCGTAGAGCTGATGCGGACGTCGTCGTCATCGGTGGTGGTCCCTCGGGTGCGACCGTCGCGGCCGAGGCCGCCCGACTCGGGGCGCGTGTGATCGTTCTGGAGAAGCGAGAGGGAGACAGCCCGTCGAGAGCCGGCGTCATCCAGCCGCGCGTGCTCGAACTCCTCGACGCCCGGGGACTCATGGGCCGCTTCCGCGAGGCCGCGAAGAACTGGCGGCCCGACTTCGAGGTTCCCCGCTACATCTATGCCGGGCTCACGGGCCTGCGCTACGACCTGCTGGACAGCGCGCACCCGTACGCGCTGATCCTGCCGCAGACCACCACCGAGCACCTGCTGCGCGACTGGGCCGCCGAGGCCGGTGCCGAGGTGCGGCGCGGGGTGACCTACGTCGAGCACACCGAGGATGCCGGGGACACGGGCGGAGTCACCGTGACCGCGCTCGACGCCGACGGGACGACCGTCCGGCTCCGCGCCCGGTTCCTGGTCGGCGCGGACGGCGCCCGCAGCGCGGTGCGGACCCACGCCGGTATCCCGTTCGAGGGACGGGAGGCGGAACTGACCGCGGTGTCGATCGACGCCGACCTGCAGTTCCCGTGGGCGGCGTCGATGCAGATGCGGCGCAACGAGAACGGCTGGGTCCTGGCCTATCCGTTCGGCCGGCGGACCACCCGCTTCATCATCGTCGCCGAGGCGCGTCGCACCGTACCGCGCACCGAGCCGGTGACGATCGAGGAGGCGCGCGAGAGCCTGCGCGCGATCTTCGGCGAGGACTTCGGCATCACCGGCGCCAAGTGGGTGTCGCGGTACGGAGACACCCACAAGACGACGCCCTACCTGCACCGGGGCCGGGTGTCGCTCGTCGGCGAGTCCACCCGGGTGCACTACCCGGCCAGCGGCATCGGCATGAACTACTGCATCCAGGACGCCTTCAACCTCGGCTGGAAACTCGGCCTGGTCGCGACCGGCGAAGCCCCCGAGGCACTGCTCCGGACCTACGACGACGAGCGGTACCCGGTGCTCCAGGACCTCATGGACGACGTCGCGGCCCAGTGCAAACTGCACTTCGACTTCACACCGGCCGGTCTCAAGCTCAAGGAGTTCGTCGAGACGGAGCTCATCCCCGTCCCGGAGGTGAACGCGATCCTGCGCGACCGGCTGAGCGGGTTCAAGACCACCTACCACCGGGACGGCGACCCGCACCCGGCGGACGGCACCCGCGTCGGCGAACTCCACCTCGGCGACCACCGCTACACCGAGGTCGCGGCCCGGAGCGCGTTCGTGCTCGTCGAGCACGCGGACCGGGCGCCCGCCACCCGGGAGCTGCCCTCCCGGATCACCCGGGTCGTGACCGACGACCCCGGCTTCACCCGCGAACTGGCCGGCGCGTCCGCGGCCCTCATCCGTCCCGACGCGTACGTCGCGCGGGCCTGGACGGCCGCTCCGTCCGACTCGGAGCTTGAGGCGGCCTACGCCGGGGCGGTCGGCCACGGTGTCCGCACCGACCTGACGCCCGCCGATCTGACGCCCGCCGGCCACTGACGGACCACGGAAGGTACATCGGATGAGCAAGGCCACCACCACCATGCTGATCACGGGCGGCTGGGTCGTCTCCGGCGACCCCGTGATCGGGACCGCGGAGGACACCGACGTCCTGGTGCGGAACGGAACGATCGTCGAGGTGGGCCAGGGGATCGTGGCGCCCGGCGCCGAGGTGCTCGACGCGTCCGGGATGCTCGTGCTGCCCGGACTCGTCGACGCCCACAAGCACACCTGGCAGTCCGCCGTGCGCCACCGGTGCACCGGCATGGACCTGATGACCTACTTCGGGGAGATGTTCGGCAGACTCGGGTCGCGGTACCGGCCGGACGACGTCTACGTCGGCAACCTGCTCGGCGCGCTCGCCGCGCTCGACGCGGGCACGACGACGCTCATGGACTGGTCGCACGTGCAGAACTCCCCCGGACACGGCGACGCCGCGATCCAGGGGCTGCGGGAGGCGGGCGTGCGCGCGGTGTTCGGCCACGGCTGGCCACTGGTGGACCTGCCCGAGTGGATCATGGAGAGCGGCCGCGACCACACCGGCGACCTGCGCAGGATCCGCAACGACCTGCTCCCCGACGACGACGCCCTCGTCACACTGGCGCTGGCCGGGCGCGGACCGGAGCTGTCGACGATGGAGGTGACCCGCAACGACCTCGCGATGGCCCGCGAGCTCGGCATCCGCACGTCCATCCACATGGGCTGCGGCACGGACTTCGGCGCGATGGCCGCGATCGCCCGGATGAACGACGCGGGCCTGCTCGGTCCCGACCTGACGTTCGTGCACTGCAGCGAGAGCAGCGACGACGAGCTGCGGATGATGGCCGACCACGGCGTCGGCGCCGCGGTCGCCCCGCAGCACGAGCAGGGCCTGCCGGGCATCGGGCACACCCCGATCGACCGCCTGCGCGGCCTCGGCGTCACGACCGGGCTCAGCAGCGACACCGAGGCGTTCGGCGCCTCGGACCTGTTCACCCAGATGAAGGTGGCGCTGGCCGCCACCCGGAGCCGGGTGAACACCGGGCGGTCGCGCTTCGAGGACCCGCCGAGCACCTTCTCCGTCGGCGACGTGTTCCACCTGGCCACCCAGGGCGCCGCCGAGGTGCTCGGGCTCGGCGATCGGGTGGGGAGCCTGTCGCCCGGCAAGGCCGCCGACATCGTGCTGGTCCGGGCGACCGACCTCAACCTCTACCCGGTGACCGACCCGGTCGCCGCGGTGGTGAACGCGGCGCACGCTGGCAACGTCGACACGGTCGTCGTCGCCGGGGTGGTCCGCAAGCGGGGCGGCGTCCTGGTCGGCGTCGACCAGGACCGGCTGCGCGCCCTCGCCGAGGAATCCCGCCGGCACATCCTCGCGACCTGAACCCCGCCCACCCGGCCCCGCCCACCCCGAACCCACCCGTTCCGAACCCATTCCGGCCCCGCCCACCCCCGACCCACCCCACCCCCACCCGTTCCGGCCGCGGCCCGGGCACCCGCCCGGGCCGTGGGATCCACGCGCCCGCGGACCGGAACAGACCCGACGACGAAGATGAGGAACCCCATGACCCTCGACAGTGGATTCGCCGGCTTCCTCGGCATGCTCCGCTCCGCCGGAGCACCGGGATCGTTCGACGGTGAGCCCGACGAGATGCGAGCCCGGATGACCCAGGCCATCGAGGGCGGCTGGGACCCCTCGACCTTCGCGCCGGTCGCCTCGGAGGAGGACGTCACCGTCGGGCACCTGAGCCTGAAGGTGTTCCGGCCCGAAGCCACCGGGCCGGTCCCGACGGTGCTGTACTTCCACCCCGGCGGCTTCGTCACGGGAAGCGCCCACCTCATGCAGGACGTCGCCCGCCGCCTGAGCCACGAGCTGTCCGCCGTCGTGGTGTCGGTCGACTACCGGCTCGCCCCGGAGAACCCGTTCCCGGCCGCCGTCGAGGACGCCTCGGCCGCGCTCGACTGGGTACGGGCCAACGTCGGCCGCCTCGGCGCCGACGCCGGCCGGATCGGCCTGGCCGGGGAGAGCTCCGGCGGCAACCTGGCCGCCGTCACCGCGCTGCTCGCCGCCCGGAGCGGGAACCCGGTCCGCGCCCTGCTGCTCGCCTCGCCCGTCACGGACTTCACGGCGTCGTACCCCTCGACGGCCGAGAACGCCACGGGGTACTTCCTCGAAACCGAGGACCTGGCCGTGATCGGCAAGCTGTACTTCCGCGGCGATCACGAGACCGCGCGGGACGTACGGGTGTCCCCCGCCCTCGCCGGGGACCTCGGCGGGCTGCCCCCCACCGTGGTGGGCGTCGCCGGTTTCGACCCGCTGCGCGACGACGGCGTCGTCTTCGCGGCCCGGCTGCTCCAGGCCGGCGTGCCCACCACGCTCAGGGTCTACGCCGACCTCATCCACCCCTTCTTCGGAATGCCCGCCGTGTCACCCGGCGCGGACCGGGCCGTCACCGAGCTCACCGCGCTGTTCGCGGCGGAACTCGGCTGACGACCCACCCGAAGGCACATGAGCGCGGGCCCGCCCGCACCGCCAAGGCCCCACCCCCGCCCGCACCGTCATGGAGGAAGACATGGCCGTCATCGAGCACTGGATCGGCGGTGAGGCCGTCACCGGGCGGTCGACGCGAACCGCCCCCGTCTACGACCCCGCCACCGGCCGGCAGCGGCACGAGGTGCTCCTCGCGACACCCGAGGACGCGGCCGCCGCGGTGGACGCCGCCAGGGCGGCCTACGACGGATGGAGCCAGACGTCGCTGATGCGACGCACCCGGGTGCTGTTCGCCTTCCGGGAGCTGGTCAACCGCGACGAGGAGAAGCTCGCCGAGCTGATCACCGCCGAGCACGGCAAGGTGCTGTCCGACGCGCTCGGGGAGGTACGGCGCGGCCTGGAGGTGGTCGAGTTCGCCTGCGGCATCCCGACCCTGCTCAAGGGCGACTACTCCGACCAGGTCTCGACGGGGGTGGACACCTGGTCGTTCCGCGAACCGCTCGGC
Organism: Streptosporangium sp. NPDC051022; assembly: GCF_040683035.1. NCBI lineage: Bacteria > Bacillati > Actinomycetota > Actinomycetes > Streptosporangiales > Streptosporangiaceae > Streptosporangium > Streptosporangium sp. NPDC051022. The sequence continues at coordinate 746,625 of NZ_JBFBCF010000001.1, read as the reverse complement.
GTGTGCGTCGGGATCACCCCCTTCAACTTCCCGGCGATGGTCCCGATGTGGATGTTCCCGGTCGCCATCGCCTGCGGCAACACGTTCGTCCTCAAGCCGAGTGAGCGCGACCCGTCGGCGTCGATGCTGCTGGCCCGGCTGTGGCGGGAGGCCGGGCTGCCGGACGGCGTCTTCAACGTCCTGCACGGGGACAGGGTCGCCGTCGACGCCCTCGTCGACTCACCGGAGGTCGCCGCGGTCTCCTTCGTCGGCTCCACGCCCATCGCCCGCCGCATCCACGAACGCGCCTCGGCGGCGGGCAAGCGGGTCCAGGCTCTCGGCGGGGCCAAGAACCACGCCGTCGTCCTGCCCGACGCCGACGTCGACTTCGCGGCGGACCATCTCGTCGCCGCCGCCTTCGGTTCGGCGGGGGAGCGCTGCATGGCCGTCTCCGCGGCGGTCGCGGTCGGATCGGGGGCCGACAGGGTGGTCGACGCGGTCGCCCGGCGAGCGCGTGCGGTACGGGTCGGGCCCGGCGCGAGCCCGGACAGCGAGATGGGCCCCGTGGTCACCCGTCAGGCACGGGAGCGGATCGCCGGGCTGATCGACACCGGAGCCGAGCAGGGCGGACGGATCGTGGTCGACGGCCGCGGGTACGTCGTGCCCGGACACGAGGAGGGCTTCTTCCTCGGTCCCACGCTGATCGACCGGGTACGGCGGGACATGGACGTCTACCGGGAGGAGATCTTCGGCCCCGTGCTGTGCGTCGTGCGCGCCGACGACGTCGACGAGGCGATCGCGCTGATCAACTCCAACCCGTACGGCAACGGCACGGCCATCTTCACCTCCGGCGGCGAGGCGGCGCGCCGGTTCCAGCGAGGCGTCCACGTGGGGATGATCGGTGTCAACGTCCCGGTGCCGGTCCCGATGGCGTTCTACTCGTTCGGCGGATGGAAGGAATCACTGTTCGGCGACAAGCACGTCCACGGCCCCGAGGGCGTCGGCTTCTACACCCGCGCCAAGGTCGTCACGGCCCGGTGGCCCGGACCTCGCGGCGCCCTCCACGGGAACTCCGGGGCCAGCTTCGACTTTCCGAACAACGCGTGAGCGGAAGGACCGTGTGGCCGCACCGGAACGGCCCGGCGCGCCCGTGCCGTTCCACCGGCCCGGTCTCGACATCCGGCGCATGCCGTACAGGAGGAGACGAATGACGGAAAGCTTTGTCTACGAGGCCCTGCCGATGCGGGTCGTTTTCGGTCCGGGGAGCATGGCCCGGCTTCCCGGCGAGGCCGAACGGATCGGGGCGCGGCGGATCCTGGTCCTGTCCACCCCGCAGCAGCGGGACCTGGCCCGGCGGGTGGCCACGCTGCTCGGCGAGCGCGCCGTGGGCGTGTTCGCCGAGGCTCGGATGCACGTGCCGGTCGAGACGGTCGCCGCCGCGGAGGCGGTCGCGGCCGACCTGGCCGCCGACGGCTGCGTCGCCGCGGGAGGCGGGTCGACGATCGGTCTCGGCAAGGCGCTCGCGCTCCGGCGGGGGCTTCCCGTGCTGGCGCTGCCCACGACCTACGCCGGTTCGGAGATGACGCCGATCTGGGGACTCACCGAGAACGCCCGCAAGCGGACCGGACGCGACTCCGCCGTCCTGCCGCGAAGCGTGGTCTACGACCCGGACCTGACCATGACGCTTCCGGCGGCCGTCTCGGTGACCAGCGGGCTCAACGCGCTCGCCCACGCCGTCGAGGCCCTGTACGCCCCGGACGGCTCTCCGGTCGTCGCGGCCATGGCCGAGCAGGGCGTCCGGGATCTGGCGACCGCCCTGCCGCTCATCGCCGGTGACCCCGGCGACCGGGCGGGACGGGCGGCGGCGCTGCGGGGGGCGTGGCTGTGCGGAGCCTGTCTCGGCGCCACCACGATGGGCCTGCACCACAAGCTGTGCCACGTTCTCGGCGGCATGCTGGACCTCCCGCACGCCGAGACCCACGCCGTCATGCTCCCCCACGTCGCCGCGTACAACCTGCCGGCGGCTCCGGCCGCGGCCGCCGCCCTGCGCCGGGCCCTGGACACGGACGACGCGGCCGCCGGTCTCGCGGCCCTCGCGGCGGGGCTCGGCGCCCCCGGGAGTCTCAGCGAGCTGGGGGTCGCCGAGGGCGATCTCGCCCGGGTGGCCGGGGAGGTGCTGGCCGACCCGTACGCCAACCCGCGACCGGTGAACCGGCCCGAACTGACGGCGCTCCTACACGCCGCCTGGACAGGAGAGACATCGTGACCACACCGTCGACCACCACCCCCGTCCGTATCCCGGCCGAGCAGGAGCGCCGGGAGACCGCCCTGACCGACAGGGTGCTGAGGTCGTTCGACGAATGCCGGGACCCTCGGCTCAGGGAGGTGATGCGGTCGCTGACGCGTCACCTCCACGGCTTCCTGCGCGAGACGAGACTCACCGAGGAGGAGTGGGCCGCGGGAATCGCCTTCCTCACCGCGGCCGGTCACATCACCGACGCCAGGCGGCAGGAGTTCATCCTGCTCTCCGACGTCCTCGGGGCCTCGATGCAGACCATCGCGATCAACAACGAGGCCAGCGGCGACGCGACCGAGGCCACCGTCTTCGGGCCCTTCTTCGTCGAGAACAGCCCGGAGGTGCCGCTCGGCGGTGACATCGCCCTCGGTGCCGCCGGCGAGCCGTGCCTGGTCGAGGGAACCGTCACCGACACGGCGGGCCGGCCCGTGCCCGGCGCCAGGATCGAGGTCTGGGAGGCCGACGGGCACGGCAGGTACGACGTGCAGTACGACGACGAGCGGACGGCCGCCCGGGCCCACCTGTTCACCGACGACGACGGGCGCTACTCGTTCTGGGGAATCACCCCGACGCCGTACCCGATCCCGCACGACGGCCCGGTCGGCGGGCTGCTCGCCGCGGTCGGCCGGTCCCCGATGCGCGCCTCGCACCTGCACTTCATGGTCACCGCGGAGGGGTGCCGGCGGCTGGTGACGCACATCTTCGTCCGAGGGGACGAACTACTCGACCAGGACAGCGTCTTCGGGGTCAAGGAGTCACTGGTCAAGGACTTCGAACGGCAGCCGGCCGGCACGCCGGCGCCGGACGGCCGGGCCGTCGACGGCACCTGGTCCAGGGCGCGCTTCGACATCGTGCTCGCCCCGGCGAAGGCGTGACGGCGACCGGCTTCCGGGACGGTCACCGGTTCCCGGGACAGTGACCGGATTCCGAGAAAGTGACCGGTTCCCGGGACCGCCGGCGACCGGCTCCGTGGCTCATCCACCGCCCGCCCGGACCGGTTCGCGGGCCGACGGCCGCCCCCAGAGGAGATCGGCGTCGTCCCCGCCGGCCGGGCCCGGCGTCGTGGCCAGGCCGCGGGAGATGCCGCGGCCGGCCATCACGACGGCCGGCACCAGCCGGTGGACCGCCGGGTCGGGTCCCACCACGGAGAGAGCGGCGACCACGCGCCCCTTCGCGTCGGTGATCGGCGCCGCCACCGAATAGGCGCCCACGCTCACCTCCTCCCGCACGACGGCGACACCCGTCCGCCGGCATTCGGCCAGCGCCGCGCGCAGTCCGGCCTCGTCGGTGACGGTCGCCGCGGTGAAACGGGCCAGGCCGTCCCGGACCACCTCGGCGAACAGCTCCTCGTCGGCGTGCGCCAGAAGGACCTGGCCCACGGCGGAGGCGTGCAGGGGCAGCCGCCCGCCCACCTGGGACCGGACGGGCACCGCGTCGACCGCGGAGAACCTCTCGACGACGAGGGCCTCGCCGCCGTCGAGGACGGCGAGCTGCACGTGCTGCCGTGTGGCGGCGTGGAGGTCCTCCATGAAGGGCATCGCCCGGACGCGCAGCGGCAGCCCGCGTGGATTGAGCGTGCCGAGCTCCCACAGCCGCAGGCCGATCACGTACGCACCGCACGGAACGCGTTCCAGCGCCCCCCAGCCGACCAGCTCGCGGACCAGCCGGTGCGCGGTGGCGTGGCGCAGGCCCGTGATCCGGCAGATCTGGGCGAGCGTCAGCTCCGGCTGTGCCGGCGTGAACGAGCCCAGGACCGCGAGCGCTCGGGATGTGACCGTACGGCCGCGTTCGGTGCTGTTGGGCATGTCGATTACCTACTCGCGATAGCGGTGACGCCGCTGTCATTGTGCCGTCCGCCGAGCGGCGCGGACCAGGAAGGGGTCCGTTCAACGGACATCGTGCTGCGGCGCGGCGCACCCGCCGTGGATTGTATGGGGCACAGCCCACCAAGCGCGTCCACGGTCCGGCCGCCGCACACCCGCCGCCGCCGCACCGCTGAGATCTTCGCGCTCGCACCCCGGAACGCCCTTGCCGCTCGTGTCGGCGGCGTCGCCGGTTCCCCCCAAGACTGACAGGAGTATGCGAATGGGCATCAGCGACAGACCGCCCTCGCCGGGCCCACGGGTGGCCGTGGTCGGCGGGGGGATCGGTGGCCTCGCCGCCGCCGCGTTCCTCCACCGCGCCGGAATCGACGTGACCGTGTACGAGCAGGCCAGAGAGCTGGCCGAGGTGGGTGCGGGACTTGTCGTGTCGCCCAACGCCGTACGGCTGCTGCGCCGCCTCGGCCAGTTCGAGCGGCTGCGGGAACGCGCGGTGGCGTTGCGGGTCGGCTGGGAGTTCCGGCGCTGGGCCGACGGACGGGTGCTGTTCTCCCAGCGGCTCGGCGACGAATGCGAGCGCCGCTACGGCGAGCAGTGCTACGTCACCCATCGCGCCGATCTCCTCGACGTGGTCCGGGCGGCGGGTCCCGAGTCGGCGCTGCGGCTGAACAGCCGTGTCGTCGGACTGGAGCGGCTCCCCCGAGGCGTCGAGATCACCTTCGCCGACGGATCGCGGACGACGGCCGACGTCGTCATCGGCGCCGACGGGGTGCACACCACCGTCGGGCGGTTCGTGGGGCAGACCGGGGCGCCGCGGTTCTCGGGGATGTGCGCCTACCGCTGCCTGGTGCCGGCGCACCGAGCCCCCGCGTTCGCGCTGCGTCCCGTGCAGACACTCTGGCTGGGGCCCGGCCGTCACCTCGTGCACTACCCGATCTCCGGAGGCACGCTGGTCAACATCGTCGCCTTCGGACCGGCGCACGACTGGACCACCGAGTCCTGGTCGGCCGAGGGCCGGATCGAGGACCTGCGAGCGGAGTTCGGCGGATGGGCGCCCGAGCTGACCTCGCTGCTCGCGGCGGCGGACCGCACCGGCCAGTGGGCACTCCTGGACCGTGATCCGCTGCCTCGCTGGACCAACGGCCCGATCGCGCTGATCGGCGACGCGGCGCACCCCATGTTCCCGTTCTACGCCCAGGGGGCCGCCCAGGCGCTCGAAGACGCCGCGGTGCTCGCCCGCTGCCTCGCCGACCAGCCGGCTGACCCGCCGGCCGCCCTCGAACGCTACGAGAGGATCCGCCGCCCACGGGCCACCCGGGTGCAGCAGGCGAGCCGAGGCAGGGCCGAGACCAACCACCTGCCCGACGGACCGGCGCAGCAGGCCAGGGACGAGTTGTTCGCGAAGGAGGACCCGTTGACGCACAACGGATGGATCTACGGTCACGACCCCGAAATCGGATTCACGTCGAACGACCACGACACGAGGAGCGCCGCCGAATGACCGATGACACGCGTGGCCGCAGGCGCACCTGGCATGCGGTCGTGGCGGCGGGCGCCGGAGTCCTCCTGGGACTCACCGGCTGCTCCAGCCAGGAAACGGACGGACGGACGGGTGCGGGCGGGAGCGCTGCGCCGTCGAGCACGGCGTCGGCGAACGCGGCCGGACTGCCGGGCCTGGACGTCGCGCAGAGCACCCTGAGCCCCTACGTCGGCGGCACGCCGGGCAGCGCGGACACCGGCAAGCCACCGGTGTACGTCGGCTTCGTCACCCAGCAGGGCGGCATCCCGAGTTTCCCCGAGGCGCAGGTCGCGGCGGAGGCGGCCGTCAAGTTCGTGAACGACAAGCTGGGAGGCGTCCAAGGCCGCCCGCTCGCGCTCGTCCCCTGCGTGGTCGTCTCCGCGCAGGAGGAGGCGCTGAACTGCGCGCAGAAGATGGCCGGCGACGAACGGGTGCGGGTCGTCCAGCTCAGCCTGCTGACCGTCGGGACCGCGTCCATCTACGACACCCTGCGCGATCGGAAGGCGGTCGTCGGGCAGACCCCGGCCTCCCCGACGGACGTCGCCGCCCAGGGGGTGTACCAGCCCTGGCCCGGCTCGTACGGAATCCAGGGCGGTATCGCGAAGTACGTCGCCGACGTCCTCAAGGCCAAGCGTGTCGCCGTGGTCTACGACGGCGACGACCCCGGCTCCGCCTTCGGCGCCAAGTCGGTCGCGGCCGCGTTCGACCACCTCGGAGTCTCGTTCAAACAGGTCGCCACCCAGACCGGCTCCGCCGACGTCGCCTCCGCGCTCGTCTCGGCGGGAGCGCTCGACGCGGACGCGGTGGTGCGGATCGCGAACACGCCCAGCTGCGTCCCCACCGCGCGCGCCGTACAGCAGCTCGGCGTCAGGGCACCGGTCATCGCGCTCGACTTCTGCACCGACGACTCCGTGCGCCAGGCCAACGGCGGCGACCTGCCGAAGTGGACCTACGTGGGACAGTCCCGCAACGTGCTGTCACCCCAGACGGACCAGCAGGCCGCGATCTACCGAAGCGTCATGGACGCCTACGCCCCGCGGGCGAAGGTCGGCGGGCTCGCCCCCTACGCCTGGGACTCGATCATCCTGAACACGAAGATGCTCAACCAGCTGGGCGCCACCCCCACGCCCGCGGCGGTCTCCGAGTGGTGGAAGGGGTTCCGCGGCCCGCTGTTCCTCGGGCCGGACCGCGTCACCTGCGGCTTCCTCGCCGACAAGGGCCTTCCGTCGCTCTGCTCGACCACCGTCTTCCTGACCGCGTATCTGGGCGACGGCCGTTGGGAACGCTCCATCGAAGTGAACGCCGAGAGCATCGGCATCACGCAATGACACCGCGACGCCTTCCACCGGCCGGCGCCACCCCAGGGATCCGCGAATGAGCGCCGAACAGATCCTCGCCTTCGTGATGCTCGGGCTCGGGTACGGCACGCTCATCGCCGGGCTCGCCACCGGCATGGTGGTGACGTACCGCTCGTCGGGCGTCATCAACATCGCCGCGGGCGCCACCGCGGCCTACTCCGCCTACACCTACTCCGAACTGCGCACGACCGGGACCCTGGTGCTGCCGCCGCCGATCCCGCTGACGGCCGACCACCAGCCGCTCGGTGCCCTGCCCGCCCTGGCGATCTGCCTGGTCATGGCGGCCGGTCTCGGCGCGCTGCAGTACCTGCTGATCTACCGGCCGCTGGCGAAGGCGGGACCGCTCGCCAAGATCGTCGCGTCGTCGGGTGTCCTGCTGACGGTGCAGGCGGTGATCGTCCTGCACTGGGGAGCCGATCCGGTCGCCGCCCCGGCCGTCCTGCCGCAGGAACCGGTCGCCCTGCTCGGTGTCTCGATCCCGGAGGACCGCCTGTTCCTGGCCGGTCTCGTGGTCGTGGTGACGGCCCTGCTCTGGGCCCTCTACCGCTACACCCGGTTCGGAATCGCGACCCGGGCGGTCGCGGACAGCGGGAAGGGCGCGGTGCTCATGGGACTGTCCACCACTCGCCTGGAGGCCGCCAACTGGGTGATCGCGAGCGTGCTCGGAGGACTGTTCGGCATGCTCGCGGCGCCCACGACGCAGCTGCAGCCGGTGGCCTTCACGCTCCTGGTCGTCCCGGTGCTGACCGCCGCCCTGCTCGGCGGGTTCTCTTCGTTCGGCGTGACCGTCGCCGCGGCGTTCGGGCTCGGGACGGTGAACTCGCTGATCGCCCTCTTCCAGGGACAGCCGTGGTTTCCCAAGATCGACGGCGCGCCGCTGCCGGGCGTGACCGAGCTGGTGCCCTTCCTCGTGCTCGCCGTCGTGCTCTACCTCAGGGGACGCGCGCTGCCGGACAGGCTGACGGCGGTCGCGCCCCCGATGCCCCGCGCGCCCCGGCCCCGGCACGTCGGGCCCGCCGCCGCCGCGGGCACCGTGGTCGTCGTCGCGGCACTGGCCGGGCTTCCGTTCGACTGGCGCCAGGCGTTGATCAACACGATGCTCGGGGCCGTGCTCTGCCTGTCGGTCGTCGTCACGACGGGCTTCGTGGGCCAGATCTCCTTCGCCCAGATGGCCGTGGCGGGGGCCGCCGGATACGTGACCGCCGCGGTCGGAGGCGACGCGAACCTTCCGTTCCCGCTGCCCCCGATCGCCGGCGTCGCGGCGGCGGTGGCGACGAGCCTGCTGTTCTCGGTACCGGCGCGCCGGGTGCGCGGGCTCCAGCTGGCGATCCTGACACTGGCCGGCGGCGTGGCCGCCCAGCGGTTCTGGTTCGGCAACCCGCAATGGGGAAGCGGGCTGCGGCCCGCGAACGTCACGCCGATCACGATCTTCGGCATGGAGATCTCCCCGTCCCACTCGTTCTGGGGGACGGAGTCGCCCAGCAGCGGATTCGGCCTCGTCGTCTTCGCCCTGCTGCTGGGATGCGCGCTGCTGGTGGTGGGGATCCGGCGGTCGGCCCTCGGGGCGCGCATGCTGGCCGTACGCTCCAGCGAGGCCGCCGCCGCGGCGGCCGGTGTGAACGTGGGCGCCGTCAAGACCGCCGCCTTCGCGATCGGCGGCCTTCTCGCGGGCGTCGCCGGTGTGCTGTACGGCTACAACTTCACCGGCGTCAGCGCGGACCGTTTCGGACCGCTGACCTCCATCGCGTTCTTCGGCATCGCCGTACTGGGAGGGGTCGGAACGGTCGGCGGCGCGCTCGTCGGCGGCCTGCTGGTGTCGCAGGGTCTCCTGTTCCACGCCGTGACGACGTGGTTCGGGATAGGCCCGGACTACCAGCCCCTGTTCGCGGGACTGGCCGTGATCCTGACCGTGATCGGATCGCCGGACGGCGTCGCCGTGAGCGTCGCCGACGCGGCGCGCGCCCTGCGCGAGACGTGCCGGAGACAGCTGCGGCGCGGCGAACCGGCGATGGGGGAATCGTGATGGGCGGCCCGCTCCTCCACGCCGAGGCGCTCTGCCTGAACTACGGCGGCGTGCGTGCGCTGCGAGAGGTCGACATCGAGATCATGCCCGCGGAACTGGTCGGAGTGATCGGCCCGAACGGTGCCGGGAAGAGCACGCTGCTTGACGCGATCACCGGATTCGCCCCGCTCACGAGTGGTGCCCTCACGTTCGACGGACGGGACATCCGGCGCCGCCGACCGGCGGAACGGGCTCGCATGGGGGTGGCCCGGACCTGGCAGACACTGCAACTCTTCGAGGACCTGACCGTCTCCGAGAACGTGCGGATGGCGCTTCGGCGCCGTCCGGCAGCCTCCGGCACCGTCGTTCCCCATCGGGGCGGCGGGCGAGCGGAACACGATGTCCTCGCACGCCTGGGAATGGACCGGCTGGCCGGCCGGATGCCCGGCGAACTGTCGCACGGACAGCGTGTCCTGGTCGGCGTCGCCCGCGCGCTGGCCGGCGACCCGAAGCTGCTGCTGATGGACGAACCCGCGGCCGGGCTGGACGGACGCGAACGCGACCTGCTGGGCGGGATCCTGCGCGACGTCGTCGCCTCGGGCACGTCGGTCGTCCTCGTCGATCACGACATGCCGCTCGTCCTCGGGATCTGCGACCGGGTGTACGTCCTCGACTTCGGCGCGGTCATCGCCGACGGCGCACCCCGGCAGGTACGGAACGACCCCCGGGTCATCGCGGCCTATCTGGGCACCGACGACCCGGGAACACGAGACGACGGACGGCTCCGGGAGAGCCTGGCGGCCGAGGAGGCGCGGTGAGCCTGCTGGAAGTGGAGCGCCTGACGGCCGGATACGCGGCCGTACCCGTCGTGCGGGACGTCGGTCTCTCGGTGGAGCGGGGCGAACTGGTGGCCCTGCTCGGCGCCAACGGCGCGGGAAAGACCACGACGCTCCTGGCGATCTCCGGCCTGGTGAGCACGTACTCGGGCGAGATCCGGCTGGCGGGCGCGTCGATCTCCGGGCTGGCGCCCGCGCGACGCGCACGGGCGGGCATACAGCACGTCCCCGAGGACCGGTCGCTGTTCCCGTCCCTGACCGTGGACGAGACCATCAGGCTCGCCGGCGGTACGCGAAGGTCACCGGAGTGGGTGCTGGAGTACTTCCCCGCGCTGAGGGAGCTCGGCGGCCGCAGGGTCGCCGCGCTCTCCGGCGGGGAACAGCAGATGCTCGCGCTCGCGCGGGCCCTGTGCCGCGATCCGAGCCTGCTGATCGTGGACGAGATGAGCCTGGGGCTCGCGCCGCTGGTCGTCAACGCCTTCTTCCCGGTGCTCCGCCGCATCGCGGCAGAGCGGGAATGCGGGGTCCTCATCGTCGAACAGCACGTACATGTGGCGCTGCGGTGGGTCGACCGCGTCTACGTCATGGCCGGCGGGACGATGGCGGCCTCGGGAACCGCGGACGAGATGCGGCCCAAGGTCGACGAACTGACCAGCGCCTACCTCGGGGAGCAGACGGCCCCCTCACCCGTGCCGGCCCCGGCCGGCACTCATGCGGTCGACAGTGGAAGTTGACAGTGGAAAAGGAGAGAACGATGAAGGTCTTCGACGTCCGTGACATCACCGAAGGTGTCGACGCCGCACTCGCGGTCGTCGAGAACCCGGCGCATCGGCACATGCTGAAGAACTACCGCCGGCACGCGCTGCTGGAGGTGTCGGGCTTCTGGGAGGACATCCTCACGCCCACCATGATGGTGGACCACCCGGTCTACCGGATCACCGAGCGGGGCCGGACCACGGTGTGCGACGGCATGGACGAGGTACGTGACTTCTACTCGCACATCGTCTCCGCGGGGGCCAACGTGTTCGGCGCGCTGGAGGAGCACGTGGCCGTCTCGGACCACGGCATCTTCATCGAGGCCGTCTTCGCCCAGGTGGTCCGCGGTACGGACCCGGCGCTCGCCGGTGAGGACGTCGATCCCCGCGGCGTCTACCAGGTCTCGCACAACTTCGCGGCGAGCTGGCCCTACCGCGACGGGCGGCTCGCGGGCGAGTACATCTACGACGACAGCGGCAGCTGGCGCGTGGACGAGGTGGATCCGTCGGCGCTGATCTCGCCGGCCGAGGCGCGGGCGCTGCTGGCGCCGAGCCTGGAGCGGAGCCCGCTCTCGGAGATCGAGGAGGGCCTCGCGCTGTTCACCGGCGGGCGGCCGCGGCGCGCGTAGTCCGCTCCGGAAGCTCGAAAACCGGGCGAATCTCCGCCGCGACCGGCGGCGGTACCGACGACGGCGCAGCAGTACCGACGACAGCATGGAAAGGCGAGAACGCAGATGGTCACCGCGCGGCACCCGACGGCCACCCGCGCCGACGGATGCATCGACATCCACGCGCACTTCTCCCCGCCGAGCACGCGGGACGAGCGAGTCCGGGCATGGCAGGCCATGCTCGGCAGGGGGATCTACTTCCCGGAACCCTACGAATGGTCCCTGGAGCGGACGCTGGCCTACATGGACTCCTCGGGAACCGCCATGCAGCTGCTGAGCAACATCCCGGGCACGGTGCCCGCCGTTCGCGCCTCGAACGACTACGGCGCGAAACTCGTGGCGGACCATCCGTCGAGGTTCGGTCTCCTGGCGGCGCTGCCCACCGATGATCCGTCGGCCGCCCTGCGGGAGGCGAGGCGGGCACACGAGTGCCTCGACGCCGACGGATTCGCGGTCACGGCCGACTACAACGGTGTCCACCTGGGCGACGACTCGCTCGCGCCGTTGTGGGCGCAACTCGACGACTGGGGAGCCGTGGTGTTCGTCCACCCGGACGCACGCCGCCCCCCTGTCCTGGACCACCCGGCGCCGCTGTACGAGGTGGCCTTCGAGACCGCCCGGACCGTCTTCGACATGCTGTTCCGCAGGACGTTCACGCGGTACCCGAACATCACCTTCGTCATCGCCCACTGCGGAGGCGCCTTCCCCGCGCTGACCGGACGGCTCCGTCTACTCGGAGACGAGGCCTGGGTGCCGCAGGGGATAACGGCGAACGAGATCGACGAGCAGGTCTCAAGGCTCTATGTCGACACGGCGGCGACCGCCGCCGCGCAGTCGCTGCTTCCGGCGGTGGCCACCGTCGGCGCCGGCCACATCGTCTACGGCAGCGACTGGGGCGCCCCCTGCACGACCGAGGCGTCCGCCGACGCGAACCTTCGCGGTCTGGCTCAGTGCGGTGCCCTGACCGCCGAGGAGGCCGAAGGGGTCAGGCGGCGCGCGGCGGACCTCTTCCCGCGCGCCGCGAAGCGGCTGGCCCACGCCGCTTAGCGCCCACACCGCTTGGTGCCCGTGCACCCCGGTCACGGCAGGCGGTCGTGGATGGCCTTGCGCGACTGCCGGGGAATGGCGACCCCGTTCCCCGGCCACTCGCCGAACACCCGGTCGACGACCCTCGCGGCGGCCCCGCCGTCCGCGGGCGGGCGGAACTCCGCCACGAAGTCGCGGTAGCGGGCGGCGTGGTCCGCGGCCACCCGGTCGAGGTCGCGGATCGCCTCGATCAGCTCGCCCGCCGTGCGCAGCAGCGGGCCGGGCGCCCGCGTCTCCAGGTCGAAGGAGAAGCCGCGCACCTCGTCCCGGTACTGCTCCAGGTCGTAGACGTACAGGAGGATCGGCCGCCCGGTCACCGCGAAGTCGAACATCGCCGAGGAGTAGTCGGTGACGAGCACGTCCGCGACCAGGTAGAGGTCACGGACGTCGGGATAGGCCGAGACGTCGAAGACGAAGTCCGTGCCGACCCGGGGAACCCGGTCGAAGGTGTTCGGGTGCCTGCGCACCATGACCACGTGGTCCTCACCGAGACCGCTCCACATCCTGTGCAGGTCCAGGTGCAGGTCGAACCTGGAGCGGCCCTTGCCGTGGTATCTGTCGTCGCGCCAGGTCGGGGCGTACAGGACGACCTTCCTGTCCTCCGGCAGGCCGATGCTCTCCCGGATCGCCGCCGTCGGCCGGGGACGGACGAGGAGGTCGTCACGGGGGCTGCCCGTCTCCAGCACCTCCCCCCGGAACCCCTCGAACTCGGTGCCCGCCTCCTCGTCTCCCGCGTCTCTCTCGTCTCCCTCGTTTTCACTGCTCCCACCGGTCCCGCCGGTCCGCACGATCCCGCCGACCCACGCGTTCTCGCCGCTCTCGTCGCTCTCACCGCCCCCATCGGTCCCGTCGGTCCCGTCGGTCCCGTCGGCCCGGAAGGCGGCGCGCAGGGTCCGCGTGCACCACGGTCCCGCCGAGACCAGGTGACTCCACTGGCCGACCTCCCTGGCCAGCCGTTCCCGATGGACCGGCTCGGCGAGCGGCCCCCTGTCGATGTCGAAGCCGACGCGCTTGGGGGTCGCCCCCGGCCAGGTCTGCACGACCACCTGGTCCTCCCTGCGCCGGAACCACTTCGGCAGATACGTGCCGGTGACGACGTATCTACAGGTCGCCAGGGCCTCGACGTGCTCCCGCCCGGCCATCGGGACGGGCACGACCCCCTCGGGCAACGCCACCTGGCCCTCCCGTACGGCCCACAGGAACTCCAGCGCGGTCCCCCTGCGGCGCAGCTCCTCGTAGATCGCTCTCAGGTCGCCGGAGAACTGCCTGCCGCCACGCCCGTCGAAGAAGACGGCCTCGCGGAGTGGTTCCTCCTCCCGCAGCCGGGGGTAGAGCCGCTCGCGCAGCATCCGCCGTGCCTTGGGGTCCTTCGCCTCACCCCGCAGGTCACCGCCGACCGAAAGCACGGGAACACCGTCCGGATCGGTCTCGAAGGCGAGCACGCGGTGCGGGGAGTCGTGCCGCACCGGCGTCTCCAGAGCGGACAGCACCCGCCGCCCGCGCCCCTCGGACCGTACGGCCAAGCCGTACGTGCCCGAGGGCAGGGGCAGCCGTCCCGCCAGGGAGACGACCTCGCGTGCCGTCACCGTGACCGTGAAACGGCCGCCGGACAGGCACAGCGGGAACGGGTACTCGTCGGAGCGGCTGTGGGAGGTCACCACCAGGTGTGCCGGCCCCTGCCCCACGGCGGTCCCGGCCAGCTCCAGGTCGCCGTCCGGGGTCCACTCGGCGCTCTCGACGTGGAAGGCGGAGGCGTGCTCCCACAGCACCAGCGCGCCGGCGGCGGAGGCGCCCACGGTCAGGTCCCGGCCGGCGTGGACGTGACGGCACTCCGCCCCCGCCGTCACGGGGCCCGCGCCCTCGACCTCGAACCGCCATTCGGTCGTCGTGTCGAGGATCCCGGCCTCCGGGCTCGACGCGGGCAGTACGGGCAGCCTGGAGGCCAGCAACCGGTCGAGGCCGACCTCGACCCGGAAGGTCTCGCCCGACACGCTGATCGGATGCCTGTGGGGGAACCCGCCCTCGGAACGCGACACGACCAGGACGGGGTCCCGCCCGAGGTCCTCCAGGACGCGCCCCGACAGCAGCAGCCGATCACCGTCCGGCGTGCACTCCGTGACACGCAGGTGTTCCCGGTCGACGCGGACGCGGAACTCCCCCGACTCCGTCCAGTGGGGCCAGAGCCGCACGCCGGGCCGTGGCTCGTGGCACTCCAGCGGCCCGCCCCGGGGCGTGTCCGGCCTCCTGAGCCGTTCGCGCCTGAGCATGCCCCGGTGCACGATCCACAGGTCCACGTACCAGGCCGTCCCGCCGTCTCCCAGCCTGTCGCCGTCGATGGAGATCCGGAAACCGCACCAGTCCTCGACGTCACGGTTGACCAGCGAGGGGGCCTTGAAGACGGTGACGGGGACCCGGATCCCGCGCCCGGTGTCCTCCCGCACGAACCAGGCGAACACGTGCTGCCGCATGCGGTCGTCGGGCCTGAGGTATCTCAGCGTCACCCTGCCCTCGATCCGGAGCCTGCCGCCCTCCCAGCGGACGTCGTCGATCCGCTGCCGCGGCTCCAGTTCGTGACGTAGCCGGGTGACCGTGGGCCGCAGCGGCATCGGGGCCGCCAGGTGATAGCGGTACAGGCGCCTGACGGCCCGGGCGTCCGGCGCGACCGTCCGCTCCCACTCCAGGAACTCCAGCAGCTCGGACATGCGCCGCTCCCGCACCAGCTGCCATTTGACCCGCTTCGGCGCGGGAAGCCGGGTGAACACCCGGGGATCGACGACGTCGAGATACTCGCCGGCGAGGTCGAGGAAGCGCTCCCGGAACACCTCGTCCGTATTCTCCAGCGCCGGGAAGAAGACCGGCAGGTCGCCGTCGAGAACGGTCAGGTCCCACGCGGACAGGTGCGCGGCACGGCCGCCGCCGAGCAGGAAGCGCCGCACCGAGGCGACCGAGGCGAAGCGGTCCTCGATGCCCTTGACGTGCGTGCGGTCCTGGGTGATCGACGGGGAGTCGCCGTGGCGCTCCCGCCACAGGTATATCGGGCGGGCGAGCACGTCGACGGCCGTGGCGAGGAAGTGGGCGGGCAGCGCGACGGCGGTGTCCTCGTAGATGACCCCCTCGGGGAAGTGGAACCGGTGCCTCTCCCAGAACGACCGCCGCCACAGCTTGTTGGTGACCAGCCGGTCCCTCAGCAGGCTCTCCCTGCGGGTGACGTGGGTCCGCGGGACGCTCTCGCTGAAAACGTCCCGGTGCATGTTCGACTGCCACGCGCCGCGTCCGTTGAACCGGTGCACGTTCCCCGTGACGAGGTCGGACCCGGTCTCCGCGGCGGTGGCCATCATGGTCTCCAGCGCGTACGGCGGCAGCATGTCGTCGCTGTCGACGAAGGCGAAGAAGTCTCCCGAGGCGGCCCGCACACCGGCGTTGCGCGCCGCGCCGGGCCCGGCGTTCGCCTGCCTGACAAGGCGGAACCGCCCGTCCTGCCCGGCGAACTCCTCGGCGATCTCGGCGCTGCTGTCTGGGGAGCCGTCGTCGACCATGACGACCTCGATGTCCCGCCAGGTCTGGCAGGCGAGCGACTCCAGACACGCCTCCAGGTACGGCTCCACGTCGTAGATCGGAATGATCACACTCAGTCCGGGCAAGGTGTCAACCCCCATGGTTGGAACAGATCCAGGACGACCGGAGAACAGGTGACCGATCCGGGCACCGGGCCCGGAGCGGTCGGAGAAACCCAAACAACCGAGAAGAGCGGCCCCACCCCGCACCCCGAACCGCCCCACCCCCACGGCACCCCAGGACGCCGACACGACGAGCACCCACACGCCCCCGCCCGCCGCCAGCGCACGGCGCGCAACGCCCGCCCCCGCCGCACACACGACACCCCAGGGCGCCGATACGGCGAGCAGCGGCACAGACCCGACCGGCACCGACCCACGGCACGCAACCCGCCCCGCCCCGCCACACACGCGACACCCCAAGGCGCCGGTACGGCGAGCAGCAGCACGGACCCGACCGGCACGGCACCAGCGCACGGCGCGCAACACCCTCCCCCGCCACACACGCGATACCCCAAGGCGCCGGTACGGCGAGCGGCGGCACGGACCCGACCGGCGCCGATGAACGGCGCGCGGCCCGGTGAACGTTCACGGGTACCCTGCCGGGCGTCGTTGGGCTGGCTCTCATCCCGGACGGCTTCCGCCTCGGGAGCGGGACCGCCTGCTCCGGCGGATCCCCGCGAGGGAGAGTCCCTTGCCGAGCGCCCTCCTGAGCGCCCTTCTGAGGCGTCGCATCGGAGTACGGTCGATCCTGCTCTGCAGGTGAACCGTCTTGCGCTTCCAGCGCAGGGCCTTCTTCTTCCACACTTTCGCCCTGTCGGAGGACCGGGACGGGGTGGCCGCCTCCTCCGTCATCGCCGACAGCCCCCAGGTCTCCCCGTCCAGCCACTGGGTGCCGAAGGTGGCGTCCACAAGATCCTCAAGGTCCACAAGATCCCCAAGGTCTCCAAGGCCCCCAAAGCCCTCAAGGCTCTCGCGATCCTCAAGGTTCTCGCGGTCCTTCAGGCCCCCGGGCGGGTCTCCAGGACGGCGCCCGTCCCGGAGTAACCGGGCCCGGTTGAACGCGGCGGTCCGTTCGAGCCTGGCCGCGACCACCCCGCCGGATCCCGCGCCGGATCCCGCGCCGGTCGCCCCGGCGTGCTCCGCCAGTGCCAGCGAGACGAGCCCGTACCCCTCCTCGTTCGCGAGCCGGATGAGCCGGTGCAGGCAGTCGGCCCCGGGCACCCAGCCCGGCGGGCACACGAACCGGAACGGGGTGGGGAAGGGAGTCTCCTCGACGGCCTCCACCAGGTTCACCCTGCCGTCGTGCGCGTAGAGCTCGTGGACGAGCCGCAGGTCGATGTAGGAGTCGTCGAGCGGGGGCCGGCGTCCGCCGGGGATGGCCGACCACGGCCCCACGACGGCGACCTCGACGTCGGAGACCGTGCCGAGCAGGAACCCGTCGACCGTGGCGCGGATCTGCTCGTACGACGCGTCCCCGGCCGTCACCACGACCTGGACGTAGGGGACCTCCCACTGCCTGGCCGGGGGTTTGCGCAGCCAGCGGTAGTGCGGGACCCGGTTGGCCAGGAAGACCCAGTTGTGCCGCTTGACCTCCTGCTCCCTGCGCATCATCGTGGACGCCCCCAGGTGGCGGCTGCGGGACTCCCCGTCGGCCACGAAGACCGCGCCCGCCTGTGCCAGGCGGTAGCCCAGCTCGGTGTCCTCGGCGAGCACCAGGGAGGTGTCCATTCCTCCGGCGCGGCGCAGCAGGGAGGCGGGCAGGGAGGCGCTCGCGCCGACGTGGACCTTGAATGCGTCGAGCCCGGCCCACCGCAGGTCCCCGGTCTGCTCGATGTACTCGCTGCTCCAGGTGTCCGTGACGTTCTCCACGCCGGCACCGCCCCCGGCGCCGCCGTACTCCTCGAACAGCTTCTCCGTCGTGCCCGCGCTCACCGCGGCGTACACCTCGGCGGGGCTGAGGCGCTCGCCCCAGGCCGAGACCATCTTGAGCCTGCCGAGCACGGTGAAGTAGTCGGCCAGGTGGTGCCAGCGCATCTGCGCCTCCACCTCTTCACGGAGAACGACCATGTCGGCGTCCAGCCAGTGGATCACCTCGCCCTCCGCCACACCGACCCCGGTCTGGCAGGCCCAGGCTCGGCCCCAGCCTCCCGGACGGCTGGGCACGATCCTGGTGCGCTCGGGGACGATCTCGGGGAGCCGCAGCACCGAGTCTCCCCCGTCGTCGACGACGATGACCTCCATCAGGTGGGCGGGATAGCTCTGCGCGGCCAGGCTCGCCAGGGTCAGCGGCAGCAGGGGGCACCGGAACGAGGGAACGACGACGCTCACCGTACGGCGGGGAGTCCAGGCGCCCAGCTCGGGAGGGATCACGGCGCCGAAGTCGTTGAGCCGGATCAGCGGCGGGGATCCCGTCGCCGGATGGACGCGCGCGGCCGGCATGTTCATCGTCGACATCTTCACCTATGCCTCGTCGTGCTCTCCGAGCGCGGAGAGTCCTTCCATTTCCATCAGCGGATTGGCGTGGAGCCCCCTCCATTGCCGCCGGAACGACCGGAGGAAGGCGTTGATGGGCTCCTGCCAGGTGTGACCGGAGGCCTCCCGGCGCCGGAGGATGTAGTTGAGGCCGTGGGTGCGGTAGATCCTTCCTCCCGCCACGGAGACCGACTCCAGCAGCTGGCCGTCCACGGTGCGCGGGAGCGGCCGGAACCCGCCCACGTTGTCGAAGGCCGCGCGGGACATCAGCATGGTTCCGCCGGCTACGACGCCGGTGTAGGTCTCCGTCGCCAGGGCGCGGCGTACGGTGACGCCGATCCGCTCCAGGTGGACGAACTCCGGTGCGGAGCCCACGAGGTCGGCGGACGAGTAGCGCTGCGCGAGCAGCAGGTCGGACAGGTGGCCGGGGCCGTACCAGTCGTCGTCGTCCATCTTCGTCAGGTACGCGCCGGTCGCGCGTTCCGCGGCCTGGTTGAGCGCGTCTCCGAACGACAGGCGCGGGTCGGCCTCGATCACCGTGATCGCCCCCTTGTAGGCGGCCACGGCCGGCGCGGTGTCCGGATGGCCGGCGGAGAAGCCGTGCAGCGTCAGGATCACCTCCACCTCGGGCCCCCGCTGCCTGGCCACCTGCTCCAGGGCGAACGCGACCATGTCGGGCCTGCGCGTGCACAGCAGTACGGAGACCGTGGGCAGGGCCTGCGACCTCAGGCCGCACGCGGCGCCGATCCTCCGCCACCTGCCCGCGACACCGTGCAGGTCCAGCGCGCACCGCCGCAGCCGGATGCTGTACTGCTCGCGGGCGAGGGCGTCGGACAGCTGCTCCGCCCCGAACCCGTCCAGCAGCCCGGCCAGTTCGGCGCCCAGCGGGCCACGCCACGCCGTACCCGGCTCGGCGACGACGGGAACCCCCGCCGCCGCGAGACCGCAGACGACACGGGCGACGCCGAGGGGGGCGGTCCAGTCCGCGTGGAGGTCCACGGCGACGCCCGCGAGCCCGCGCAGGCGGGCGACGTCCATGTCCGTGAGGGTCCCGGAGAACGGCACCCGCACGACGACCTCGTCGCCCCCGACCACCTCGTACGCCTCCCGCCGTTCGACCAGCTCGCCCAGCGGGCCGTCCGTCTCCGGGAGGAAGCCGATGGGACAGACCGACCGCTCGTCGACCGGCGCGAGGTGGTCGGGGGTGAGACGGTCGAGCGCGGGGTGGACGGGGATGAGGTCGCCGGGGGTGAGGCGACCTGAGGCGGGGGGTACGGGGATGGGGGGTACGGGGATGAGGTCGTCGGGGGTGAGGCGACCGAACGCGGGGGGTACGGAGGCGAGATCGCCGGGAGTCAGGCGACCGGACGTGGGGTGAGCGGGGGCGAGATCGCCGGGAGTCAGGAGTCCGGGCGTGGGATGGACGGATCGGGCGGCTGCGACGGCCTCGGCGGGGCGTACCGGGCGGAGGCCGCCCGTGACGGGTTCCGGCCGGTCGATCACGGGGGGACCCGCCCGTGGATCGGGCGGATCGACCTCCGGGGCCGTCGTATGGAGGGATCTGAGAAGAACGTCGCATCCCGGCGCGTCCCGCCTGTCCGGGACGGGTCCGGAGACGGGGGCCAGCGTGACGTTGGGATCTCCGGGGCGCCACTGGCCGGATCCCACACCCGCCAGGGAGACCACCGGGGCGTGCAACGTCTCGCGTGAGAGGCCGCCCAGCCCCCGGGCGACGGCCCGCAGGACACCCCCGGCGGGAACGGGTTTGCCGAAGGTCATGTCGATCCGCCAGGCGTAGCCGGGCGCGCGGCCCGGCCCGCGGGCGCGCTGCTGTCCCCGGCGGACGCGGACGTCGTGCAGCGCGCGCCAGAAGGCGGCGCCGTCCGGGGCGGGCACCGGCGCCAGGCGCCAGGGCGGGGACTCGGCGACGATGACCGTCAGCGTGTGGCTCTTCGGGAGCATCCCCCCGTACGGCACCGCCCGCCGCAGGTCGGCGGGCGTCCTCGCCAGGAGGACAAGACCCTCCGGCTCCCCCGTCGTGATCGGATGGTCCGTGGCGGCGACGTCCAGGTCGATCCAGGTCGTCCCGGCCGCGCCCGTCCCCTCGCACAGCCCGGCCAGTGCCTCCGGGCTCGTCTCGAACCCGATGTGGCAGCCGAGAACGGACGGTCCCGTGTCCTGTCCGCGCTCCGCACGCCGATCCTGACGAGAGCCCGCAGGCGACTCCTGGCGGGAGCCCGCAAGTGACTCCTGGCGGGAGCCCGCAGGCGGCTTCCGGTTCCGGCGAGAGTCCGCGTGCCGCTCCTGACGAAGGCTCATGCGCCACTCCTGACGAACACGTCCAGGCCTTTCTCCGCCGCGTGAACGGTACGGACGACCTCGGGGAAGCGGGCGGCCCAGTGGTCGCTCACCGCCCTGTCCCCCTCCCGCGCCGCGTCGTCCAGGAAGATCGCGACCTGCTCGGCGCAGCGGGGCAGCAGGAGCGGGAGGGCGGGATAGCGCGCGTCGGGGCCCGTGTCGCCGGGTGGTCCGTCGACGAAGACGAGGCCGACGTCCTCGATGTCGTCGAGGGCGTCCAGGGAGTACCAGGGATAGGTCCGTCCCTCGCTCTCCCACGGCTGGAGCGGCGCGTCGCGCACCTCGACGACGCCGGACAGGCCGTGGGCGCGGACCAGGTCCCGGCTGGCCTCCGCGTAGCGCGGATCGTGTTCGAGGGCGATGATCGTCGCCCCGATCCGCTCGGCGAGGTAGCCCATCCACACGCTGGAGGACCCGCTGCCGCATTCGACGATCGTCTTGGGGTGGGTCCGGAGGATCCACCCCGCCATCATCCGCAGCACGTCCGGCGAGGCCGCCCAGCCTCGCAGCGGAGGAAGCGGGGCACGCGGGACGATGAGCGCCCGCAGGTCGGTGAACGCCTCCAGTTGCGCGTAGGAGCGGCGGATCTCCCGCTCCAGGGAGCGGTACCCCCTGTCCACCTGGCCGTCCACCCGGGCGAACCCGCGTTCGACCAGATCGTGCGCCCTGGTCACGGCGCGCAGGCACTCGGCGTGCCAGGCGGCGCCCATGTCCTCCAGCCCGCCGACCCTGCGGTCGATCCGGACCAGCGCCCTGTCCATCTTGCGCTCCAGGCGGACGATCGTCTTGCCCGCCTGCTTGGTCCGCTCAGCGCTCTGCCGGACCCCGCGCAGCAGCGCGAGCACCCCGGCGAGCGTCAGGACTCCCCCGCCCGCCACGAGTCCGGCGGACAGCGCCGAGGGCAGGCGCGCGTCAAGCTCGCCGGCGCCGTACGCCAGTGCCGACACGGCCGGCACCAGAGCGGTCGCCACCACGAGGGAACGGTTGGGAAATCTCATCGACGACATACGCATCCGGGCCTTTCGGGGAAATTGCCCTCATGGATCGCCATTCAGCGTCCACCGGCCATTCGACGGGCAACGTTGCGAAATAACGTAGCGGCCGGTTCCAGACGACAATCCGCGCTTGGCCTGGGCTTTGCGAAGCCCGGCCCAAGCACTTGCGC
Organism: Streptosporangium sp. NPDC051022; assembly: GCF_040683035.1. NCBI lineage: Bacteria > Bacillati > Actinomycetota > Actinomycetes > Streptosporangiales > Streptosporangiaceae > Streptosporangium > Streptosporangium sp. NPDC051022. Next base: position 724,754 of record NZ_JBFBCF010000001.1, on the reverse strand, counting down.
GCCGGGACGCGGGCCTCTTTCCACCCGGCTCCGGCCACGAGGCCGGGATCGGCCGCGGTGGTGCATTCTTCAAACATCGGTGATGTTTCGGAGACCCGAAATCTCATTTTCCCGCCGACACCCGTCATACCGTACGGCGACAGCGAGGAGGCAGCACCTGGGCGCGAGCGGCGAACTACATCGCACTTCCCGGGACGTTCTAAGACCCAGGTCCCGTTTCATCCTTCTTACGAGGGATCCACCGATCCACACTTTGAACGATTCCCGTTCACCCGGATTCAGCCGATCATTCGGGTTATGCGACGATTGACCGCCCTATTACTGGGCCTCGCAATCCCTTTCTCCGTTCTCACACCGGCCGCGAGCGCCACGGCACAGGCCGCCGGCCCCAGACCCGCGATCTCCTGGACACCCTGCCCGGAGGATCCGGCCACGGAGTGCGGGACGCTCGCCGTACCGATCGACTGGAAGCGTCCGGCCGGCGGCACGTTCAACGTGGGCGTCGCTCGGCACAAGGCCACCGACCCGGCTGCCAGGATCGGCACGCTCGCGCTGGGCGTGGGCGGCCCCGGCGGGTCGGGGGTGGAACTGGTCCTCTACAGCGCGCAGATATTCAGCCCTGAGATCCTGCGCCGCTTCGACATCGTCAGCCTCGACCCGCGCGGCACGAACCGGAGCCACCCCGTGGTCTGCTCCACGGACCTGATGCTGCAGGCGCCCGATCTGATCCTGAAGAGCCAGGCGGACTTCGACCGGAGGCTGGCCTACAACGAACGCCTGCGCGCCGACTGCCGGGCCCGCACCGGCCCGCTGTTCGACCACGTCGACTCACTCAGCACCGCCGCCGACCTCGACGCCTTCCGCGCCGCACTCGGCGAGGAGAAACTGTCCTTCTGGGGCGGCTCCTACGGCACCCTCCTCGGCCAGCAGTACGCCGAACGCTACCCACGCCGCGTCCGGGCCCTCGCACTCGACAGCACCATGGACCACAGCCTCGACACCCAGAGCTTCATGGACACCGAGACCTGGGGAGCACAGGACGCCTTCAACGAATTCGTGGCCTGGTGCGACCGAGACGACCGCTGCCTCCAGCACGGCCAGGACGTCAAAGCACTCTGGAAGAAGCTGCTGGCCCGCGCCGACCGCGGCGAACTGCCCGATCCCGAACAGCCCGACATCAAGATGACCGCCTTCACGCTCATCGGCACCGCGGTGAACCACTTCTACGATCCGGGCGCCTGGCCGTTCTTCTCCCAGCTTCTCGCCGACCTCAACAGCGGCCGGGCTCCACGCCAGGGGGCACTGCCCCTGAGGGCCGACGGTGCGGAGGAGGTCACTCCCAACCCCATCCCGATCCTCTGCCAGGATTTCCGGCTGCCCGTCCGCGACTACCGCGAGTACAGCGCGCACCTGCGCCGGTCGGAGAAGATCGCCCCCGACATGCGGTACAGCACGCTGTCGATTCTCACGGTTGTCTCCTGCCTCGGGCAGCCGGACCCGATCCCCAACCCGCAGCACCGCCTGCGGGTCCGCACGGACACTCCGGTGCTGGTAACCAACTCCCTGCACGATCCGGCCACCGTCTACCCGTGGGCCACGAGCACCGCCCGCCAGCTGGGCCGCTCGGGCCGGCTGCTCACCTACGAGGGCTGGGGCCACATTGTCTACGGCCGCCATGAAACGTGCGCCACGGAGGCCGTCGACTCCTACCTGATCTCGCAGACCCTCCCGGCCCGAGGAGCCAGCTGCCCGGCCGTCCCGCCCACCAACGAGGCCAACAGGCTCCAGGAGCTCATCGCCCCGCGCCTGCCCCTGCCCCTCATCCCGAGATGGACCTCCCCATCCTGACCGGCCCCACATCCACCTATGACCGATTCCACGTCCGCCTATAACCGGTCTCCGTCCCCACCCACGACCGGTTCCGCGTCCACCTCCAACCGGTCTCCGTCCCCACCCACGACCGGTTCCGCGTCCACCTCCAACCGGTCTCCGTCCCCACCCACGACCGATTCCACGTCCACCTCCAACCGGTTCCGCGTGCACACCGCCCCCTGGTCGCGGTGACCGCACACCTCAACCGGTTGGTGGTGTCCCCGGGCGCCGGTACGGCGAGCGCCGACACGGACATGACCGGCGCCTCCGGACGGCGCGCAACCCGGTGAATCCTCCTGGTCACAGCACCGGAATCGCGGAAGACGAGTAAACGGGCAGGCCCCCGGTGGCGACGCCATCGGGGGCCTCACGCCACGAGCCACAGGGCTCAATGAGGTCCACCGAACCGGGCCCCCTCAGCCGTATCAGACCGCACGTCTGGTTCTCCACGGACGGCCTGGGCCGCCATCCGAACGACCGGGAAAGGCGGTGGACCACCGGCCCTGGAGCCGACGCACAATAGACCGGCGCCGATCTCGGTGGCGGATTCGGGGAGACGATCGACGCCCACTCCTGATCGCGGCCCGGAGTCCCCTCAGGTCGATGAACGCCGGGAGACGGCGGCGATTTTACACCGCGTTTTCCGGGATGTTCTAAGACCTGAGTCCCATCTCGTCACCCCTGCGGGGGAGCCACCGTCCCACTCTTTGGCCGATGCCCGTTTGTCCGGGTTCAGTCGATGATCAAGGCATGCGACGATCAGCCGCCCTGTTGTTGGGGCTCGTAACCCCTCTCGCCCTTCTCACCCCGGTCTCGGCCGCCACGGCACAGGCCGCCGGCCCCAGGCCCGCGATCTCCTGGGCCCCCTGCCCGGAGGATCCGGCCACGGAGTGCGGGACGCTCGCCGTACCGATCGACTGGAAGCGTCCGTCCGCCGGCACGTTCAACGTGGGCGTCGCCCGGCACAAGGCCACCGACCCGGCCGCCAGGATCGGCACGCTCGCGCTGGGCGCGGGCGGCCCCGGTGAGTCAGGGGTGGAGGCGGTTCTCGCGAGTCCGGAGATATTCAGCCCCGAGATCCTGCGCCGCTTCGACATCGTCGGCCTCGACCCGCGCGGCACGAACCGGAGCCACCCCGTGGTCTGCTCCACGGACCTGATGGCACAGGCACCGGATCCGCTCCTGAAGAGCCAGGCCGACTTCGACCGGAGGCTGGCCTACAACGAACGCCTGCGCGCCGACTGCCGGGCCCGCACCGGCCCGCTGTTCGACCACGTCGACTCACTCAGCACCGCCGCCGACCTCGACGCCTTCCGCGCCGCACTCGGCGAGGAGAAACTGTCCTTCTGGGGCGGCTCCTACGGCACCCTCCTCGGCCAGCAGTACGCCGAACGCTACCCACGCCGCGTCCGCGCCTTCGTACTCGACAGCACCATGGACCACAGCCTCGACACCCAGAGCTTCATGGACACCGAGACCTGGGGAGCACAGGACGCCTTCAACGAATTCGTGGCCTGGTGCGACCGGGACAGCCGCTGCCTCCAGCACGGCCAGGACGTCAAAGCACTCTGGAAGGGCCTACTCACCCGCGCCGACCGCGGCGAACTGCCCTCTCCCGAACAGCCCGACATCAAGATGACCGCGTTCATGCTCATTGACTCCGCGGTGGGCTACTTCTACACTCCGGCCTCCTGGCTGCCGTTCTCCGAACTCCTCGCCGCCTTCGACAGCGGTGGGGCGACACCCCAGGGGGTGTTGCCCCTGGGGTCCCCGATGACTGACAGGACGGAGGAGGTCACCCCCAACCCCGTCCAGATCACCTGCGAGGACTTCCGGCTGCCCGTCCGCGACTACCGCGAGTACAGCGCACACCTGCGCCGGATGGCGAAGATCGCCCCCGACATGCGCTACAACACGCTGTCGTTCCTGCCGGTCATCTCCTGCCTCGGGCAGCCGGACCCGATCCCCAACCCGCAGCGTCATCTGAGGGTCCGCACGGACACTCCGGTGCTGGTCGTCAACTCCAAGCACGATCCGGCCACCGTCTACCCGTGGGCGCAGAGTACGGCCCGCCAGCTGGGCCGCTCGGGTCGGCTGCTCACCTACGAGGGCTGGGGCCACATCGCCTACCGCAGGGGGACGTGCGTCACGGAGACCGTCGACTCCTACCTGATCTCGCAGACCCTCCCGGCCCGAGGAGCCAGCTGCCCGGCCGTCCCGTCCACCGACGAGGCCAACAGAGTCCAGGAACTCATCGCCCCGCGTCTGCCCCGCACCCCGGGATGGACCTTCCCCTTCTGACCGGTCCCGCATCCACCTATGACCGATTCCGCGTCCACCTCTAACCAGTTTCGCGTCTACCTATGACCGGTTCGCGTCCACCCAGAACCGGTCCCGTGTTCGCCTCCAACCGGTTCCGCGTGCACCCCGATCCCCGGTCGCGGTGACCGCACACCTCAACCGGTTGGCGGTGTTCCCAGGCGCCGGTACGGCGAGCGCCGACACGGACATGACCGGCGCCTCCGGACGGCGCGCAACCCGGTGAATCCTCCTGGTCACAGCACCGGAATCGCGGAAGACGAGTAAACGGGCAGGCCCCCGGTGGCGACGCCACCGGGGGCCTCACTCTGCGAGCCACATCAGGTCAGCCCCCCAGACCCCCGGTTGTTCCCGCAATAAGCACAACCAGCCTGCACCACAGCACCACCCGCCCCGGTGGCACGGTCACTGCGGGGCAAGTCCATTCCCGCCTTCGGCGAGTCGCCGCCGGGATTGGCGTGGACCGAGGCCTCGGCCTTATCGCCGCACAGTAAGTCCTCGGTGAACGAATCCGGGAAGATGCCGCTCCCGTGATTGACACCTGTACGGTACTGACATCACGGGGAAATATCCGGTTCTGGCGGTATCCCCAGCTCATGCGGTACGCGCAAGGCGGCGGGCCGACCGCCGCGCAACGAGTCAAGCGAGAACAGGTGTGGCCGACACACCTGCGCCCCGATGCGGCGGTTATCGCCGCCAACGCCGACTGGCTGCAGGTCTTTCGATTGCCGCCGTATGCTCCCGACCTCAAAGGCGGTGGAAGGCGTCTGGCCGCTGACGAACCGCGGCGGGCTGGCCAACCTCGCCGCGATGAGCCTGGACCACCTGGTGCGCGTGATCAAACGTGAGTTGAAGAAGACCCGATACCGGCCCCATCTGATCGACGGCTGCCTGACCGGGACCGGCCTGGCCCTCAAGCCGTTGTAGCTTCACGAATTAAAAATCAGCAGGCCGCCGCTGGCACGCTTGACGACAGCGAGCAGACACTCTCCGCATGGCGTTACGGCGCCAGACGTGATACCGACGTGATCCTCAGCATGAGAGGACCGGTCGCGAAGAGCCTTCAAACGTGCCGAGGGTGGGCTCATGCCGTACGTCGCGCCGTAACGCCGACGTCGTTCTTCAGTTATCCGGTCAATGAAGAGGCAGGCAGGTCCCAGCGTGGGCCGTCGGGTTCGCCCAGCCAGACGTACTGGTGATCGGGGGTGACCGTGAGCCCGAACCCCGACTGGTGAGGACGCCCCGCTCCCTCCCAGATCAGAATGACCTCCTCGACCGCGTCCCACAGCCTGACCAGCCCGTGCTGTCGCGCTGTCCATCCCCCCTCAGGCGACGGCCTGACCTCGGCCTCCGAGCCGGTGGCCACATCGTGCAACGAGAGAAGGCTGTCTTCGACCCATCCGTACAGTGCATGGGGGATGGCGAGCTGGGCAACGAAAAGTCCCGTGTCGTCCTTCAACAGTGCAGGATCTATCCGGCTGGCGCCCCCTTCTCCACGGCCGAGCCCGTGTTCCCTGTAGGGCGGCAGGTGAGGCCGGGCGGTCATGAAGTACACGTTGTCTCTGACGAAACGCCCGCTGGCCGAACCGTCCTTGGCAACCTGAAGATGCGCGAACGCTACGCCGTCCAGCCATCCCCGCATGGGGGCGGTGATCGTCCCGCCTGCCCGGACCTGCCGCAGCCAAGCGAGCGGGATGGTGCGTACCGCGCAGGTGGCTATCAGCCGATCGTAAAGCGCGTTGGCTTCATACCCGAGCAGACCATCACCTTCGATGAGTGTTGGTGTGTACCCGGCCTCGGTGATCGCTTTTCTCGCGCGAGTGGCGATCACCGGGTCATACTCGATGGAGGTGACGACCTCCGACCCCAGTCGGCTACACATCAGCGCGGTGGAGTAGCCCGTTCCCGTGCCGATCTCCAGCACCCGGTCACCTTCGCCGATCCCGGCCGTCTCCAGCATCTGTACGACGAGCCCCGGGAAGGTGGAGGAGGAGGTGGGCCGCATGAACATCACCGGTTCGGTGGCGTCCTCGGCCAGCACGCCGTTGATCTGGGTCGCCCAGGTCTCGTCGGTGTAGACGAGGGCGAGCCAGTCGTCAGAGTTCATCTCGGAGCGGTGCGCGGGAACCCAGCCGTGTTCGGGTTCGTGCCGGTAGACGGCCTTGCCCAGGAAAAGTTCGCGAGGCACCTCCTCCAGCGCCGAGCGCCAGGCCACAGAGCCGATCGCGTCGGCCAGTTCGCGGCGCAGTTCGGCTGCCAGGTTCATACGAACCATCCCTCCAGCAGGGTGTCGGCGAAAGCGTCGGCTATCGCGTCGGAATCGGGAAGCCAGCCCCACTGTCCATTCGGGTTGCATTCGACGAAGGTCCACCGATAGGGCTCGTTCGCATCGTCGGTCTCTTCGAGGGCGAAGTCGAAACAGCCGAAGACGAGGCCGAAACTGTCGAGATAGACACGTAGCGCCTCCGCGACCTGCGAGGGAACGGGGATGGAGGCGTGCACGAGGGTGTCCCAGTCGCCGCGGCGCCAGTCGAGGGCGCCGTCCGGGGAGATTATCTGGCTGGCGAACAGGCGTGGGCCGACAACCGTCACCCTGGCGTCACTGTGCTTGGGCACCTCCGCCTGGAACAGATGGGCGGTGACCGTGATGGACTCATCCAGGTCGGCGGGCTCGACCCGCTGAGTCCAGATCGCTTTGGCCTCATTATTCGGGCCGGAGGGAACTCCCCGGAACGACTTGTAGATCATCGGGGTGTGCCCTGCTGCGAACGTATCGGCCGCGTCGAGATCGTTGGTGATCAAGGTCGTCGGTACCGTGAACCCCGCCTGCGCGGCCACCTGCAACTGCGCCGGTTTGAACTCACTCATGCCGATGGTGGTCGGGTGGTTGACGTAGCGGCAGTTCGGCAGATTGAGAAGCAGCCCATTCAGGCCGTGCCTGGCCTCGGCAGTAGCGAAGGCACGTGCTTGCGGCTCCAGGTCCTCAAACCGCCAGGAAGACGGGCGCCGGTAGTAAACCGCCCGCACATGCTCCAAGGCAATGTCCCGGCTCGGGGTGCGCAGCCGTCCGGACCAGTGCGCTGCGTTTTCCCTCAGGTGGGCACTGAACAGCAGGTCGGGCCCCACGTCGGCGGGGTCGACGCGGGTGACCGGTACCCGGCGCTCGTTCAGCGCCTCGATGACCAGGTTGGCGGTGACGTCCTCCTTTGAGGTGATCACCATCACACCGCCGCTCTCAGATCGCGTCATGTCAGTCGCTGCCCTCGTCGTTTCTGGTGTCGTCTCCTCCCTGAGGCGCGTTCTGCGAGCCGTCCTCGGGTCGGGACATGGTGACCGTGAGGTACGCCCTGCTGGTTCCCTCCCTGCTCATATCAACGAGCGTCCCCTGCGCGTCGTAGAAGCGCGTGAGCTGACTGACCGGGTCGAGTTCGGTCGTCGCGTACGGCTGCGGTATCTGCGTCAGATGCTTGGTCGCTCGCTTCAAGCCCCAAGGCATCGCCACCGTCATTTCTGAGCGGTCTTCGTCGAACTGTGCAGCGGTCTCGGCTGTCATGACCTCGACGCTAGGACCAGCGATTTCATGGGCTCAACGAACTTGTACGAACTTGTAAGCCGGTTATGCGAGCCTGCCTATCGCCGTCTCGATCAGCGCCCGCGCCTCATCGCCATGTACCGCGGCCGACCCCAGGTCTTGGAAACACTTCACGTACAGTGCCACCTCGTGAGGCTGCGTGATAGTCACCGCGGCAGAGACAAGCTCGATGAAGACCTGCGATTCGTCATATATCGAGAACGTTTCGGTCGGCCGCTGAAGACGCGACCTATTGAGCGGAATGATGCCGAGGGACAGGTTTTGCTGCTTCATACCGGTCAGGAGGTGGCGAAGCTGCTCAAGCATCACCTCATCGCCGCCCATGAACCTGTTGTGCAGGACTTGTTCCTCGATGAGCATCGCGCAGCGACGAGTATCGTCCTTCAGGTAACGGCGACGGGCCACCCGAGCTTGGACCGCCTCCTCGATGTCGCCGGCCGAGGCCCGGTGGAAGTCGTTGAAGCGGGTCATGACAGACCGCATGTAGTCCGGTGTCTGCAAAGGCCATGGGACGACGCCCGCGCAGTAGAAGCGGAACAGGCGCGTCTCCTCATACAGCGACAGCCGCAGCTCTTGCATGCGCTTCTGGCTGCGCTGAACCCTGCGCCATTCCACGTAGGCATTGTTGGCGTTACGGGAGGCCGCGATGAGGTTGGGGATCTCCTCTGGGACGCCGCAGACCGTGCACCAGGTACGGATGTCCGCATCGCTGGGAGGCGTGCGCGCGTGGATGAGCCGAGAGCACTTGGTCTCATCCCATCCAGCCTGCCGAGCCAGTGCCCGAGCGGTCAGGCCGGAATCGCGAAGGATCTCTCGAAGCCTGTCGGCGATGAGTTGCCGAGCCTGCCGGGCACTGGACGACGGTGAAGTGGCCACGTTCGGAGAACCGAGGTCAGGCCGGCCGGTAGTCCTCGTGGTCGATGGCCCGCTCCCATACGGCCTCGAAGGCCGCGGAGCAGAGCTTGGCCTCGGCGGGGTCCTCGCTCAACTCGTAGCCGGTGGGCTCACCGTCCCCGCTTTGAAAGATCCAGCAGATCAGGCCGTCGTCGAACTGCCAGAAGTCGCAACCAGGGACCGCGATGTCTCGCGCCCGCGGTCGGGGAAACCAGCGGACCTGTTCGCCGGCCACCAGATTGGTGAACGGTGTGACCTGGTTCTCGTAGCGGATGTAGTCGCTGACCGGCTCTGAAACCACTCGTGCACGACGGAACGAAACACCACGCTCCACATGCTCCTTCACCAGGTCAATCCATGGGAGCCAGAAGTCGAACCGTGAGATCTCATCCAGGGACACACCTTGCTGCCACGCCGTGAATCCTCGGCTCTGGCCGTATGTATCACGCAACTCCAGATGAGTGACCGAGCGCTGGGTCTTCGCGAACAGCTCAGCCAAAGTCTGGATCATTGCCACCGCACGCCTCCCACAATGCCTTCCTCAGCTCTTTCGGTACCCGAAAGGCCCGCTCGTGGGGTTCGATGTGACTCACCTCCTGGATCGCAGTGAGTATCTCGGGGTCCTCCACGGGCCAGCCCACGATGACGAGACTGCCATCAGCCTCGTCAAGGTGCACCGAAGGGCAGCTTTCCTGCTCACTACCGCCCTTACCGTAGAACCGTAGCGCCATGTCGCTCTCCTGACCTCCGAACATGCGCGGACTTGCACGCCACTGCGAGCCTGAGTGACAGGACTACGACCGTCAAGCGTGTCGCATAAAACCAAATTGATACGTCCCTATTTGAGACCAATTGAAGGAGGAAAAGAACCTTCCCTGCCCAGGGGATTTTCCAGACCCTTATCCACGGCAGTCGTCCAGCGGCGGCTTGGCCTGAACGTCGCGGGAGCGGGCGGACGTAAAGGCCTTGGCGGCGATGCCGCTGAAGGCTTCACGTCTACAGGCACCGGGGTCAGTCGAAGTGGCCGTCCTTGACGCTTTCGACGAAGGCGGCCCACTCACCGGGGGCGAAGACCAACGCCGGACCGGACCTGTCCTTGCTGTCACGGACACCGACCCGGCCCTGGGCCAGCCTGGCGACCTCCACGCAGTTACCTTCGTTCGCCCCTGACAGGGAGGACTTCACCCAGGTGGCGGTAGCGAGCTCACGGCTCAGCAGGGGGTTCATCAGATTCTTCTCCTTGCCTCTCGGCACGAATCGACTCGCACCGTAGATGCGCCGGACGCGCCGGTTCCACACTCGTCGGCATGGTGAGATGTCCGTACGCGCGCCGATGGAGAAGTAACACGCCAGAGGAAGCGAGCGACCGTACCGCCTCCGAACAGGCTGACCAACGAGTTCCTCCGCGTTTGAGGCAAAGTGCGAATCGGGCGATTTCGGTCCTGGCAAGATGGCGGCATGGAACGTGTGCTTGGAATCGGCGGATATTTCATGAGGGCCGCCGACCCCGTGGCCCTGGGTGCGTGGTACCGCGATTGCCTGGGCCTGGATGCCGATGAGAACGGCATGTGGCGTCAGGAAGCCGGGGTGACGGTGTTCGCGACTTTCGAGTCCGAGACCGATTACCTCGGTTCCCGTGCCCAGCAGGCGATGCTCAACTTCCGAGTCCGCGACCTGGATGCGATGCTCGCGCAACTGCGCGCCAAGGGGGCGGACGTGGCCGAGGAGACTCAGGATATGGAGGGTGTCGGCCGGTTCGGCTGGGTCACCGATCCTGAGGGCAATCGGGTCGAGCTGTGGCAGCCCAGCTGACGGTGTCTTCGCGCAGGCGGTGACGTGCTGGTGGCCGGCTGGGTTGCTGAGGTGGAACCTTGGCAGGCCCGCGCGGCCATGCCCCAACCCGTACTCGTTTACCTCACGGCCGGCTGAGTCGTTCAACCCACACCACGTCGGTATGCCCCGGCCCCAATCGCGGGGAGGCCGTAAGAGGAAGACCCCGGCAGTCTCAGCTGTCGGGGTCTTCACCGTTCCGCTCCGCGACGGTTCAGCCGAAGTGGCCGTCCTTGACGCTTTCGACGAAGGCCGCCCACTCACCAGAAGCGAAGACCAACGCCGGACCAGACCTGTTCTTACTGTCACGGACACCAACCCGGCCCCCAACCAGCCTGGCAACCTCCACACAGTTGCCACCATTCGGCCCCGAGAGCGACGACTTCACCCACACGGCGTCACACAGTTCGCGATTCAGCAGCGGGTCCATTGGGCTCTCTTCTCCTCGATTATGGCCAGCGAACTACTTTTCGACGCGCTTTCGGCCCGGATCGCCTCGTACCACATGAGTATTGTTTTCACGTCCTCAGGATCGTCCACGGTTTCTCCCCGCAAAGAGGACTCCAAGTACACGGTATCCGGAAGACCGGGGCCCTGCGCAACCACGAATGCGCCCAGTACGCCGGTCATGCACCGCGCATCGTGGGGAAGCACTTGAATGGCCACGGCGGGGTGCTGCGCAAGCTCAAGCAGATGATCGAGCTGCTCGACCATGACTTCGCTGTCACCGACAGGCCTAATCAAGACCCCCTCATCGAGGACCACCCAGAACATGGGCGGATCATCCCGATCGAGGATCTTCTGGCGTTCAAGGCGAGTCGCCAGATCCTTGTCTAGGATCTCTGGCGATATCTTCGGCCTCCCACTCAGGATTGCCCTGGCGTATTTCGGTGTCTGTAGCAGGCCGGGCACGATGATCGGCTCCCAGGTGCGCAGGCTTTCGGCATTCTGCTCGATCTCAACCCACTCGCGGAACCATGGAGGAATCTTGGTGGCCATGTTGTCGATCATCGCCTTGAGACGTCCAAGTGCTCCTTCGAGTTCGAGTGCCTCATCACACCTGTTGACAAAATCATCGGTAGGTGGCCTTTTTCCGGTTTCGGTCATGCTGACCAAACCGTACGAATACCCGATCCTGCTCGCCAGCGCCGTCTGGGACAGCCCTGCGGCCGTACGGTATTTGCGCAGCTCGTAGCCAAAGTAGGCGCTCGGGGACAGCGCCGGGTCGAGCTCCTTGGGGCCGGGCACCGCAACCACCTCCGTCATTTAAGACACGGTTTAACAAAACCGTTGACCACCCTTTCAAGCCGTTCGACTACCGACTGTAGCCATGCACTGCCATCCTGGTCAGGCGAATCCGAAAAGACGGATGACCAGATAAGGGAAAGCCATGGATCTTGAGGAGTCCTGTGTAGAAAGTCGCTGGACACTCCTGGGCGCGGCAACGTTCGATCTCGCGCCGGAAGTCGTTTCGCAGGCGCGTGCCCGCTTGCGCGAATGGCTGGGAACCGAACACCCGGCTTATGAAAGGACCGAGCTGGTGGTCTCCGAGCTCGTGGCCAACTCGGTCGTCCACTCCACGAGAGGCAGGCCGTACGGAAACAAGGTGACTCTGACCGTCACCTCCTCCGAGGACCGGATATACGTTCAGGTGATCGATCCCGGCGGGCCGCCGTGGAATCCGGTCGTGCCCGATGAAATACCGATCGACCAGGAGAACGGTCGCGGTCTCTGGCTGGTCGCCCGGCATTCCCGTAGCTGGGGTGTGCGGGATTACGGCTCGCTCGGCCGGGCCGTTTGGGCCGTTCTGGACGTCATTCCCGTCACGGGAACGGAAACGGAAGACGAGAACGTCTGACCTTCACGCCCTCCCGGCCACGGTGTTCCCCCGACACCGTGACGCCCGCCTCCGGCTCCCCACGATGGGGCGGGCCGGGAGAGTGGAGGCCCCGGCGCCACCCCCGGCGCCGGGGCCTCCACGCACAACCCATCGGGACCTACTTGCGCGAGGCGGCCATCGCGTCGGCGAAGCCGTAGGCGATGGCCTCGTCGGCGTCGAGGACCTTGTCCCGCTCAAGGTCACGCCGGACGCGCTCCTCGCTCTGTCCGGTGTGCCCGGCGAGCAGTGTCTCCATGAGCGTCCGCGCACGCAAGATCTCCCGGGCGTGGACCTCCAGGTCGCTGTACTGCCCCCGCCCCTCGCTGGAGGGCTGGCGAACGAGGACGCGCGAGCGCGGCAGAACCATCCGCTTTCCGGGGGTTCCGGCCGCCAGCAGGACGGCGGCGGCGGAGGCGGCCTGGCCCATGCAGACGGTCTCCACATCCGAGGCGACGTGTTGCATGGTGTCGTAGATCGCCATCATCGCGGTGAACGAGCCGCCGGGAGAGTTGATGTAGAGCGAGATGTCCCGCTCGGGGTTGTCGTAATCGAGATAGAGCATCTGCGCCATCACGTCGTTGGCGCTGGTGTCGTCGATGGGGGCGCCCAGAAAGATGATCCGCCCGGCCAGGAGCTTGGAGTAGGGATCCATCACGATCGTGCCGTGGCCAGTCCTCTCAATAACCTCTGGCAGGACATATCGGCCGATTGGGTTGATCATGAGCGCCTCCGTTCTGTACAGAATATACAGAACGTACACTACATACAGAATGCTATGTTGGAGTCATGGCGGAAGAGATCCCTGTCACGCAAGCTCGCGCCGACTTCGCCGAGCTGGTGAACCGCGCCGCGTACGGCGGGGAGCGCATCGTGATGACCCGGCACGGAAAACCCATCGTGGCCCTGGTCCCGGCCGCCGACCTCGAACGGCTGGAGAGCATGGAACGGCAGCCCCCGGAGACGATCACCCGTCTGGGGGCCGCGACCTACACCGTTGAGCCCCAGCCGGCCGAGCCCCGCCGCATCGGCATCGCCGCGGAGTACCGGCGGCAGCCGGGCAAGCCCGACGGACCCCGCTAGAGGCGGTCCGGGCCGGGGACCGCCACCGGGACGATCTCGGGGGCGCCCAGGCGGATGGCGTCGGCCTCCTGGTCGGTGTCCTGTTCCTGGGAGAGCCGCTCGGCCTCGATCCGCTTGGCGTAGTACTCCACCTCGCGCTTGATCTGCTCGTCGTCCCAGTCCAGCGGCCCGGCGAGCAGTTCGGCCACCTCCTCGGCCACCCCCACCCCCCGGTGGAAGGTCTCGATCGAGATGTGCGTGCGCCGGGACAGCACGTCGTTCAGGTGCCGCGCGCCCTCGTGGGTGGCCGCGTAGACGACCTCCGCCCTGAGATAGTCGTCCGCCCCGGCCAGCGGGAGCGCCAGGGACGGGTCCGCCTCGATCAGCGAGATGACCTCGTCGATCAGCGAGCCGTACCTCTGCAGCAGGTGCTCGATCCGCGCCACGTGCAGCCCCGACGACTGGGCCAGCCGCTGCCGGGAGTTCCACAGCGCCTGGTAGCCCTCCGCCCCCGCCAGCGGGATCCTGTCGGTGCACGACGGCGGAACCCGCTGGTCGAGCCCGTGGGCCACCGCGTCCACCGCGTCCCGCGCCATGACGCGGTACGTCGTGTACTTCCCCCCGGCCACCATGACCAGCCCCGGCACCGGATGGGCGACCACGTGCTCGCGGGAGAGCTTGGAGGTCTCCTCCGACTCCCCGGACAGCAGCGGCCGCAGCCCGGCGTAGACGCCCTCGACGTCGTCGTGGGACAGCGGGACCGACAACACCTCGTTGACGTGTTCGAGCACGTAGTCGATGTCCGAACGGGAGGCGGCGGGGTGGGCCCTGTCCAGGTCCCAGCGGGTGTCGGTGGTACCGATGATCCAGTGGCGCCCCCAGGGGATCACGAAGAGCACCGACTTCTCGGTCCGCAGGATGATCCCGGTGAGCGAGTGGATCCTGTCCCGTGGGACGACCAGGTGGACCCCCTTCGAGGCGCGGACGTGGATCTGCCCGCGTCCTCCGACCAGTTCCTGGATGTCGTCGGTCCACACCCCGGTGGCGTTGACGACCTGCCGGGCCCGCACGTCCAGCTCGGTCCCGCTCTCCAGGTCGCGCACCCTGACCCCGGTGACCCGCTCCCCCTCCCGCAGGAAGCCGACCACCTGGGCCCGTGACGCGACGTACGCCCCGTAGGTCGAGGCGGTCCGCAGCATGGTCATCACGTAGCGCGCGTCGTCCACCTGGGCGTCCCAGTACTGCACCGCCCCGGAGAACGCGGTACGGCGCAGCGCGGGCACGAGCCGTAACGCCCTCCTGCGCGACAGATGCCGGTGCCCCGGCACACCCCGGGTGAACCCGAAGGAGAAGCCCAGCGAGTCGTACATCACCAGGCCCGCGCCGACGTATGGCCGCTCCCAGCCGAGATGGGTCAGCGGGAACAGGAAGGGCACCGGCCTGACCAGGTGCGGGGCCACCCGCTGCAGCAGCAGGGACCGCTCCTGGAGTGCCTCCCTGACGAGGTCGAAGTTGAGCTGCTCCAGATAGCGCAGCCCGCCGTGGATCAGCTTGGACGATCTCGACGAGGTTCCCGAGGCGAAGTCGCGGGCCTCCAGCAGCCCGACGCTCAGCCCCCGTGTCGCCGCGTCGAGCGCCACCCCGGAGCCGACGACACCACCTCCGATCACCACCACGTCGAGCTCCTGATCGGCCATCTGCGTCAGTGCGGCGGCCCGCTCGGCAGGGCCGAGCCGCGCCGCGCCCATTCGCGCCGTCATGTGCAACCCCCTGGGGTACGGGTCACCGGCTTGCACCAGATATGTACCCCTTCAGCCCGACCGTTACTACTGGCGGGTAGCCATGGGCTCCGTCAGCCGGGTGTTCCCGGCGGGGAACTGCGGTTCAGGACGTCGAGCGGGTTCGCGGGCGCGGCGGGGTCGGCCAGCGAGGCCAGCTCGTTGCGCACCAGGAGCTGCTGGGCCAGCATGACCGGGCCGTCGGGCTTGACGGTCAGGACGGCGCGGTACACCGTACGGTCGCCCGAGCGCACCTCGTCGTGTGTGATCGTCTCGGCCAGCTCCCCCAGCGGCCTGCCGCCGACCTTCGCGGCCGTGGTGAACCGCTCGGTGAACGTCTTGCCCACCTCCGCGACACGCGGCAGCACGCACACCACGTCGACCGCCTTGTCCGCCGTGCTCGCGGGCCTGCGCAGGCCGACGCCGTACAGGATCACCCCGCCCGGCTGCGCGGGAGCCGTGACGACGGCGGCGACGACGTCGCCGAGGCAGTCGGCGACCGCGGCGTGGTCCGGACTGTCGGCGAGGGAGGACCCGGCGCCCAGCCCCGCCGCGACGGGCTCCGCCGCGGATCCCGCCACCAGCGCGGAGTCCGTCACCACCACCTGGTTGAGCTGGTTCATCAGTCCCAGTCCGGCCTGCGGGCCGGTCATGTCGATCTTGTTGTCCTCGCCCAGGGAGAGCCCCTCCTGCCCGCCGATCTCCCGGGGCTTGGCGCCCAGCGCGGTCAGTTTGGCGCGGATGTCCGCGGAGTCCAGGCTGCCCTCGACGCGGATGGCCGTCTTGGGCGGAACACCGAAGACGGCGCCCCGGTCGGCGGCGAACACGTTGACGCCGGTCGGCCCGGTGAGCCTGCTCGCGTTGACGCCGAGGTCGCCGAAGCCCGCCGTGACGACGGACAGCCAGCGCCGATCCTTGCCGGGACCACCCTCGGTGACCACCCCGAGGCTCCGCCAGTGCGCCATGTCACCGTATTCGAGGTAACCGGCCGCCGGACCGGCGGCGTCCAGGCTCGCCATCACCTGGCGCAGTCCGCCCGCCTCCGCCGTACCCGCCTTCCCCGGGTCGCCCGCACCGCCGCAGCCCGCCAGGGCCAGCCCCGCCACCGCCAGAGTCCATCCGAGAGCACGCATGTCCAGGACCATAGTCACGCGGGCGGCCGGGAACCTCACCCGCGAGAGTGATCCGGACGGGGGGTATCCGCCCCTGGGCGGAGCGCGGACACACCGAAAGTTGCACCGGACGCCGGGCACGGCCGCTCAAGAACGCTCAGGCCGTTCAGGGACGTCGAGGGATGTCCAGGGACGTTGAGGGACGCCTCACGGAGGTTCGGGCCGCTCGGCCCGCTCAGGGGCGAGCCGCGCGTCCGCTCACGGGACGGAGAGCCCCCACAGGCGTTCGACCCCCAGCCCGCTGACGAGCAGGCGCTCCTTGGCGTTGCTGAGGAGGTCGGCGGTCCAGGTGGTGAACCCGCCGTCGCCGAGGTTGACGGTCTCCCCCTCCGGGGTGATGGCGTTGATCTCGAAGCAGGCGCCGGTGTAGTAGCCGCGGCCTCTCTCGCGTCCGTCGTCGAAGGCGAAGATGACGCCGGGATGCCTGGGGGCGAGGTGGTCCAGGACGCGTTCGCGCAGCACCTGGCGGTGCCGTCCGCCGGTCAGGTCGGTGACGGCCACGCGCACCGACGAGGCGTGGGGGCCGAGCGCGCGGGCCTTCTCGACGACGTCGAGGTGGAGGCCGACGTGCTCGGCGAGGGCCTCCGTCTCGAAATCGAACGAACCCTCGTCGCGACCGGCGGTGCACAGCCCCAGCAGCTTGAAGTGCGCCATCATGCCGGGGCCGAAGACCTGCGCGCGCAGGACGCGGTGCGTGGTGCCGAGCCGTACCCGCTGCCGTGAACGGGGGTCGGCCCGCAGCAGCTCCCGGCGGCGGACGGCGCATTCGAGGGCCATGACGTTGGTCGCGTCCGCGACGACCTCGGTGTTGCGGATCGTCGTCAGCACCTTGTTCTGGTCCACGGTCGCCACGGCCGAGTTGGTGCCGAGCGGGCAGACGGGCGACAGCTCGACGGCGGCGAACCCGTGCCGGGTCAGCTGGTCGTGCATCAGGACGTCCAGACGCACCAGAACCCCCGCGTCCACCGGCGAAAGCGCGGTGAAACGGTCGCGTTCGTACTGCCGGAGCAGGCCGCCGGGCGTGACGGCCGACACGCGGCGGCGGTAGACGGCCAGCAGCAGCGTCTGCAGGTCGGCCGGGGAGAGCCGTTCGGCCAGCGCGTCCAGCAGCCCCGGCGTGGCGCCCTCCCGCAGGATCCGGCCGAGCCAGGGGTCGGACACCTCGTCCCCGGCCCGTTCCGCGCCGGTCACGAAGCCGTCCACACCGTCCGGGGAACGCCCCACACCGTCCCGGGAACGACCCGCGCCGCTCCCGGGGCGCCCCTCGCCTGGCCCGGACAGGTCCACGTCAAGCTCGGGCCGGCCCGTGTCGAGCCCGGACGTATCACTCATCGCCCCATCGTGGCGTACCGCGAAGCGCCACCGCACCGGATTTCCCCCTTCCTCCCCCTCGATCCCGTCATCCCCGTCGCGGGATCACGACCATTACCCTCCGTGCCCGCACTCCCTCCCCAAGTGATCGAAGGCGAATTAGTATTGGTATCCCGTGTGCAGGAAGGCAGGCGGCTGGCGTGGCCTCGTACGCACCGCGAGACTCAGGGAACCGGCCCGTCGTGCGGGAAGTCGTCCGCGACGTCGTGGCCGAAGTGGCCCCCGAGGAGCTCCCCCTGGTCAGGGCGCTGAGCTTGGTCGGGCACCATACGGTGGTGCGCCGCCTCAGACGCAGGAGATCCCGTAGAGAGCCACTGGGCTTCGGGCTGGAGGAGGCCGGCGCGCTCGTCACGACGGTGCTCTGGCTCGTCCTCGACGAGGCCGTGGGCGGCGCGGTCGGCGCCGCGGTCGACAGGGCGGGACGGCGGGCCGCGCGCCGCCTGCGGACCCTGCTGCGCAGACCCGACCCCGACCCCGTGGTCCCGGCGCTGACCAGGGAGCAGCTGAACGCGGTGCACGCGCACGCGCACAGACTCTCCACAGAGGCGGGATTGCCGACCGAGCGCGCCGTTCAGGTCGCCGACAGCCTCGTCGCCCGGCTCGCCCTCGACTCCCCGCGAGAGCTCCCCCCTCTCCAGAGTCCGGAAGGGTGACGCCGGTGACCGGAGACGATCGCGAGACCGGCACCGGCACCACCCCTCACGGCGACGCCCCCACTCCCCCGGGGGACGCCTCCATTCCTTCCGGAACCACACTCCGTTTCATTCTGCTGGTCCTGCTCCTGCTGGCCGGCACCGCCTGGATGGCCGGGGACACCCTCCTGCCCATCACGGGGGGCGGCAGGGGCTACGAGCCGGTGTGCATGCTGGCCGCCGGAGTCGACCCCGAAGGGTCGTCGCTGAGCAACATCGGGGCCATGAACCTGAACGAGGAGGCCCTGAAGGCCTGTGCGGACCGGTTCGGGAGGAAAACGGAGTGGCCTCTCGTGGTCATGGCCGCCGCGGTGGTGGTGTCCGCCGCGGTGCTGTACTTCCTCCTGCCCGTCTGGAAGTCACGCAGGGGCCGGGCCGTACCGATCGACGAGGTCGCCGGGGACGAGGAGCTCAGCCGCCTGCTGCGGGAGCTGGCCGGACGCGCGGGTGTGAGGAACGTCCGGTTCTCGATGGACCCCGCCGCCGCGACGGCCAGTGCGGTGGCCTTCGGCCGCCCCGGCCACTACACCGTGCGGTTGCATGGCGGGCTGGTGGCGCGCAGGCACTCCGACCCCGACGGGTTCGAGGCCGTGGTCCTGCACGAGCTGGCGCACGTGCGCAGCGGTGACGTCCGCCTCGCGTACGCGACGACCGCGCTGTGGCGCGTCTTCTTCGTGGCCGTGCTGCTGCCCTACGCCGTTTTCAAGATCCAGAGACTGTTCACCGGAGCCGTCTTCCACCCGGACACGATGTTCTTCGCTGGGTCGGTGCCGGTCCTGTCACGGGAACTCGTCCTGTCGCTCGTCCTGACGGCCCTGATCACTCTCGCCCGCGCCGACTTGCTGAGGAACCGGGAGTTCCACGCCGACCTGGCGGCGGTGCGGTGGGGGGCGTCCCCGTCCGTGTGGGCCAGGCCCGTCGAGAACGACCGGGCGCGCGGTTCCCGGCGGGCGATCGGCGACCTGTGGCGGACGCACCCGCGCTGGGCGCGGCGCCTGAGCTCGCTGGACGACCCCTCCTCGCTGTTCGGCTCACCGGTCCTGGTGATGCTGCTGACGGGGATCGCCGCCCTCCTGACCCTGACCATGCTGCCCACACTGCTGATCGTGCTCGGCCTGCCGGGCGCGGCGGCGGAGCCGGTGAGCGTCCTGTGCGTCGCTGGATTCGTCGCGGGCATCGTCACGACGGCGCTGGCCCCTCCGACGGCCCACGCCGTGGCCACCGGGCGGCCGGTGCCCTCCGGGCTGTACGCCGGACTGGCACTCGGGGCCGGGCTGCTCGCCGCCGCTCTCCTGCCCGAGCGGATCGACGGGCACATGTGGCTGCCCACGAAACCCGCCGGGCTGCTCGTCCTGCCGGTCGTGGCGGCCGTCGTCTGCTGGTGGACCGCCGAGTGCGCCGAGCTGTGGATCAGGACCCGTCGTGGCCGCCCGCTCCGGCCCGTGCTGCTGGCCGGGACGGCTGCGACCTGGATCGTCCTGGCTCTCTGGCTGACCTGGTGGGAAAGCAACGGTCAGCTACTGATCAGTGACGCGCAACCCTCGCTCGACGTCTCGGTGGACCTGTTGCAGTCCATCGTCGGGACGGCCGCACCGGGCAGGGCACCGCTCCTCGCGATCAACATCCTGATGCTCCATACCGTCGGCGTCGACGACTTCCCGCTCTGGCTGGTCGCCGGTGGACTGCTGTGGCTCTACCCCCTCCTGGCCCTGGCCTGGCGCCCCGAACCGGCCGAGGAGCGTCCCTCTCTGCGACGGCTCACGGGAGCGGCGATCGTGGGAGCCGCGCTCTGCTGGGTCGCGGAGCTCGCCGCCATGGCCTACATCCACTCGTGGCGGCCGTCCGCCTCCCCCCCACAGACGGGCACGGCGACCGTCCTGTGGATTCTGATGCTCGCCGCGGTGACCGTGGGAAGCGCCGCGGCCGCGGCCCTGGTCGCTTCGACCGCGCGTCGCCACCGGATGTCCATGGCGCTGATCGCCGCGGGCATCGCGTCTCTGCTCTCGCTGGGCGGCGTCTGGCTCATCGGGTCCTTCGACGGATGTCTGGGGCCGCTGAACGCGCTCTCGTACGTCTGCGTCTGGAAGCCGGGACCGTCGGCGATGTTCGTCGGTTCGGTGGCCGTGCCGTACCTGCTCGGCCTGATCACGCCGGTCGCGGCCCTGACGGTCCTGCTCGTCGGCCCCTGGGGGAACCGCCCGCATGCCGCCGGACGGTGGACGGCACGGAGCGGCGGGGGCCGGGGCTCCCGCTTCGCGGTGGCCGCGATCGTCTCGGCGGCCGTGGCCGTGACCGTCCTGCCGTTCCGTACCCTGCCGGAGTCCTCCCCGACGCAGAGCGCCTCCTCTCTCCAGAAGTTCAAGGACGCCACGGTGCGATCCATACGTCCCCCCTCCTCTCCCGTGGTTCGGAGCCTGCAGCTGGCCGCGTGGCTCATACGTGGCGGCGGCGAGCTGACACTCCAGATCTTCAAGGACTTCTCCGCCCTGGGAAGGTTGCTCGCGGAGAAGGGCACAGTCCCTGACGACCGGTTCTGGAAGGAGATCCCCGACCGCGCAACCCCGCACCTGAGGTCCATCCTGGGAGGCGTCGAGCGGGCCGGACACTACTTCACCGTCCCCGGCGCGCGGGAACACCGACTCTGGACCGAGTTGCTGGCGAACGTGAAACGGGACGCGACCGCGTGCGCGGACGCTCTGGAGCAAGGGGATCCGAAGGCCCTCGGAGAGGCGTTCCACCGGTTCACGGCGACCATGGACCGGCTGGAGACGTTCTTCAGGCGGATGATGACGACCGCGTCCGAGGCCACCAAGGGCGTGCCGCATTAGGCGGGTGGCGCCCCGTCGGCTCCATGTCCGGGCCCGTCTTCACCCGACCGCCGGTCGAGCTCGGTCAGCTCGTACTCGACCTCGCCGTGCTCCGACCCCTCGATGGGATGCGGCCAGTCCTCGTGGAAGGTGCGGACATGGCTCAGGCCCGACTTCTCCATCACCCGGCGGGAGGCGGTGTTGACCGCCATCGTCTGCGCCATGACGCGCCGCACGCCGAGTTCGGTGAACCCCCTGTGGATCAGGGCGCGTGCCCCCTCGGTGGCGTAGCCCCGTCCCCAGAAGCGCCTGTGCAGCCGGTATCCGAGCTCGACCTCCCCGGGACCTTCGCCGTCCAGGGGCCGGAACTCGAACCAGCCGACGAACTCACCGCCGTCCCTCTCCTCCGCGGCCCAGAAACCGGGGTCCGCGAAACGGTCGTAGCGGCGGAGGAAGCGGGGCAGGACCTCGTCGCGGACCGTGTCCCGGGAGGTCGGGACGCCTCCGTTGAGGAAGCGCATGACCTCGGGATCGTTGTGCAGTTCCAGCAGGCGGTCCACGTTCGCCTCGGTCTCGGTGAACCGGCGGAGCGTCAGCCGGGCGGTCGTCAGGAGGATCTCCATGTCCCGATCCTCCCGGCGGCGGCGCGGCCCTCCAACCGGTTTCCCGGCGTCTTCCCTCCCCGCGTCTTATTCCTTCTTCCCTCCCGCCTCCCGGTTCCCCTCCCTACGTCCTTCCCTCCTGGTTCCCCCCTGCGTCTTCCCTCCCGGCGCCGGGGTGCGGCGGCCGTTCACCCGACCAGCCAGGGCGACCGCTCACCCGGCCGGTCGCAGGATCCCCTCCAGGTTCACCACACCGGCCCCGTACCGGTCGTCGAGCGAGCGCCGCAGCTCGTCGGTGACCACCGGGACCAGCGCCTCGACGCGGTTGTCCAGGGTGGAGACACTCGAACTCTGGATCCCCGCCAGCTCCTCGTGGATTCTCCGCTGGACGCGGCGGAGCTCCGCTTCGGAGTGTTTCGCGCCGCTCACGCACAGCGCGCCGCCCCACACCTGGCGGATCCACCGTTCCCGGCCCGCGAGGTCGCCGGTGAACCTGATGTTGAGCACGTATCGGGCCGGGTCGTTCGCCGCCGTCGACGCCTGGGGGCTGGGCAGGCCGTCCAGGTAGGCCTGGTCGATCCATCCGCCGGCGAACTCCGGCACCTTCCGTGCCAGGTCCATGGTCTCCTGCGCCGCCTCCTCGGTGGCCTTCGCCGGATCGACCGGCCGCCATCCTCCCCGCGGCGGCGGGCACGGGCTGGCGAACCTCGTGTCGTGGTCTCCGCCTGAGGGAGGGGGCGTGTCCGCGGCGGGCGGCCGGGGTGTCTCGGTGAGGGTCAGGCGCCTGCCGTCCCAGGTGCCGACCACGCGGTACCGCCCCCACCGGACGTCCCCCGCCCCCTCGGACTCGACGGCCTTCCAGTCCCAGCCGACGATGTCGATCCCGGCGCACTGCGGCGGGTACGAGGCGGCGACGGTCGTGCACAGCTGCGGCCCGTGGTGACTGTTCTCCAGTACGGTCCCCGCTCCCGTGTAACGGAGGGCGGTGGCCCCCTGCGCCGTGGGAGCCGCCGTCTTGGAGGGCGTCACCTTGGCGGGCGCCTCGCCGGGAGACGTGGAGGTCCCGCAGGCCGCGCCCGCCAGGGAGATCGTGAGACACGGGACGACCACGCGTGCCATGCGTCTGCTCATGCCCATAAGACGGGTACGGCGTCCCGTCCGGTTCATTTTCGCCCGGCCCGCTCGCGTGACGTGGAGGAGATCGGCGCCCTATCCGCACCATCCGAATCCGCCGGGTGAGAACGAGATCCGAAGGTCGTAGTCGCCCGTCCTCCGCTCCTCCTCGGTGGCGTAGTCCTTGAGCCTGAGCACGGTGAGGTCGAGATATCCGGTGAATTCTCCAAGGTTCTTGGAGAGACACAGCTGCTCTTTCGCGGGAGGAGCGGAATCACCGTCCTCCCGGAGCAGGCGCCATCCGTCGGCGAGAGCGCGTTTCCGGTAATACGCCATCGTCGTGCCCGTCGAACCCGAAAACCGGTACCGCAGCCCGACGGATCCGATGTTCCGCTCGTTCTCGCATGCCCTGGTGACGCTCTCGCTGATTTTCACCGCTCCGGGAGGAGTATCGCGGAGGACCCCCTCCTTCCCGGCCCTCGCCGCCCATTCGCCGGTCGGATCGGTCATGCACGCCAGGCCGGTCCGCTGCCAGATCAGGGTCAGCGGCAGACGCGGACTTCCCAGGAGCAGCGATCTCAGGAATTCCGCCACGACCACGGCCGTGACGACGCACACGATCACGAGCGCGACGGCGCTGACCGCGGCCGCCCGCCTTCCGCGGCGCCGTACCTTTCTCGCCCGGAGGGAAAGCCCGTCGTCCACACCGGAACCAGCCATCGAAAATCGTCCTTCACGGCTCATGAATTCTCTGGGCACGAGACCGCGTAGAAAGACGTCGAGCCGATCTCCCCGGTCGGGAGATCAGCAAAGCAGAGACATGTGGTATTTCCCGGGAGGGGCCGTGAAGATTTCGTGCATCAATGGACGCCGACGGCGGAGAAAGGCGGTGAGGGGGCGGGGACCGCCCCCTCCGGTGAAACCGCCGCCGCCGGTGGAACCGCCGCCGGGCGGTACGGAGATCCGTCCCGGGCACATGTGAGACGCGGGAACCGCCGTCGAGCAGACCCGGGAACCGGGGAAGGCGTTATCTTCCGCCCTCGGAGGCACGGTCCGAACTCCGGGAGGCCCTCCGCTCCGGGCCTTCTTTCTCCAGGTGCTTCAGAACGTGCCGCAGCGTGTTCCCCAGCTCGGTCAGGCGCCGCTCGCCGAGTCCGGAGAGCACGAACTGCTCCTCCCTGTTGAACTCGGGGAACAGCGTGGTCATGAGTTTCTCCCCCTCCGGGGTGAGGGAGAACACGGTGCGCCTGCGGTCGCTGGCCGGGATGTCCCGAACGATCAGCCCGCGGTTTTCGAGCGTTTGCGCCACTCCGGTCAATGTGCCCTTGGTGATGCCCGCCTCGGCGGCGACGTGCCGATTCTCTATCGACTCCCAGATCCACACGACCCACAGCACCACGAAAGCGGTCCAGGTGAGATCCGCTTCCTTCAGCACCGTCTGCTCGAAATGATTCCGGACGGACGAGGCGACCCGATAGAGGTTTGATATCGCGGTCATCGCCCGGAAATCCAGCTCCAGGCCCTCAAGCTTCCCCGTGACGGCTTCCTCGGTCTGCCGCAGGGTATGCGCGCCGCTCACAAACAGCTCCTCGGGGGTCGGACCGTTCCGGCATTTCTCCGCGCGGCCGATTTCCGGCACCCGGCGGCGGAGATATCCTGATCGTTCAGGCCCTGTCGATCCTAGACGATGAATGGACCCCGAACGGGGGCGAGTCCGGAGGTCATGGGGCGGCGCCCGATTCCGACCGTGCCCTGGCCGATCGACGACAATGCGCATGTCCGCCGTCTCCGGCCGCCCGAAACCCCTGATCGTCCGAAACCCCTGACCGCCGGAAACGAGAGGCGCGCCGTGATCGGCACATCGGGAAGAATGCCGGAGAGCCCTCCTCCGCACCCGTGGTGGAGGAGGGCCCGGTGCCGCCCGGACTCAGCAGTGCTTGGCCAGCGACATGCGCTTGATGAGGTCGTACTTGCGGTAGTCGAAGCGGCCGGAGGCGAACCACCGGTACCGCTGGGTGTGGTTGGGCAGGTTCTTGACGAACTTCTGCGGGTCGCCGCCGTCCTGGATGCGGGCGTTGGTGAGCCTGCCCAGCACGGCGCCGTTGACGTCCTTGATGGTCGCCCACATCAGCCAGGCGTCGTTGTCGTCGCTGCTGGTGACGACCCCGTCGAAGGTCGCCGTGCCGTCCGAGAACAGCGTCCACCGCGCGCCCTGGAACATCGTGCAGTCGCCCGCCGTCGACGTGTTCCAGGTGAAGGACCTGGAGGACAGCGCCTGGGCCGTACCCGTCGCCGGGGCCGTCAGCCCGACGGTCAGAGCCAGTGTGGCCACGGCCGCACTCGCCATCCTGCGGATTCCGCGCATGAGACTTCCCCTTTCGCCGAGGCTTCGCAAGGGGGAGCGTCCTTCTCCCCTCCGAACCTTTCGGCCGAGCCTGTAAAGACTGTCGCGGAGGGAGGGTGGGAGCCGCATCGGTGCTAGCACGCAAAGGCGAGCCATACGTCGGCGTGAAGGGGTTTCCCCCGCGGGGTCCCATGCGAGCCCGCCCGGGGTCCCAGGGTCCTGTGCGGAATCCCCTGTGGAGTCAGTCCACGGCCCTGTGCGGGATCCCGTCGGAGTTCTACGGTCCTGTGCGGGTCCCGCAGTCCTACGCGCCCGTGCGGGTCCCGCAGTCCTACGCGCCCGTGCGGGTCCCGCAGTCCTACGCGCGGACGACCTTCACGCCCGCGTCGGTGAAGCGGGCCGCGTCCTCGTCCGAGAGTCCCTCGTCGGTGATGAGGGTGCCGATCGCGCCGATCGGGCAGATCCTGGCGAAGGCCCGGCGGCCGATCTTGGAGGCGTCGGCGACCACGACCACCTGGGCGGCCCGGCTGATCAGCAGGTTGTTGACGCTCGCCTCGCCCTCGTGGTGGGCGGACGCGCCCGTCTCGGCGTCGAGCGCGTCCACGCCCAGGAACGCGATGTCGAGTGCGACCTGCTCCAGCACCCCCGACGCCAGCGGGCCGATCAGCTCGTAGGACTGCGGCCTCGCCACCCCGCCCGTCAGCACGATCTTCACGTGCTGGCGCACCGTCAGCTCGGCGGCGATGTTCAGCGCGTTGGTGACGATGGTGAAGCCCACCTCGGGATCGGCCCGGACGGCCAGGGCCCGCGCCACCTCCGAGGTGGTCGTGCCGCCGTTCAGCCCGACGATCGCGCCCGGCACGACCAACTCGGCCGCGGCCTCGGCGATCCGCTGCTTCTCGTCGGCGTGACGCGCGGTCTTGTAGCGCAACGGCAGGTCGTAGCTCACACTCTGGGCGACGGCGCCGCCGCGCGTGCGCATGAGCATTTGCTGCTGGGCCAGCTGGTCGAAGTCGCGGCGGATCGTGGCGGTGGAGACCGTCAACGCCTCGGCTGCCTGCTCCACCGACAGGCGTCCCTCCTGCGAGAGCAGTTCGAGGATCGAGTTCCAGCGCTCATATCGGCTCACGGTCCACAGCCTTGCACAGGAGGCGATCAAAACCCACCTCTGCACAAAGTTGCTCATTTCTGCTATAAATCAATCATAAACGAAGCTAGTTGGGGAGGCATGCCGTGACCACGCATACCGAAGCCGAGATCGCGTCCCAGCCCGACAGCTGGCGTCGAGCCGTCACCGAGGTGCCGGCCGACGCGCTTCCCCGGCGAGGCGAGCGGGTCGCCGTCGTCGGCTGCGGTACCTCCTGGTTCGTCGCCCAGTCCTACGCGGTGCTCCGCGAGCGGGCCGGGCACGGCGAGACCGACGCCTTCGCCGCCTCCGAGTTCCCCGCCGGACGCTCCTACGACCGGATCCTCGCGCTGACCAGGTCGGGCACCACCACCGAGGTGCTGGAGGTGCTGGGGAACGCGGGCACCAGGACGACCGCCGTCACCGCCTCCCCGGACACCCCCGTCATGACGGCCGCCGACGAGGTCGTCCTGCTCGACTTCGCCGACGAGCGATCCGTCGTGCAGACCCGGTTCGCCACCACGCAGCTCGCCCTGCTCCGCGCCCACCTCGGCGAGGACCTGACCGCCGCGATCGCCGACGCGGAGCGCGCGCTCGCCGCCCCCCTGCCCGCCGAGCTGCTGGCCGCCGAGCAGTTCACCTTCCTCGGCCGGGACTGGTCGTACGGCCTGGCCCTGGAGGCCGCCCTGAAGATGCGCGAGGCCTGCCGGGCGTGGACCGAGTCCTACCCCGCGATGGAGTACCGCCACGGCCCGATCAGCATCGCGGGCCCGAACCGGATCACCTGGATGCTGGGCGAGAGCCCGGGGGGACTGCGCGACGAGGTCGAGGCCGCCGGTGGATCGTTCCTGGAGAGCCCCCTCGACCCGATGGCCGAGCTGATCAAGGTCCAGCGGGTGGCCGTGGCGCGGGCGCACGCCCGGGGACTCAACCCCGACGAGCCCCTCCACCTCACCAGGTCCGTCATCCTCCCCTCCTGATCATTGATCGCGTGGGGACCGGGAAGGATGGGGACATGAGCATCACACTCGCCGACGCCCGTATCGTGACCCCCGACGGTGTTCACGAGGGCTGGCTCACCATCGAAGACGGCCGCATCACCCACGTCGGCCAGGGGTCGGCGCCGGGCCCCGGTCTCGGCCTCGCGGGCCGTTACGTGGTACCGGGCTTCGTGGACATGCACACCCACGGCGGAGCCGGCGGTTCCTTCCCCACCGGCGACCCGGACGAGGCGCTCCGGGCCGTCGACCTGCACGCCCGGCACGGCACGACCACGATCGTCGCCAGCCTGGTCACCGCCTCTCCGGGCGACCTGTCCAGGGCCGCCTCCGCCCTGGCCGACCTGTGCGACGACGGCGTGCTGGCCGGGATCCACTTCGAGGGTCCCTACATCTCCAAGGCGCGCTGCGGCGCGCACAACCCGGCCTTCCTGCGGGACCCCTCCACGCAGGAGTTCACCGAACTGCTCAAGGCGGGGCGCGGCCACGTGCGGATGCTCACCATCGCCGCCGAACTGCCCGGCGCGCTGGACACCATCAGGGAGGCGGTCGCGCACAACGTGATCGCCGCCCTCGGCCACAGCGACGCCACCTACGAGCAGACCCGCCAGGGCATCGAGGCGGGCGGCAGCGTCGCCACCCACCTCTACAACGCGATGCCGTCGCTGCACCACCGCGACCCCGGGCCCGTCGCCGCGCTGCTGGAGGACGAGCGCGTCACGATCGAGCTGGTCAACGACGGCGTGCACGTGCACCCGGCGATGATGCGCCTGGCCTACGACGTCGCGGGCCCCGGCCGGACCGCGCTGATCACCGACGCGATGGCCGCCGCCGGCATGGGCGACGGCGTCTACGGGCTCGGACCGATGCAGGTCGAGGTCGTCGGCGGCGCCGCCAGGCTGGCCGGGGGCGGCACGATCGCGGGCAGCACCCTCACCATGGACGTGGCGTTCAGGCGCGCCGTACGGCAGGTCGGCCTGTCCCTCAGCGAGGCGGCCGAGGTCACCTCGCTCACCCCCGCCCGGGTGCTCGGCCTGGCCGACCGCCTCGGCTCCGTCTCCGTCGGCAAGCAGGCCGACCTGGTGGTGCTCACCGACGACCTGGAGGTCTCCGGCGTCATGCGGCACGGAAACTGGATCACGGAACCCCGATGACCCCACCGCCCGCCCCCCGGGGCACGATCCTCACCGTCACGCTGAACCTGGCGCTCGACGTCACCTACACGACCGGTGGCGTCGACTGGGACGGCGTCAACCGGGTGCGGGCCGTGCACCGCAGGGCGGGCGGCAAGGGTGTCAACGTGGCCAGGGTGCTCGCCGCCCTCGGCCACGACGTCCTCGTCACCGGCCTGGCGGGCGGATCGAACGGCGAGGCCGCCGAGGCCGACCTCGCCGCCGCGGGCCTGCCCGCCGCCCTCACCCCGATCGCCGCCGGATCACGCGCCACCCTGGCCGTCCACGACCTCGGCCCGGCTCTCCCCGGTCCGCCCCCCTCCGGTACGGCCCCCGCCGGCGGCGCCGTCCCTCCTGTCCACGACGGATCCACAGGCTCCCCCGGCTCATCCGGCTTCTCCGGCCCGTCCGGTTCATTCGGTTCGTCCGGTTCGTTCGGCTTCTCCGCCGACGGCGCCGGGCGGGCCGTACGGCCGCGCACCGCGCTCTTCAACGAACCCGGCCCCCTCGTCACCGAGGCGGAGCTCGAAAGCTTCCTGCGTGATTACGACACGCGGCTCGGGCGGGCCGCGGCGGTCGTCATCTCCGGCAGCCTCCCCGCCGGGGTGCCCGTCACCCTCTACGCCGACCTCGCCGCCCGCGCCCGCGAGCGCGGCGTCCCCGCGATCGTGGACGCCGACGGCGAGCCGCTCCGGCACGCTCCCTCCGGCCGCCCCGAGATCGTCAAGCCCAACGCCGAGGAACTCGCCCGCGCCCTCTCCCACAGGGAGCCCTTCCCCTCCCGGGACGGTTCCTGGAACGTTCCCTCCCCCGGCCCCGGTTCCCCGGACGGGAAGGCCCGCCACTCCGAAGGCTCCGACGGTTCCGGCGGAACCGGCGGGATCGGCGACATCGGCGACATCGGCCACATCGACGGGATCGGCGGGATCGGCGGGATCGGCGGGATCGGCGGGATCGGCGGGATCGGCGAGGCCCTGCGCGGGGCCGAGGCGCTCCGCCGCTCGGGGGCCCGGGCGGTCGTGGTCTCGCTCGGCGCCGACGGGCTGCTGGCGGTGACCCCGGAGGGCTCCTGGCGGGCCGCGATGCCGTACCGGGTCGAGGGCAACCCGACCGGCGCGGGTGACGCGCTGGTCGCGGGGCTGGCGCTGGGCCTGGTCGAGCGGACGCCCTGGCCGGAACGGCTGCGCAGGGCCGCCGCCCTGGGCGCCGCCGCGGTCGCCGCCCCGGTCGCGGGCGACTTCGACGCGAACGTCCTGCGGGACATCCACCCCAAGATCCGGGTGGAGCCCGCGCGGGCGTAGGCCCCCGCGAGCCAGACCGGAGATCCCACCAAGAACGGAGGCCATCCATGCCCCTCGTCGGCATCGGCGACATCGTCCGCGACGCCCAGGCGGGTGTCGGCGCGTTCAACGTCGTCCAGTTGGAACACGCCGAGGCGATCGTCGCCGGAGCGGAGGCGGCGGGCGCGCCCGTGGTACTGCAGATCAGCGAGAACTGCGTCCGCTTCCACGGCGCGCTCGCGCCGGTCGCGGCCGCGACGCTGGCGGTGGCCAGGGCCGCGGCGGTGCCCGTGGCCGTCCACCTCGACCACGCCACCGACCGCGCGCTCGTCGAGGAGGCCGTCGAGCTGGGGATCGGCTCGGTGATGTTCGACGCCTCCGCGCTGCCCGACGAGGAGAACGTGGCGCTCACCGCCGAGGTCGCCGCCCTGTGCCACGCCCGCGGCCTGTGGGTCGAGGCCGAACTCGGCGAGGTCGGCGGCAAGGACGGGGTGCACGCGCCCGGGGCTCGGACCCGGCCGCACGAGGCCGTGGACTACGTGGCGAGAACGGGCGTCGACGCGCTGGCCGTCGCCGTGGGCAGTTCCCACGCCATGACGACCAGGGACGCCGTGCTCGACCTGGAGCTGATCGCCGCCCTGCGCGCCGCCGTACCGGTCCCGCTGGTGCTCCACGGCTCCTCGGGCGTGCCGGACGAGACCCTGCGCGCCGCCGTACGGCGTGGCATGAAGAAGATCAACATCGCCACGCACCTCAACAAGACCTTCACCGGCGCCGTCCGCGACTATCTGGCGGCCGACGGGAAGGTCGTGGACTCCCGCAAGTATCTCGGAGCGGCCCGTACGGCCGTCGCCACCGAGGTCACCCGCCTCCTCGGGGTCCTGGGAGCCTGATCACGGCCGGTCCCGGCGGATCTCAAGGCCAGTCCCAGCGGATCCCGATCAGGCCGGGCTGGAGCGAGTCGGCGACCAGGTGGACCGCGTGGTGGGCGTTGAGGGTCA
Organism: Streptosporangium sp. NPDC051022; assembly: GCF_040683035.1. Lineage (NCBI taxonomy): Bacteria > Bacillati > Actinomycetota > Actinomycetes > Streptosporangiales > Streptosporangiaceae > Streptosporangium > Streptosporangium sp. NPDC051022. Next base: position 693,853 of record NZ_JBFBCF010000001.1, on the reverse strand, counting down.
GCGCGACCTGGTCGTGCTCGTCGGCGCTGTGCTCGTGATGGGCGAAACGGCGGATGTTGATCGGCGGTGCGGAGGGGGCGAAGCTCACCCGGAGGGTGTACTGCCCCACCGGGGAGCGGAAACCCCGTTCGTACTCGGTGGTCTCCACCCCGCTCGGGTCGGCCAGCTCGTAGCGGATCACCTGGGTCTCCCCGACCCGCAGCGCGCGGTCGAACAGCAGCTCGGCCGCCACGAGCGCGGTGGGCCCGTCCCGCCGGACCCTGCCGACCCGGCAGTCCTCCAGCGCCCGGATCCGCACCCGCTCCACGTCGCACCCCAGATCGCCCCGGTAGACGATGACGTGGCGGTCGGTGGCGTCCTCCTGCGCCCGCACCACCTGGAGCGTCTCACGGCGGACGACGCTGCGGTCCGATCCGATCTGCAGCGTCTCGTACATCCCGGTGATCTGCAGCCGCTTGCCGTCCGCCACCCCGTCGAGGTCGTGGAGCAGGGCGGAGAGCGCGCGGGAGGGCTCCAGGAGCGAGGAGTAGGGCATCGCCCCCGGCGACGCCCCGTTGCCCTGTCCCCTGCCCCTGGGGCGGGGCGGGCCGAGCAGTCCCATCAGCGAGCGCGGCGGGAGGATGAGGATCTCCTCCAGGGCGCGTACGGCCCGCAGCGACTCGGGCCGCTCCGGGCGCCGCAGCCCCTGCTGCCAGTAGCTCAGACTCGTCATCCCGACCCGCAGCCCACGCTCTTCCAGGCGATGGCGGAGCCGGTCCAGGGTCAGGCCACGCGCCTCGACCGCGGCACGGAGAGCGACGTGGAACGGGCCCTCCCGAAGAGCGACCCGCAGCTCACGATCAACCGACACATGGGCATGTTCACAGATTTTTCCCCACACGTCACTTTTACCAACGCATACGGTGTCAATTTTGTGACCCGCCAGCAGACTGGGCCAACGCACCTGACAGCGACATCTCCGGCCATAGCCTGGCGCGGAACGCACAGTCGCCTCTCTCACACCCCGGCTCCGGTCTTCTCCGCCCGACCCTGCCATGGCCACCCCCCACCCTCGTCACCGGCACGTTCGGGTCTCCCGCGGCGACGGCCCGACGACGGCCCGACGAGCGATGACGCGGTCCTGACCGGCGCCGAACAGGCCGTACGCGACCTGGGACCCTCCCGGTCACGACGGCGTGCGGGCGTCGCCTCCCGCGCGCCCGCCAAGCCTCCTCTGCCACCGCGGGACGCTTCCCGACCTCAAAGGAACCTTAAAGGCACTTAATGCCCTTTTAAAAGCCCCTGAGCCTCTCTCGGACCCCACAGGCACCGACCACGGGTGCGGGGTTGACTCTCAAGCGACTCGAAGGGGGAGATCCGTCCCGTGGACGACAACGTGGAACCCGGCGGCGGCACGAGACCGGACAACGGCATGGGAGCGGACAACGGCACGGGAGCGGACAACGGCACCGGGGCGGGCGACAGCACCGGGGCGGGCGGCGACGTACGGGCGGGCGACGGCGTACAGGCGGGCGGGCGAGGCGCCGGACAACGGGATCGCGCCGGAAAACGCCCCCGCCTCCGGCCACGGCACGGAGGGGACACGAGGGGACACCTCCCATACAACGACCATCAAAAAGGACGCCCGGCTCGTGGAGCGCGGGCGTCCCTTCGACGGCCACTCGGTGGCACAGCTGAGAAAAGGTCAGCCGTTCTGCGGGGCGACGACCACCTCGACCCGCTGGAACTCCTTCAGGTCGGAGTATCCCGCGGTCGCCATCGTCCGCTTCAGCGCGCCCATCAGGTTCATCGAACCGTCGGCGACCGAGGACGGGCCGTGCAGGATCTGCTCCAGGGTGCCGATCGTGCCGAACTGGACCCGCTTGCCCCGGGGAAGCTCGGGGTGCTGGGCCTCCGAGCCCCAGTGGAAGCCGCGCCCGGGGGCCTCGGCGGCCCTGGCCAGCGGCGAGCCGACCATGACCGCGTCGGCGCCGCAGGCGATGGCCTTGGCGATGTCGCCGGAGGTGCCCATGCCGCCGTCGGCGATGACGTGGACGTAGCGGCCGCCCGACTCGTCCATGTAGTCGCGGCGGGCCGCGGCCACGTCGGAGATCGCGGTGGCCATCGGCACCGCGACGCCCAGCACCGTGCGGGTGGTGTGCGAGGCGCCACCGCCGAAGCCGACGAGGACGCCGGCCGCGCCGGTCCGCATCAGGTGCAGCGCCGCGGTGTAGGTGGCGCAGCCGCCGACGATCACCGGGACGTCGAGCTCGTAGATGAACTGCTTGAGGTTCAGCGGCTCGGCCCGGCCCGAGACGTGCTCGGCGGAGACCGTGGTGCCGCGGATCACGAAGATGTCCACGCCCGCGTCGATGACGGCCTTGTGGTACTGGACCGTGCGCTGCGGGGACAGGCGCACGGCCGTGGTGACCCCGGCCGCGCGGATCTCCTCGATGCGGCGCCCGATCAGCTCTTCCCTGATCGGCGCGTTGTAGATCTCCTGGAGTCGCCGTGTCGCGGCCTCACCCTTGAGCTCGGCCACCTCGGCCAGCAGAGACGTCGGGTCGTCGTAACGGGTCCACAGACCTTCGAGGTCCAGCACCGCCAGACCGCCGAGCCTGCCGACCTCGATCGCGGTCTTCGGCGAGACCACACTGTCCATCGGGCTCACCACGACGGGAAGTTCGAACCGGTAGGCGTCGATCTGCCAGGCGATCGAGACCTCCTCCGGGTCGCGGGTGCGACGGGACGGGACGATGCCGATCTCGTCGAGCGCGTAGGCACGGCGGCCGTTCTTGCCGCGGCCGATCTCCACCTGAGTCATATGTCTGATTTTCCCATTTCATGCGTGTACGGCACGCATCCAGCGGACGCGAGCCGTACCGTGCCGGTGCGGCCGGTGCGGGCCGAGTGACCCGCCCCGCGCCGAGCCTGTCGCGGGTCCCGCGGCGTTCGCCCTCGGTGCCCGCCACAGGACTCTATCGACGGTGGTAGTTCGGAGCCTCGACGGTCATCTGGATGTCGTGGGGGTGGCTCTCCTTGAGGCCCGCCGCGGTGATCGGCATGAGCTCGCTGCTGGTGTGCATCTCCTTGATGGTGCGGCACCCGGCGTACCACATGCCCTGGCGCAGGCCGCCGACGAGCTGGTGGGCGACCGCGGCGACCGGGCCGCGGTAGGGCACCTGCCCCTCGATGCCCTCGGGGATGTACTTGTCCTCGCCGCCGACGTCCGCCTGGGCGTAGCGGTCCTTGCTGAAGGAGGCGCCGCCGCGCTCGCGGTTGCGGACCGCGCCGAGCGACCCCATCCCCCGGTAGGACTTGAACTGCTTGCCGTTGATGAAGATCAGCTCTCCGGGGGACTCCTCGCAGCCCGCCAGCAGCGAGCCGAGCATGACCGTGTCGGCGCCCGCCGCGATGGCCTTGACGATGTCTCCGGAGTACTGCAGGCCGCCGTCGCCGATCACCGGGATCCCGGCGGGACCCGCGGCGAGCGAGGCCTCGTGGATGGCCGTCACCTGCGGGGCGCCGACGCCCGCGACCACGCGGGTGGTGCAGATGGAGCCCGGCCCGACACCGACCTTGACCGCGTCGGCCCCGGCGTCGACCAGCATCTGGGCGCCCGCGCGGGTGGCGATGTTGCCGCCGATGACCTCGGCCCGGCTGTTGGCCTTGATCTTGGAGATCATGTCGGCGAGGCCCTTGGAGTGGCCGTGGGCGACGTCCACCACGATCACGTCGACGCCGGCCTCGATCAGGGCCGCCGCCCGCTTCTCGGCGTCCTCCCCGACCCCGATGGCCGCGCCGACGACGAGCCTGCCGTCGGCGTCCTTGGTGGAGAGGGGGTACTGCTCGCTCTTGGTGAAGTCCTTGACGGTGATGAGCCCGCGGAGCCGGCCGGCCGCGTCGACCAGCGGAAGCTTCTCGATCTTGTTCTGCCCGAGCAGCGCGAAGGCGTCGTCCCTGGAGACCCCGACCGGCGCGGTGACCAGCGGCATCTGGGTCATGACCTCGCGCACGAGGCGGCTGTGGTCGGTCTCGAAGCGCATGTCGCGGTTGGTGACGATGCCGACCAGCACGCCGGTCTCGTCGGTGACCGGGACGCCGGAGATGCGGTACGTGGCGCAGAGGCGCTCGACGTCGGCGAGGGTGTCGTCCGGCGAGCAGGTGACCGGGTTGGTGACCATCCCGGCCTCGGAGCGCTTGACCAGGTCGGCCTGCTGGGCCTGGTCCTCGATGGACAGGTTGCGGTGCAGGATGCCGATGCCGCCCTGACGGGCCATCGCCACCGCCATCCGGGCCTCGGTGACCGTGTCCATCGCCGCGGAGATGAGCGGAATCCGCAGGGTGATCCCCCGGGAGAGGCGGGTGCCGGTGTCGGCCTCGCCCGGCTGCAGATCCGAATACGCGGGAACCAGGAGTACGTCGTCGAACGTGAGTCCGGTTTCGGTGAATTTTGCCATCTGCAACCCTCCTGCCGCGGCGCTCTCATGAGATGGGGAAAGGCGCCGGCCCCCGGATCACAGTTTAGAGTCTGACTCCAAACTTGAAGGACACCGGGGAAACTTCGGAAAAAGGGGAACCGGGCGGTCAGTGACCCGCCCGGCTCCCCGTCACCGGCGACGGCACGGGACACCGCGCACCGCCGAACCCCCCTCCGCGTCCGAACGGCAACCGTCCCGCGCCGTCGCCGACGCTGTGTCAAGCTTGGATTACTGTCCGTTCATCCGCAACGTACCTACGTGCAATTGCACGAAGTTGCACCCTCAGCAGGCCGGTAGGAGCCAACGCCCGGACAGAGGTGATTCGCGGGGTTATCCTCGCGGGACGCCGTGTCATCTCAGGAGCCTCTCGCCGATGCGTACCGACACACCGCCGCTTGAGAGTCTGGGCTTCACCTCGGCCCAGATCTCGCTGTACAACGTGGTGCTGCGCCTGCACCGCGCCACCTGCGCCGAGCTCGCGGAGGCCGTCGACGGCTCGCCCGAACCGCTGAGCCGCGAGCTGGCCACGCTGGTGAAGCTGGGCGTGGTGGAGGAGCAGGGCGGGGAGTACCTCGCCCGGCACCCCGCCACCGCCCTCGGCCACCTGGTCGCCGACCGCCTCGACCGGCTCGCCGCGGAGAGCCGCAGGATCGACAGCGTGGTCGGGTCGATCAGCGGCCTGATCCACCAGTACGACGCGGGCCGCGACTACCAGACCGGCCAGTTCGACGTGCACCTGGTCGGCGGGGCCGACGAGCTCTACGAGAGCGTGATCGGCATGGCCGTGCAGGCGCCGCCGCTGGAGACGCTGTCGGTCATCCCCGACAGGCGGACGGTGGACGACTTCGCCTCCCGGTACGCCGACCGGTGGATCGCGGCCCAGCGCGCCGAGCTGATCTCCTCCCGGAGCGTCATCCCGGTCCACACACTGGAGATACCCGGCCTGCGCGAGAAGCTGGACCTGTTCCGGCGGGCGGGGGCCCAGGTCCGCACCCTCGACACCGTACCGAGCTGGTTCCTCGTCGCCGGGGCGGAGGCCGCGGGCATCCCCGCCCGCTGGGGTGACTCCCTGGCGGAGAACGCCTACAACTTCCACCTGGTCAGGGCGGCCGTCGTGGTGTCGGCGCTGCGCTCGCTCTTCGAGGAGCTGTGGGCCAGGGCCGCGCCGCTGCCCTGGGAGCAGCACCGGGGGGACAGCGTGGCCCAGGTGATCCGGCTGGCGGCCCAGGGGGTCTGTGACACGGTGATCGCCAAGCAGCTCGGGATCTCGGTGCGGACGGTACGGACCCGGTTCGCCGACGCCATGGCCGAGCTGGGCGCGCAGTCGCGGTTCCAGGCCGGCGTCGAGGCGGCCCGGCGCGGCTGGCTCGCCTGAGTGCCACCCGGCCCCGGTACGGCTCCCACCCGCCTCCAGCGCCCCGGTACGGCCCTATCCGCCTTGACCGGTCCCGGTACGGCTCCCACCCGCTTCCACCGGCCTCGGTGCGGCTCCGGCCCGCTCTGACCGGTCCCGCCGTAGGCACGGCCGCCCGGCGCGTGGGCGTCACGACCGGCTCGTCGCGTTCGGGGGCTGTCGGCCACATCGAGGCCATAAGGTGGGATCGTGCTCGACGATGTCCCTCGCGACCCGTTCGCGGATGATCCGGACGACCCGGCGACGGCACTGGGTGAGCTTGACGACTCTCAGCCGTTGACCTCCGCCGAACGCGACGAGGCCATGACCGACCTTGCCGACGTGGAGGTCTTCCGCTCCATGCTGGAGCCCCAGGGTGTGCTCGGCCTGGTCCTCGACTGCCCGGAATGCGGCGAACAGCACTACTTCGACTGGGAGCTCCTGCGGGGCAACCTGCGCCAGATGATCGAGCACGGACGGCCCCAGGTCCACGAGCCCGCCTACCGGCCCGATCCGACGGATTACGTCACCTGGGAGTACGCCAGGGGCTACGTCGACGGCGTGATCGACACCGAGGAACACCGCTGATCGACGTCGTCGATCAGCGCGGCCAGCAGGCCCACGGCGACGTCGGAGGAGACGACGGGCTCCCTGTGTGAGAGCGCCTCCAGGACTGCGTCGGTCCCGGCCACGGCGGGGTCCTCCTCGGGCCCGTATCTCCGGGCCGGACGCCGAGGATGAACCGCCGTCACGGGCTCGCCCGCCTCACGGTCTCGCCGGTCCGGCGGACCTCTTCCCGTGTCGCACGCCGACACCGCGTGATCCGGCCCGACTGCTCCGCGGTCAAGCTATCGACTCCAGCTCCGCCATCGCCCGCAGCCGGGCCAGCGCCCGATGCTGGGCGACGCGTACCGCACCTGGTGACATGCCGAGTACATTACCCGTCTCCTCGGCGGACAGTCCTGAGACGACCCGGAGCATGAGCAGCTCACGCTGGTTGTCCGGGAGCCTGGACAGCAGTCTGCGGGCGTGCTCGGCCTCGATGTAGCGCACCACGGTCTCCTCCGGCCCCGGCCCCTCGTCGGGCCCGTCCGGAAGGTCCTGGGTGGGCACGGCGGATCGCACGGAGCTGCGCAGCGCGTCGGCCACCTTGTGGGAGGCGATACCGAAGACGAAGGACGCGAACGGCCGCCCCATGTCACGGTAGCGGGGCAGCGCGGACAGCACCGCGATGCAGACTTCCTGAGCCACGTCATCCGCGATGTGATATTGCCCGGAAACGCGGCCAAGACGGGCACGGCAATAACGGACGACCATTGGTCGTAGCTGCGCGATCAGAGTTTCGATCGCGGTGCGATCTCCCTGAACGGCGAGGCTTGTCAGATCTTTGAGATCATCCCTGTGGGCGGCCCCTTCAGATCTCGTCGCAAGCCTTACCCCAGTTTTGGCGTCGGCGACGCATCCCTCGGTCACGTTACGCATGATGCCCGCCCCACTCGAACCTGTCGTCATGGCGAACGGCTACGGATTGGTCACATTGAGAGGGAGATAACGGGACGTAATCATCTGGCTACAGTAAGGCCTTGGCGATGAAGAAATATTTCATCGGATTGCCGAATATGTCGGCTATTGGTTAGAAGAAACTTTACTCCTTCAGGGCATCAGAAGATGACGCTTTGGGACGCGTTTCGGTTTACCGGAAAACGTAAACGGCTCGCATCCCCTCGGGGATGCGAGCCGTACGGATCGGTGAGGATCAGTGGCCGTGGCCGTGACCGTGGCCGTGACCTCCGGCGGCGGCCGGGGCCTCCTCCTCGGGCTTGTCCACCACGAGAGCCTCGGTCGTCAGCAGCATGCCGGCGATGGAGGCCGCGTTCTGGACGGCCGAACGGGTGACCTTGACCGGGTCGATGACACCCTGGGCGACCAGGTCGACGTACTCACCGGTGGCGGCGTTGAAGCCCTGGCCGACGGGGAGCTCGGCGACCTTGGTCGTCACGACGTAGCCCTCGCGGCCGGCGTTCTCGGCGATCCAGCGGGCCGGCTCGATGAGCGCCTTGCGGACCACGGCGACACCGGTCGCCTCGTCGCCGGACAGGCCCAGGTCGTCGAGGACCTTGGCGACGTGGATGAGCGCGGAGCCACCGCCGGAGACGATGCCCTCCTCGATCGCGGCGCGCGTCGCGGAGATGGCGTCCTCGAGACGGTGCTTCTTCTCCTTGAGCTCGACCTCGGTGGCCGCGCCGACCTTCAGCACGCAGACACCGCCGGAGAGCTTCGCCAGACGCTCCTGGAGCTTCTCACGGTCCCAGTCGGAGTCGGACTGCTCGATGGCGAGCTTGATCTCCTTGACGCGGTCGGCGATGGCCTGCGCGTCACCGGCGCCGTCCACGACCGTGGTGCTGTCCTTGGTGATCACGACGCGGCGGGCCGTGCCCAGGACCTCCAGGCCGACGTGCTCCAGCTTGAGGCCGACCTCCTCGCTGACGACCTCGCCACCGGTGAGGATGGCGATGTCCTGCAGCATGGCCTTGCGGCGGTCACCGAAGCCGGGCGCCTTGACCGCGACCGAGGTGAAGGTGCCACGGATCTTGTTCGTGACCAGGACCGCGAGGGCCTCGCCCTCGACGTCCTCGGCGATGACCAGCAGCGCCTTCTTGGTCTGGGCGACCTTCTCCAGCAGCGGCAGGAAGTCCGCGACCGAGGAGACCTTGTTCTGGTTGATCAGGATGTAGGGGTCCTCGAGGACCGCCTCCATGCGCTCCTGGTCGGTGACCATGTAGGGCGACAGGTAGCCCTTGTCGAACTGGAGACCCTCGGTGAACTCCAGCTCCAGGCCCATGGTGTTGGACTCTTCGACGGTGATGACACCGTCCTTGCCGACCTTGTCGAACGCCTCGGCGATGAGCTCACCGATCTTGGCGTCCTGCGCGGAGATCGTCGCCACGTGGGCGATCTCCTTCTTGTCCTCGACCGGCCTGGCGGACTCGATCAGCCTGTCGCTGACGGCCCGGGCCGCGAGGTCGATGCCGCGCTTGAGGGACAGCGGCTGGGCACCGGCGGCGACGTTGCGCAGACCCTCGCGGACCATCGCCTGGGCGAGGACGGTCGCGGTGGTCGTGCCGTCACCGGCGATGTCGTTGGTCTTGGTGGCGACCTCCTTGGCCAGCTGGGCGCCGAGGTTCTCGTACGGCTTCTCCAGCTCGACCTCACGCGCGATGGTGACGCCGTCGTTGGTGATGGTCGGCGCACCGAACTTCTTGTCGATGACGACGTTGCGGCCACGCGGGCCGAGGGTCACCTTGACCGCGTCGGCGAGAGCGTTGACACCACGCTCGAGAGCGCGGCGCGCGTCCTCCTCGAACGACAGGATCTTGGGCATGACGGTCCTCTCTGAAAGTACGTCGGCGCATCAAAGCCCCGGGCGCTCTCGCGACCCGGGGCTCGATACGTCATCTCTGCGAAGCGTGGATTACTTCTCGATGATGGCGAGCACGTCGCGGGCGGAGAGCACGAGGTACTCCTCGCCGCCGTACTTCACCTCGGTGCCGCCGTACTTGCTGTAGAGGACGACGTCGCCCTCCTTGACGTCGAGCGGGATGCGCTTGTCGCCGTCCTCGTCCCAGTTGCCGGGGCCCACCGCGAGGACTTTGCCCTCCTGCGGCTTCTCCTTGGCGGTGTCCGGGATCACAAGGCCGGAAGCAGTGGTCTGCTCGGCCTCAAGCGGCTGGACCACGATGCGGTCGCCGAGCGGCTTAACGGGAACCTTGGTGGCGGTCGTCACGTCGGACCTCCCCTTCAGATTTGAATGATCTAGAAGAGGCGACCAGCGGTCTGCCGTCGCGGGTGTCAGACCTGCCTCGTCGCATGTATCTGGCACTCTCACCGGGAGAGTGCCAATACGGAACAGTATGCAAGGTGGCCTTGACAGTCAACACGAAGCGCCCTCATGCACCGTACGCGAACGTCAAACCCTCCGCCGCCCGGCGGCCGGCAGGCCCCTGACGCGCTCCACTTCGCTCTCGTACAGCCCCCTGGAGCGCCGCAGGAAGTCCAATACGATCCGCAACTCGGCGTCGGTGTAGTTCGCGGCCACGCGGCCCCCTCTCTCGACGATGGGCCCGTACAGCTCCGCGACCCTGTCCCGGGTCTCCCGCGTGGCGCGCACGACCACCTTGCGCCGGTCCCCCGGGTCGGGGGAGCGCGTCAGATATCCCGCCCTCTCAAGGCGATCGAGCATCGCGGTCACGCTGCCCGTGGTGAGCCCCAGCTCGCCCCCGAGAACGCTCGGCGTGACGGTTTCGCGCCGGATCAGGACCTCGAGGCAGCGCAGGTCGGTCCTGTTCACCCCGAGGCAGACGGCGACCGCCTCGTCGAAGGCGTCGACCGCCGCCTGTCCCGCCTGGACCTCCTCCCCCAGCGCCCCTCTGAGATCTTCCTCACCGCCGCCCCCGTCCCGCGCCGTCCAGAAGTCACCGGAATTTTCTCTTGACATTCAAGTCTCTCTACAATCAAGCTAAATATGTCTCGAACATCAAGATACAAGGCGTTCGAGGAATCCGTACAGCACACCCGCGAACCCCTTCCCGGCAGGAGCCTCCAATGTCCTCTCCGCACGTGATCGTCATCGGCGCCGGCACCGGCGGGATGTGCCTGGCCCACGGCCTGCGGCGCGCCGGGATCCCGGTCTCCGTCTACGAACGCGACCGCACCCGCGCCGACGGTGTGTACGGCTACCGCGTCGGCATCGACCCGACCGGCAACCACGCGCTGAGGGAGTGCCTGCCACGGGAGCTGTTCGACACCTACACCGCCACCTGCGCGAGGCCGCCCGCCCACCTCAACGTGCTGACGGAGAGGCGCAAGACGATCGCGTCCTTCCCGCTGCCCGACAACCACGACCCCGTCGACAGTGAGCGCTCCGTCTCCAGGATGACCCTGCGCCAGGTGCTGCTCACCGGGATGGAGGACGTCGTGCACTTCGGCAAGGCCTTCACCCACTACGAGCGCAACGACGACGGCACCGTGACCGCCTTCTTCGCCGACGGCACCTCGGCGACCGGCGACCTGCTCGTCGCCGCGGACGGCACCGGCTCCAGGGTTCGCAGGCAGTACCTGCCGCACGCGGAGATCAAGGACACCGGGGTGATCGCGGTCTCCGCCAAGGTCGAGGTGACCCCGAGGACCAGGGCGCTGCTGCCCGACGAGGTCTTCAACGGGATCTCCCTGACCTTCGCACCGAAGGGCCGGTTCTGCATCTGGCACGTCATGGAGTTCAAGTGGGACCGCGACGGCACGGTCAAGCACGGCATCGGCGGCAACGACGCCGAACTGATCGGGCGGTGGCCCGGCCTGCTGTACGACAACACCCGCGACTACATCAACTGGGGCTTCTCCGCCTCGGCCGACAAGTTCCCGCCCGACGTGATGGACCTGCGCGGCGAGGAGCTCAAGCAGGTCGTCCTGGACATGACGCCCACCTGGCACCCGGACATGCGGGAGCTGTTCAAGGCCGCCGACCCCGGAAGCTGCGTCCCGATCGCCATCCGCACCTCGGTGCCGATCGCCCCCTGGAAGAGCACCAACGTCACCCTGCTCGGCGACGCCATCCACACCATGACGCCCGGCCACGGCGTCGGCGCCAACACCGCCCTGCGCGACGCGATGCTCCTGTGCAGGCGACTCGTCGACGTCCGCGACGGCGCCAGGCCGCTGCTCGACGCCGTGGCCGCCTACGAGGCGGAGATGATCCCGTACGGCTTCGCCCGCGTCGCCGACTCCCTCGCCCAGAACGGCACCAACGGCGCCGACCCCCTGCACAGGCCCTTCGTCGGCCGCGCGGTCCTGGCGGCGAACCGGACGTTCTTCCGCGCGACGAACCGCATCCCCGCGCTGCGCAGGAAGTTCCTCGCCGACCTCACGGCCTACCGCGCGGCGGACGCCTGACCCCTGCCACGCGTCGCGGTTCCGGATGAACTCCCGCGTTTTCCTGCGACATCGGGCCCCGGTTCGGGGAACATACGGCTTCGGGGAACATACGAGGGCGACGAGCGAGCACCGAGGGGAATGTAATCCGATGACCACGAACGGTAACGGAAAAGACGCTACGGTGAGCGACGTGACCAGCACGCTGAGCGAGGAGACGAGCGCAACGCGCGAGGTCGGCGACCCACTCGCCAACTGGCCCTACCCTCCGCCCGGCGGGTGGACGGCCGACGACCTCGACCGGCTTCCCCAGGAGGGCCCCCACGGCGAGCCGGACTTCTTCAAGCACGTCGAACTCGTCGATGGAGCCCTCATCTTCATGTCCCCCCAGAAGCGTTTCCACGAGTACGTCCTGTACGGCCTGCGGACCAGCCTCAACGCCCAGGCGCCCGACCGCCTGAAGGCGGTGACGCAGATGGACGTCGTGCTCGGCCCGAGGCAGCGGCCCTGCCCGGACGTCCTGCTCATCGACGGCGAGGTGGCGAAGGACAGATCCCGCACCGCCTACCGCCCCGAAGAGGTGCGCCTCGTCATCGAGGTCGTCTCCCCCGAGTCCGAGTTCCGTGACCGCGAGGTGAAGCCGAAACGCTACGCCAAAGCGGGCATTCCGCACTTCTGGCTGGTGGAGAACAATGCCGACGAGCCCGTTGTCTACGTCTACGAACTCGATCCGGTCAACCATTCCTACGCCGTCACCGGCATACACCACGGACGCCTCAAGCTCACCGAGCCGTTCCCCATCGACATCGACCTCACCGAGCTTCCCGACTGACAAATCCAGAAAGATTCGTGAAACCGCCTCGTCGAACCAGCGACGGGGCGGAGTTTTCTCGCATCCGACCACCGGGAACCGGCCGTCCCGCCGAGGCGGTAGCGTCGGGTGGCGTGGACCTTGACGCATTCCAGGAGCTGCTGACCCCGCACGGCCAGGAGGCCCTGAGGGCGGCGGCCGAGCTCGTGGGAGACGACCCGGTGGCGGCGGTGACGCGCCTGCGGAGGACCTACGACGCGAACCTGACCTCGGCGGCGCTGACTCAGGCCACGCTCAGGCGGCGCGCGGCCGAGAAGTTCGGCACCGACGCCGAGCTGATGTACTTCACCCCGAACGGCCTGGAGCAGTCGACCCGCCGCGAGGTGGCCGACCACCGCGCCCGGCGCATCGCGGCCGGTTCCCGGGTCGCCGACGTCTGCTGCGGCATCGGCGGCGACGTCCTGGCGCTGGCCAGGGCCGGTTGCGTGGTCGAGGCGGTGGACGCCGACCCGCTCACCGCCGCGGTCGCCCGGGCCAACGCCGACGCCCTGGGGTTCGGCGACCGGGTCTCCGTCCGCGCGGCCGACGCCGCCACGGTCGACCCCTCCGCCTTCGACGTCCTGTTCGCCGATCCGGCCCGCCGTACGGCACGCGGCAGGACCTTCGACCCGGCGGCCTACTCGCCCCCCTGGCCCGAGGTGCTGGAGATGGCGGCGAAGGCCCCCGCGGCCTGCCTGAAGGTCGCCCCGGGCATCGCCTACGAGTTCATCCCGCACGACGCCGAGGCCGAGTGGGTCTCCTACCGGGGCGACGTCAAGGAGGCCGTGATCTGGTGCGGCGGGCTGGCGGGCGAGGCCGGGCGCAGGGCGACGATGCTGCCGTCCGGCGCGACGATGACACCCGATCCCGCGCTGGGCCAGGCGGAGCACGGTCCCGTCGGCCGCTACGTCTACGAGCCGGACGGCGCGGCGATCCGGGCCCACCTCGTCGCGGAGGTGGCCGCGGCGGTCGGCGGGCGCCTGCTCGACCCGCACATCGCCTACATCACCGGCGACACAGCGGCGCGGACCCCGTGGGCCTCGCGGTACGAGGTCCACGAGATGCTGCCCTTCTCCCTCAAGCGGCTGCGGGCGGCGCTGCGGGAGCGCGGGGTGGGCAACGCGACGATCAAAAAGCGGGGTTCGGCGGTGGACGTCGAGCGCCTGCGAAAAGACCTCAGGCTCTCCGGTGACGGCTCCGCGGTCGTCATTCTCACCCGGATCGGGGAAAGGCCGTTCGCCATGATATGCACCCCTTCCTGAGCTAGAAAAACCCCGAAAAACGACAATTCACCGGCAATCACGATCTTTTAAATTCGGCATGGAAAACCCTTGATCCAGAGCTAGGGTTTCCGGGCGGGAGTTCTCCCCCGCCTGCGGTTCGACCGCGTTCACCAGTAATCCGTGCCCCCCGACCACGCGGCCGACCGTCGGCGAGCGAAGGAGCTTCCTGTGGATCACTCCGACCACACCCTGCTCCAGGCAGGCAGCCAGACCGCCATCTCCGACCGGATGCGCGAGTTGCTGGCCCGCGCCGCCCAGGACCACGTTTACGAGCAGCGCACCCAGGGCGCGGTGCTGGACGAGATCCGTCAGCGCCTCGAGGGCATGGAGTGGCTGCTGCGGGAGGTCAGGGAGCGCGAGCTGGGCGGGCTGAGCGGCGCGCTCGAGTCCGTCACCGTCCGCCTGGACGACATCTCGGCCCGGCCTCCCGCGTGGGCCGAGAGCCTCGCTCAGCACGTCGAGGCCGCCCGCGACCACATCGACGTCGTCGGCGAGCGCGTCGGCTCCGTCGGCCGGGGCGTGGAGTCGGTGGGCGAGCGGGTGATCCCCCTGGGCGAGCTGCCGAGCCTGTGGGCCGACGTCAGCGCCGTGGGAGAGAGCGTCGAGGAGGCCCTCGGCCGGCTGCGGTCGATCGCCGACGAGGCCAAGGGCACCGGTGACCGGATGGACGACGCCACCGGGCACCTCGGCCGGATCCAGGCGAGCATGGAGGCCGCCGCGGGCCGGTTCACCCGCCTCGACAAGGCGATGGGCGAGCTGACCCAGCGCGTGGGGCGTCTTGAGACGGGGATGCCGGAGCTGGCGGCGGGCGTCCGGGAGATCGTCGACGGCGCGACCGGCCGCCTGCTCACCGCCGTCGAGCAGGTGAACGTCAAGGCCGACCTGGCCGTCTCCGGGCTCGACGACCTGGCCGACGGCGTCGAGGACCGTCTGGGCGGGATCGACGGCCGCCTGGCCGCCCTGCACGAGCAGGCGGACGTCACGGGCTCCCGTGTCGCCGCGGCGGACACCCGCCTGGGCGAAATCGCCGCCCGCCACGGGGGACGCTTCGACACCCTCGACGAGCGCCTCGACGACATCGAGGGCCGGGTCACCAACCGGGCCGACTCCGTCGACTCCCGCCTGTGCGCGCTGGACGCCCACGTGGAGCGGGCCGCCGGACGCCTGGAGAGCGTGGACGAGCGCGTCGCCGCCCTTGAGGGGCGTCTCGACAGCCTGTCGGCCACCCTGGACGTCGGCGACGTCCACAAGAGCGTCGGCACGCTCATCGGAACCACGGCCGACGACCACACCAAACGCCTCGACGCCCTGGACGAGCACGTCGCCCAGACACGCTCGGCCCTGGACCCGCTGGCCGACCTGCTACGCGCCCAGCCCGACCGTGAGCAGCTCACCGAGGCCCTGACCCGGATCGTCGAGCCGGCCCACGCCGACCTCACCCGCCGCCTGGGCGCCCTTGAGGAGACCATGCTGGCCCTCGCGGAGGCCCTCCTGCGCCCCACCCGCAACGACAAGGACTGACCCCCGGGCGGCTCAGCAGGGGCCGTCGCCGTGCTCCAGGCCTCCGTCACACGGCATCTCGCGGCACAGGTTGCCCCGGACCACCCCCAGCAGCACGGACAGCTCACCGGCCTGCTCCGCCGTCAGCCCCTGGGTCATCCGCCGGTGGACCTCCGCCAGAACGCGCTCGACCTCGGGGCGCAGCAGGTCTCCCTTGGGGGTGGTGCTCACGATGCTGATCCGCCGGTTGGCCGGGCTGGGGGTGCGGCTGACGAACCCGCTGCGTTCGAGGCGCTGCAGGGTCTTGGTCATCGTGGACATGTCGATGCCGATGAGCCTGGCCAGCACGTTCTGCGGCTGCGGGCCCCGCGACCAGAGGACGGCCAGCGCGCGCTCCTGACCGGGGTACAGCTCGACCTCCGCGAGCAGCGCGGCCAGCAACGTGCGGTGGCCGCGGGTTGCCTGGACCATCAGACAGTTCAGGGTGTCACCGGACTCCCCGCAGGCCTCGACCTCTCGCAATCCTTCATCCAGCCGCGGAACGGTCATTTCAAGCCTCCTGTTCACCACCCAGCCTACCGCTTGCAAGTTGGCCGCCCAAGTTGTAGAAATTAGTCATTGGCCGACCAAGTTGGTCGCCCAAATTAGCCGACCAAGTTGATCTCGAAAGGATCCGCCATGCCCTTCTCACCGTTCAGGCTCGGCCGGCTCGAGCTGCCGAACCGTCTGGTCATGGCGCCCATGACCCGCTCACGCGCCTACGTCGACGGCATCCCCTCCTCGCTGACCGCCCTGTACTACGCCCAGCGGGCCTCGGCGGGCCTGATCGTCTCCGAGGGCGTGCAGCCCAGCCCGGCCGGCAAGGGATACATGGACACCCCGGGCCTGCACACCGACGCGCAGGTGGCCGGGTGGCGCGAGGTCACCGACGCCGTCCACTCGGCGGGCGGCCGGATCTTCGCGCAGCTCATGCACGCGGGCCGGGTCGGCCACCCCGACAACACCGGTCTGGTGCCCGTCGCGCCGTCCGCGGTGCAGTCCGGAGGGCAGATCTTCACCCCGAACGGCATGCAGGACCTTCCCGTCCCCGCGGAGCTGACCGTCGCCGAGATCGAGGCGACCGTCGGCGACTTCGCCGACGCCGCCCGCCGTGCCGTCGACGCCGGATTCGACGGGGTCGAGCTGCACGGGGCGAACGGCTATCTCATCCACCAGTTCCTGTCGAGCAACGCCAACCTGCGTGACGACCGCTTCGGCGGGTCCGTCGAGGGCCGGATCCGCTTCGCCGTGGAGACCTCCCGCGCGGTCGCGGAGGCGATCGGCGCCTCCCGGGTCGGCATCCGGCTCTCCCCCGGCAACGGCGCCCAGGACCTGGCCGATGACGACGCGCACGAGGTCTATCCGGCCCTGCTGGCCGAGCTCTCCGAGATCGGCCTGACCTACGTGCACTACATGGCGGGCAGCGTGCCGGAGCTCGACGGGCGGATCCGTTCCCTGTGGCCGCACGCGCTCATCGTCAACGACTCCACGCTGGGCGACCCGGCGACCACCGTCGCCCACTGGCTGGACCAGGGCGCCGACCTGGTCGCGCTGGGCAAGTCCTTCCTGGCCAACCCCGACCTCCCGGTGCGCCTGCGCCTGGGCGCGCCGCTCAACGAGCCCGACTTCGCCACCGCCTTCGGCGGCGACCACACCGGCTACACCGACTACCCGACGCTCGCCCTCCCCCCGACGCTCGCCCTCCCCCCGGCGCGGGAGCCCCAGCCGGCGTAGAGGCCCCCGGTCAGCGAGGGCCCCCGGTCAGCGGAGGCGCCTGGTCAGCGGAGACACCCGGTCAGCGGAGACACCCGGTCAGCGGAGACACCCGGTCACACGTACACCGTGGTGATCGGCAGTGAGGAGTCGGCGGGGATGTCCTTGAAGGAGGGGGCGACCCCGGCCGCCACCAGGTCGGAGCCCAGCGCGGCCACCATGGCCCCGTTGTCGGTGCACAGTCCGGGGCGGGGGACGCGCAGCCGTACGCCGGCGGCGTCGCACCGCTCCTGGGCCAAGGCCCGCAACCGGGAGTTGGCCGCCACGCCGCCACCGATCAGCAGGTCCCGCACACCGTGGTCGCGACACGCCTGCAGGGCCTTGCGGGTCAGCACGTCGACCACGGCCTCCTGGAAGGAGGCGGCGACGTCGGGCACGTGGATCGACTCGCCGGACCGCTCCCTGGCCTCGACCCAGCGGGCCACGGCGGTCTTCAGCCCGGAGAAGGAGAAGTCGAGCGTCCCGTCGTCGTGTTTGCCGCGCGGGAAGGCGATGGCCGTGCCGGAGCCGTCCCGGGCGACCCGGTCGATGTGGGGGCCGCCGGGGAAGGGCAGGCCGAGCACGCGGGCGACCTTGTCGAACGCCTCACCCGCCGCGTCGTCCACGGTCGAGCCCAGCGGGATGACCTCCTTGGCGACGTCGGGCACCAGCAGCAGGGAGGAGTGTCCGCCGGAGACCAGCATCGCGATGCAGGGCTTGGGCAGGGCGCCGTGTTCGAGCTGATCCACGGCGACGTGGGCGGCCAGGTGGTTCACGCCGTACAGGGGCACGCCAAGTCCCAGCGAGTAGGCCTTGGCGGCGGCCACACCGACGAGCAGGGCGCCCGCCAGGCCGGGTCCGGCGGTCACCGCGATCGCGTCGATGTCGGTGAAGCGCAGGCCCGCCTGCTCCAGCGCCCGCTCGACGGTCGGGGTCATGGCCTCCAGGTGCGCCCGGGAGGCCACCTCGGGCACCACGCCGCCGAAACGGGCGTGCTGCTCGACGCTGGAGGCGATCGTGTTGGCCAGCAGGGTGTGCCCCCTGACGATGCCGACTCCGGTCTCGTCGCAGGAGGTCTCGATGCCCAGCACCAGGGGTTCGTCACGCATGGAGATCCTTCTTCATCATGATCGCGTCGGTGCCGTCCTCGTAGTAGCGGCGGCGCACACCGATCCGGCCGAATCCGAACCTGTCGTAGACCGCCTGGGCTCCGGGGTTGTCGGCACGCACCTCGAGGAAGATCGACCGCGCGCCCCGCCGTACGGCCTCCTCCAGCAACTCGGTCAGCAGGGCGCCGCCGATCCCCGCGCGCCGGTGGCCCTCCAGGACGGCGATGGTCTGCACGTCGGCCTGGTCCCCGGCGGCGAAGAGACCGGCGTAGCCGACGATCGCGCCGTCGACCAGGGCGACCACGTAGTGCCTGGTCCTGGGCTGGTCGTCCAGCTCGCCGCGGAGCATGCCCTCGCTCCAGGCGTCGAGCGGGAAGGTCTCCTGCTCGATCTTCATCACCGCGGACAGGTCGTCCAGGGTCATCCGGCGCAGCGTCGAGGTCATGTGAAGACCTTCTTCGGCGCCGAGGGGACCTGGGCGTCGGGGCGGCGCAGATATATCGGGCGGGGCAGGCTCAGCACGGGGTGCGTGCCGCTCTCCACGACCTCCCTGACGTCCTGCTCGCCGGGCCGCCCGGCCTGCCCGGCCTGCCCGAGTTGCTCGGCGGCCAGCGCCGCCAGCGCCCCCGCGAAGGGGTACTCCGGGGCGTCCGCCAGCCGGGAGGCGCCCAGGACCTCGGCGTACATCCGCGCGCCCGCGCCGACGACCGGAAGGTCGGCGGGCAGGTCGTGGGGCTTGTCGACGGAGG
The DNA here is from genome assembly GCF_040683035.1 of Streptosporangium sp. NPDC051022. NCBI lineage: Bacteria > Bacillati > Actinomycetota > Actinomycetes > Streptosporangiales > Streptosporangiaceae > Streptosporangium > Streptosporangium sp. NPDC051022. The sequence goes on along the minus strand of NZ_JBFBCF010000001.1, from coordinate 674,793 downwards.
GCCCGGACAGCCGGGTGCGCGGGTCCTCGTAGTGGCCCCAGAAGACCTCCTTGCGCCGCGCGTCGGTGGCCACCAGGAACGGCCCGGTCAGCCCGCTGCCGTAGGCGACGGCGTCGAGCGTGCAGACGCCGTAGGCCGGGACGCCCAGCGAGGCCGCCAGGGCCTGGGCGGTCACCAGGCCGACTCTCAGCCCGGTGTAGGGACCGGGGCCGGCGCCCGCGACGACGGTCGTGACGTCGGCGAGCGAGACCCCTGCCTCCCGCAGGACCGTCTCGATCGTGGGCACGAGCAGCTCACCGTGACGACGCGCGTCAACCGTCGTCGACTCGGCGAGGACCCTCGCACCGTCGTGCAACGCTGCGGTGACGGCGGGGGTCGCGGTATCAAAGGCCAGGACCAGCACGAACAATTAGCCTAGTCCGTCCCGCGAGGGGCGGCGGGCCGTCCCGGAGAGCGGACGCCCTCCGGCGGGCCGGATCCGGCGCTCCGCCCGGCCTGCCCGGCGCCCTCCGGGAGCGTGGGACGGCAGGTCCCGGAGGGGCGCTGAGGGTTCCGGAGGGGCGCGGAGGGTTTCGGAGGGTCAAGCGGGGGACGGAGTGCCCGGAGGAGCAGGCGGGGGACGGTGGGGCGCGGAGGGTCAGGTTTTGACGAGGGTCGCGTAGACGATGACGTTGTCGCGATACTCGTGCTTGTTCCAGTCGAAGCTTCCGCCGCAGGTGATGAGCCGCAGGCCGTCCTGGAGATAGACCTTGTCGGCGGGGAAGCGGTCCTTGCTCACCTGCTCGATGGAGTCGACCCGGTACTGCGCGACCTTGCCGTCGCTGCGCGCGACCTTGATGACCTGCCCCTCCCGCATCTGCTTGAGCCGGTAGAAGACGGCGGGGTCGGTCTTGGTGTCGACGTGCCCGAGGATCACCGCGGAACCGGGGTCGCCGGGGACCGCGCTCTCCTTGACCCATCCGGCCGTGTCCGGCTTGTCGAACGGCGGGACGTCGATCTCGCCGTTCGTCACGCCGAGCTTCATCAGGGGTGCCTTGATGCCCAGCGACGGGATGTCGAGACGGCTGGGCACGACCGCCCTGCGGGAGGGCGACGACTCCTCGCCGCCCTTGTTGACGGCGACCATGACGGCGCCGGTGACGAGTCCGGCCACGACGATCCGTGACCAGCGGGGGGAACCTGCCATCGGGTGCTACGAACGGCGTCGGCGCATGACCACGAGTCCGGCGCCGCCCGCGACGGCGACCACCAGCAGGGTCCCGGTCACGCCGAACGGCATGCCGGAGTCGTCGTGCGGGCCGCCCGCCGCGGTGCCGCCGCCGCCCGTGCCGGGACCGTGGGTGCTGATGACGGTGCGAGTCGGCTTGGGATGGGAGCTCGGCTTGTCGGTGGGCTTGGCGGACGGGTCGGAGCCGGCCACGATCCTGAGGCTGGCCTTGCCGGTGTCGTTGGTCCCCTCACATCTGGTGTTGACGTCGTAGACGCCGGCGTCCACGCCGTCGGCGATCGTGGCCTGGCCGCGGACCCAGGGCCGCGCCGTGGGGGTGCTGTCGGCCGAGGCCGACGGGCTGGGAGTCGCGAGAATGGGGTCGAGCGTGACCGCCGCCTGGAAGGCGGTGGAGGAGGCGGTGCCCCGGTGCTCGGGGCCGCCCTCGGGGATCGGGCAGTTGGCCAGCACCCACACCTTCTGCCCCGCCTTGGCGCGGGCCGGCTGGAGCTGAACCTCGATGTCCTGCCGGCTGCTCACCGGCTGCTGGGCGACGGGGGACGCGTTCTCCCCCGTGGTGCCCGAACTGGCCTGGGCCGTACATCCGGCCACTCCGAAAAGGGCGATAGCCCCAAGAACCGCGACACGTTTCACCCTTGGCACCGTCGCACTCCACTTCGCAGTCCGGCCGACGACCCTCGCCCGGCTAACTTCCCGCCTGTTTCCCATTAAACATGGGCATACCCGCAAGAGTCGATCTTCGAGCTTGATGATCTATATCAAGTGGGACGTAGTGCCAGCGTGCCAGGAATCCCGTGTCTACGGGGGTGAATCAGACAACACCCTCCCAGCGGGCGCCGATTCCGCGCAGCCGTACCGTCCGCTCCTCGCCGGGTTCGGCGGACTCCGCGCGCTCGATGAGGATCTCAAGGCGGTCGTCGGCGAGCCCCTCGACCAGGCCCTCGCCCCACTCCACGACCGTGACCGACTCCTCCAGGGAGGCGTCCAGATCGAGGTCGTCGACCTCCAGGTCCCCGCCGAGGCGGTAGGCGTCGACGTGCACCAGCGGGGGGCCGCCCGCCAGCGAGGGGTGCACCCGGGCGATGACGAAGGTCGGGGAGGTGATCGGCCCGCGCACCTTCAGCCCGTCGGCGATCCCCTGGACCAGGGTCGTCTTGCCCGCGCCGAGCGGTCCCGACAGCACCGCCAGGTCTCCCGCGCGCAACAACCCGGCCAGCTCGACACCCAGCTCGCGCATCTTCTCCGCGGTCGCCACGACTCTCACCGCTCGGTCACCTCCGTAGCTCTCACTGCTCGGCCACCTCCGTCGACGGTCCCGCACCCTCGGTCGCCGCGCGCTTGAGCAGGTCGCGCAGCGCGTCGTTGACGACGGTCGGGCGCTCCAGCTGGATCAGGTGCGAGGTTCCGGGAACCTCGGTGAGCTGGGCACGGGGCAGGGCCTCCGCCATGGCCCTGCTGTGTTCGACCGGCGTCAGCCAGTCCTTGTCGCCGACGATGATAGAGGTGGGAACGTCGTCCAGGACGCTCAGTGCGCCGAGCTTGTCGTGTGACATCAGCGCGGGGTAGAACTCGGCGATCACCTCGAAGGGCGTGGAGCGGATCATCGACTCGGCGAAGTCGACCACCGTGGGGCTGACGTTCCTGGGGTCGCCGAAGCCCAGGTGGCGCAGGATCAGGAAGGCGACGTCGTTGCCCGCCTGGCGCCCCCTGTCGACCAGCGTGCCATTGCGGCCCAGGAGGGACACCGTGCCGGGCGTGACCTTGTGCACCGCCTTCGACAGCAGCGCGGGCAGGCCCAGGGAGACCTCGGCCAGCTTGCCCGCCGAGGTGGAGATCAGCGCGACGCCCTTGATCCTGTCGCCGAACAGTCCCGGATGCCGGTCAGCCAGTGCCATGACGGTCATACCGCCCATGGAGTGACCGACCAGCACGCACGGTCCGGGCACCAGCGCCTCGATCACCTCGGCCAGGTCGTCACCCAGGCGGTCGATCGTGGAGTCGCCGGCGGAGGCGTGGGGCGAGCGTCCGTGGGCGCGCTGGTCCCACAGGACGAGCCGGTAGGAGTCGCGCAGGTCACGCCGCTGGTAGTGCCAGGAGTCGAGGTTGAGCGTGTAGCCGTGACAGAACACCACGGTCAGCGGGGCGTCCTCCGGGCCGTCGACCTCGGCGTAGAGGGACACGCCGTCGGAGGTGCCGACCGTGGTCTGCCTACCGCGCAGCTCGCCCAGCGGCTCGTTCACCTCCAGGTCCGGACGGAGCCTGATGCGGCCGACCGCGTACCGCTTGGCGAGGGCCGCCGCGGCCACCCCGGCGGACGCGGCACCGACAACGGCTCCCGCTATGCCGACCTTGCGCCGTGTGGTGTTGCTCATGCGACCCCCAGCCATACCTCTCTCACAGGTAAACGCGTGAAACCCGTGGACCGATCCTGGTCACGATCTCATGTGTGATCGTGCCAAGGGAATCCGCCCACTCCTGCAGGGTCGGCTCACCTCGCGAACCGTCACCGAACAGGATCACCTCGTCACCTTCCGCCAGCGGGTCGTCTCCCATGTCGATCACGAACTGATCCATGCAGACCCGCCCGGCGATCAGCCTCCTCCGCCCGCCCGCAAGCACCTCGGCCCTGTTGGTCGCGTGCCGCTGGACGCCGTCCGCGTATCCGAGGGGGATCAGGCCGAGCGTGGTCTCGCGCTCGGTGACGTAGAGGTGCCCGTAGGACACCCCGGTCCCCGCGGGCACCCGCTTGGCCATCGCGACCCGGGCCACCAGGGTCATCGCGGGGCGGAGCCCGAAGTCGCCGAGCTCGGGCACCGGACTCAGGCCGAAGACCGCGATGCCCGGCCGGATCATGTCGTAACGCGCCTGCGGCAGCGTCAGCGTCGCCGCCGAGTTGGCCATGTGCCGGATCACGTGGGATCCCGCCGCGCCCGCCTTCTCCGCGATGGCCAGCGCCTCGTCGAAGACGCTCAGCTGGGCCTCGATGGACGGATGCCCGGGAATGTCGGCGCAGGCGAAGTGCGACCAGAGCCCGGCGACCTCGATCGCGCCCTCGGCCTGCCACATCATGGCACGGTCCACAAGGGCGGACCAGTCGGCGCCCGACGCGCCGCCTCTGCTGCCACCGGTGTCCGCCTTCAGGTGCACCCTGGCGACCCTGCCCGTACGGCCCGCCGCCCCGGCGATGGCGTCGACCAGCCACGTGGCACCCGCCGACAGCTCCACGTCCTGGGCTACCGCGTCATCGAGCGGCTCGCCCGGCGGGATGATCCACGACAGCAGCGGAGCCGTGATCCCCGCGGCCCTTAAGCGCAGCGCCTCGCGGATGTAGGCCGTGCCGAGTCTGGTGGCACCGCCCTCCAGGCAGGCCGCGGCGGTGGGGACCAGACCGTGTCCGTAACCGTCAGCCTTGACCACGACCATGGTCTCCGCGCCAGGGGCATATTCCCTCAGCAACGCGACGTTGTCCCTGATCGCCGAGAGGTCAACCCGCGCCTCGGCAGGGTTCATCGAGCAGCTCATCCCCCCAGTCTCGCAGGTCAGCGCTCTTAACCACGCAGACGCCTCATTCGTGGAGCAGTGGTGCGGAAGATAACAGGCCCGTGCGCATCGGACTTCGCGGCCTCGGCGAGACGTCCGAAAACACTTGCCGAAACGGCATTTCCAGCCCATCCGATACCCCCGGAAGGGCCTCCCCGCCTCCTCCCGGCACCCCCGGAAGAATTTTCCCGCTTCCCTCAACACCCGCCGGAAAAACCTCCCCGGCTCCCTTGACCTCCGCCGGAGAACCCTCCTGCCTCCCCTCCGGCACCCGCCGGAAGAACCCGCCCGTCTCCTTCCGACACCCCGGAAGGGCTCACCCGCTCCTTCGACGCCCTCCGATGGAACCGCCCGGCGACCTCTCCCCGACCTTCCTGCGGAACCGCCCGGCCTCCCCCTGACCCCCCGGCGGAACCGCCCGGCCTCCCCCTGACCTTCCCTGCGGAACCGCTCGGCCTCTCCTCGACACCCGGCGGAAGGACCCGGTGGAAGGACCAGCCCGCTTCCTCCGGTGCCCTCCCGGTGCTCTTCGCCGACCCCACCCTTCCGCTCCGCGACGCCCGCCGTACCTCTCCTCGGTCCCGCCGGTTCCCCGGCCCCGTCGGCGGCACCCCGTCACGGCGCTCCGTCACGACGGCCCGTCAGTGGCGGCCCGTCAGTGGCGACTCGGCGGACGGCTCGCGACCGACCTCATGGCGTCGGGGACGGCTTCCAGGACGTCCCACGCGGACAGCGGGCCGTCCGCCCCGGCGAGCCCGTGCAGATGGGCCGCGCACGAGGCGGCGTCGTACGTGCCGAGCCCCGCGGCCAGCAACGCGCCGGTGAGCCCGGCCAGCACGTCGCCGGTGCCCGCGGTGGCCAGCCATGAACTGCCGGTGAGGTTGACCCGGACCGGCATCCCGTCCTCGGCGACCAGCGTGGTCGCCCCCTTGAGCAGCACGGTCACCCCCAGTTCGGACGCGGCCCGCCGTACGTGCTCGACGCCGCGGGCCTCGATGCGCTCCCTGGGCACCTCCAGCAGGCGCGACAGTTCCCCCGCGTGCGGGGTGACCAGCACCGGCGCCTCCCGGCGCAACAGCGACCCGTCCTGGGCGGCCAGCGTCAGCGCGTCGGCGTCGACGAGCACGGGGACGTCACTGGCCAGCACCGAACGGGCGAGCGCCAGGGCTTCGGGGCCGGTGCCGAGTCCCGGCCCGAGCACCCACGCCTGCACCCGGCCGACCTCCTCGATCCCCTGTCCCGGCTCCAGCTCCGTGATCACGGCCTCCGGCCAGCGGGCCCGCACCTGCGCCACCGGCTCGGCGACCCCCGCATAGCGGACCATGCCCGCCCCCGCCCTGATCGCCCCGCCGACGGCCAGCACCGCGGCGCCGGTGTAACGGTGGCTTCCCGCGGCGATGCCGACCACGCCCCTGCGGTACTTGTCGGAGCGGGCGTCGGGCCTGGGCAGCATCGACGCCACGTCGGTGCCGGTCAGCGCGGTCAGCGCGGGATCCGGAAGGTACGGCCCCAGCCCGATGTCGACGAACTCGATCCGGCCCGCGTGCTGCGCGCCCGGAGTGACGAGCAGCCCTGCCTTGTAGGCGCCGAAGGTGACCGTGACATCCGCCCTGACCGCGCGCCCGTCCACCTGCCCGTCGGCGGCGTCGACCCCGCTCGGCACGTCCACCGCGACGACCGCGCCGGACGTCTCGCCGGCCAGTTCCGCCAGGGTCGCGTACGGCTCGCGCAGTGCCCCCTTCCCCCCGATGCCGACCAGGCCGTCCACGACGAGGTCCGCCGCCCGGACGAGCGCGCGTACCGTCTCCCCCCAGCCGTCCTTCGCCCGTGGAACGCCCCCCGGACGAGCGGTCTCCCCGTCTCCGGGCACACTCCCCCGATGCGCGCTCTTCCCGTTTCCTGCCCCGTCCCCCGGGTGGGTTCCCTCCCCACCACCGGCTCCGTTCCCCGAACGCGCCGCCTCCCCGTTCTCGCGCGCGACCTTCAAGGAGGCGGCCTCTCCGTCCCGGGAGACGGGGGCCGCAGCGGTGGCGCTCACGGACGTGGCGCGAATGTCCGTCACGCGGCCTCCCTCCCGCCGCAGCGCGGCCAGGCCGGCCCCGTGCACCCGGGACCCGGCCAGGATCGCGTCGACCCGGGCGCCCCTGGCCGCCAGGCGCGCTCCGGCGTAGAGCGCGTCTCCCCCGTTGTCACCCGCGCCGACCAGCAGCACCACGCGCGAGCCGTACACACCGTCGAGCATCGCGGCGCAGGTCACGGCGAGTCCGGTGGCGGCCCTGCCCATGAGAGTGCCTTCGGGCAGCTTCGCCATCAGCGTCGCCTCTGCCGCCCTGATCTGATCGGAGGTGTATGCGGTCAACATGGTTCGACGGTATCCCGAGCCGATCATCACCCCCCGCTCCGGCACCCCGAACCCCCACCACTTCCCACCCCCAACCCCACCCCCTCCACCCCGCACACACCATCACCCGCCCCTCAACCCACGTCCAAACCCCGACACCCCAACACCACTCCCGCCCCCGAACCCCGACACCGCCTCCCTATCCACACACACCACCACCCGACCCTCAACCCGACACCACTCCCCACGTCCAAACCCCGACACCGCCTCCCAGTCCCCACACACACCACCACCCGACCTTCAACCCGACACCACCTCCCCGTCCCCACACACACCACCACCCGACCCTCAACCCGACACCCCGACACCACCCCCACCCCCACCCCCGACACTGCCTCCCGATCCCTGCGCACACCCCCACGTCCAAACCCCGACTCCCCGCCCCCGTCCCCGACATCGCCTCCTGATCCCCGCACACACCACCGCCCGATCCGCAACCTCAACGCCACCACCCACACCACCGCCCGTGCCTGTCCTTCCACGGCGCCGGTACGGCGAGCGGTGACACAGACCTCATCGGCGCCCACGAACGGCGCGCACCCCGAAAACCACCGGCACCCACCCCACCAAACGCCCAACACCCACGATCACCGCTGCACGGACGCCCCTTCACAGCAGAGGTTCGCGATCACAGCTGTGGGATCAGCTTTCGGCGATCACGTAGGCGACGGCCACGCCTCCGTCGTGTGTCAGCGACACGTGCCACCGGGTCACGCCAAGTGTCGCGGCGACCTCGGCGACCCGGCCGCTGACGTGCAGCTCGGGCCTGCCGTACTCGCCGGTGCGCACCTCGGCGTCGAGATGGGCCAGCCCGGGAGGCGCGCCGAGTGCCTTGGCGACGGCCTCTTTCGCCGCGAACCGCGCCGCCAGGGACCGTACGGCCAGCCCACGCTCAGCCTCGGTGAACAGCCGGGCCCGCAGTGCGGGGGTCCGTTCCAGCGTCGCCTCGAACCGGGCCACGTCCACAACGTCGACCCCGATACCCACGATCACGGCTTCAGGTTAGTTGCGATGACCACACCTCTTCACCGCGGAACATCGGCGCGCCGCAGACCCCGCCGTGTCCGGGCCGCCCACGACACCGTGTCCGGGCCGCCCAGGACACCGTGATCGGGCCGCCCAGGACACCGTGATCGGCCGCCCATGGCACCGTGTCCGGCCGCCCGTGATGCCCATACACTCAGCCCCGGCAGGGCGCATCTCATCGGCGACCGATCGCCCCATCTGACCGGTCGGCCCTCTTCCCTCTTTTATGCCCCGGCAATCCATAGACGTTATCCACAGGCTGTGGAATCGCGCCCCGCGGCGGGAAACAGAGCAGCTAGGGTGGCTCCAAGATCCCTCCCCGCCACAGGATGTGAACTTGGTCACATTAGCCATCGCCGTCGTGCTGACGGTCGTCGCGGCCCTGTGCTGGTCCGGCGAGGTTCATCCGCACCGTCTCGCCCCGTTCGCTCGGCGCCAGGCGTTGTCGATCACTCCGGCGGGCGAGCCGTTCGTCCGGCACTACCTACGGCTCACCCGGATGTGGCGGTCGGCGGGACTGGCGGCCGGGATCGCCTTCCCCTATGCCCTTTTCTACTTCCCGGAGATAGCCGGGCCGCAGCTGGTGTACGCCCTGCTCGACCCGTTCACCGGCTGGTTCCTGGGCGTGCTGGGCGCCGAACTGGTGCTCGGCGCCCGCCATCCGACCGGCCCCGGCGCGCGGACCGGTTCGCGGCCACGGCTCCTGTCCCCGCTCGCCACCCGATTCCTGTACGCCGGGGTCGCGCTGAGCGTACTGAGCCTGATGGCCAAGCTCGGCGGCGTCCTGTCCCGGGGCGTACCCGGCGAGGTGTTCGTGGACGTCTCCTCGACCATCCTGAGCGTCGCGGTGTCGATCGGCTCACTGTTGCTGATCCGTTCGCTCCGCTCGCGGCCCATTCCCGCCGTCCCCGCGGACGCCGTCGCGGCGGTGCTCGCCACCAGGTCCCGATCCGCCCACGTGCTGGCCACCGGCAGTCTGGTCTCCGCCTACAACTGCTACTGGTGGACCATGGGTCCCGTGCCGGAAGGGGTGGATCTGGCGCTTTACGTCCTGACCCCGGTCCTGTGGATCGGGGCTTTCATCGTGGGCACCAGAGCGTGGGCGATCACCGTGGGCACTCCCTCTCCCCCGGCTTCCCCCGGTCAAGCCTCCACCTCCGATCCCGGCCCCGATCCCGGCTCCGCCCCCACCGAGGACCCCGAACACGCCCAGGATCCCGGACACACCCAGGATCCCGGACACACCCAAGGCCCCGGTCCCGCCCAAGACCCCGCCCCCGTTTCCGTTCCCGGCACCGTCCCCGCTCCCACCACGTCCTCTCCCTCGTCCCCCTCCTCCGACGAGACGCTCCCTACTCCACCGTGACCGACTTGGCCAGGTTGCGCGGCTGGTCGACGTCGTGCCCCTTGGCCGTTGCCAGCTCACAGGCGAACACCTGCAGCGGCACCGTGGCGACCAGCGGCTGGAGCAGGGTCGGCACCGCGGGAACGCGAATCAGCGTGTCGGCGTAACGCTCGACCGCGGTGTCGCCCTCCTCGGCGACGACGACGGTCTTGGCCCCCCTCGCCCGGATCTCCTGGATGTTGGAGACGATCTTCTCGTGGGTCACCCGCTGGCCCGTGGGCGACGGCACCACGACCACGACGGGGAGTCCCGTCTCGATCAGAGCGATCGGACCGTGTTTGAGCTCCCCGGCCGCGAACCCCTCGGCGTGCATGTAGGCCAGCTCCTTGAGCTTCAGCGCCCCTTCGAGCGCGACGGGGAAGCCCACGTGGCGGCCGAGGAAGAGCACGCAGCGCTCACCGGCCAGCGAGCGGGCCAGCTCACGGACGGGCTCCATCGTCTGGAGCACCTCCTCGATCCGCGACGGCATCTCCCACAGCCCGGCGATGATCTGGGAGATCTCGTCGCCGAACTTGGTCCCCCTGACCTGGGCGAGATAGAGCGCCACGAGATAGCAGGCCACCAGCTGGGTGAGGAACGCCTTCGTCGAGGCGACGGCGATCTCCGGCCCCGCGTGGGTGTAGAGGACGGCGTCGGATTCGCGCGGGATCGTGGAGCCGTTCACGTTGCAGATGGCCAGCACCCGGGAGCGTTGCTCGCGGGCGTGCCGTACGGCCATCAGCGTGTCCATCGTCTCACCGGACTGGCTGATCACGACGATCAGCGTGTCGAGGGTGAGGATCGGGTCCCGATAGCGGAACTCACTGGCCAGCTCGACCTCGCACGGGATACCCGCCCAATGCTCGATGGCATATTTCGCGATGAGTCCAGCGTGATAGGAGGTACCGCACGCGACCACGATGATCTTATTGATATCCCGCAGTTCCTGGTCGGACAGCCGCATCTCGTCCAGCGTCAGCAGCCCATCGGCCCCGACCCTGCCGAGCAGCGTGTCCGCGACCGCGCGCGGCTGCTCGGCGATCTCCTTGAGCATGAAGTGGTCGTAGCCGCCCTTCTCCGCCGCCGAGGCGTCCCAGTTCACGTGGTAGTTACGCGTCGGGGCGGGAGCGCCGTCGAAGTCGGTGATCGTGATCTCCGACGCCCGTAGCCTGACCACCTGGTCCTGGCCGAGCTCGATCGCCTCCCGCGTGTAGGCGATGAAGGCCGCCACATCGGAGCCGAGGAAGTTCTCCCCCTCTCCCCGCCCGACCACCAGCGGCGAGTTGCGCCGGGCGCCGACCACCGTGTCCGGCTCGTCCACCGAGACGGCCAGCAGCGTGAACGCCCCCTGCAGACGCCTGCACGTCCGGCGCATCGCCTCGGCCAGTCCCAGCTCCGCCGACTCCTCCAGCAGGTGCGCCACCACCTCGGTGTCGGTGTCCGAGTCGATCTTGTGCCCGTTGTTCTCCAGTTCGGCCCGCAACTCGGCGAAGTTCTCGATGATGCCGTTGTGGATGACCGCGATCCGGTCGTAGCAGTCGGTGTGCGGATGGGCGTTGCGATCGGTCGGCGCGCCGTGGGTGGCCCACCGGGTGTGCCCGATCCCGGTCGTCGCGGGGGGCGCGGGCCGTTCGGCCAGCATGGAACGCAGGTTGACCAGCTTGCCCGCCCGCTTCTCCACGGTGAGCTCCCCGTCGGTCCCGACGAGCGCGATCCCCGAGGAGTCATAGCCCCGGTACTCCAGCCGCCCCAGCCCCTCGACGACCACGTCGACGGCCTGCCGTCTGCCGACATATCCCACGATGCCGCACATGGAACCCCCTCTTGTCCATGGGAAAAACCGAGCAACGAGCCTAGGGAGAACCTGCCCTGACGCTCAGGGATCCTGCCGGGCATCGGACAAAGCCGTCCCCACCGAGAGGCACTTTTGACCGATCAGTAGGCTTCGGGACTATGGCCAACGGTTGGGACGCGACGCCGTACGTCGAGCTGAGCCGGGCGCAGTGGGGCGAACTCCGTAAGAACACGCCACTGACGCTCACCGAGGACGAGCTGGAGGAGTTGCGCGGCGTCGACGATCCGATCGACCTGGCCGAGGTCACGGACATCTACCTGCCGCTCACCCGGCTGCTCAACCTGCACTTCACCGGGGCCAGGCAGCGCGGCGCGGCCGTCAACACCTTCCTCGGCGCGGGGCAGCGGCCCTCGCCGTACATCCTGGGCATCGCCGGAAGCGTCGCGGTCGGCAAGTCGACCACCGCCAGGCTCCTGCACACCCTGCTGGCCCGGTGGCCCGAGCACCCCAGTGTCGAGCTCATCACCACCGACAGCTTCCTGTACCCGAACGCGGTCCTCGCCGAGCGGGACATCATGCACAGGAAGGGCTTCCCGGAGAGCTACGACCGGCGGGCCCTGGTGAGGTTCGTCGCCGACGTCAAAGCCGGTCTGCCCGAGGTCAGCGCCCCGGTCTACAGCCACCTCGAATACGACATCGTGCCCGGCGCGGCCCAGACCGTGCACCGGCCCGACATCCTCATCGTCGAGGGCCTCAACGTCCTGCAACCCGCCCCGCCGACCGCCCTCGCGGTCAACGACTACTTCGACTTCTCCATCTACGTGGACGCCAAGGTCGAGCACATCCGTGACTGGTACATCGACCGTTTCCACAAGCTGCGCCGTACGGCCTTCGAGGACCCCAAGTCCTACTTCAGGCACCTCGCCGAGATGTCCTACGAGGAGGCGACCGCGTTCGCCAAGGACGTCTGGCGCGACATCAACGAGCGCAACCTGCTGGAGAACATCGCCCCCACCCGGGGCCGCGCCGGCCTGGTGCTGCACAAGGGCGCCAACCACTCCGTCCGCCGCGTACGGCTCCGCCGCATCTGACACCGGGGAGCCCGGTAGACCGGTCTCTCTCACCGATGTGACCCCCGAAGGCGCAAGGACAGCCGGCGCGTCATGGAAGGTGACCACACCGGCACCGTCCTTCGATCACCGGATCATCGGCGGCGAGCTCGGTTCGTTGTTCCTTCGCGACGTGGGGGGATGCTCGTGGATCCGCCGCGCATCTCGCCTGGAGCCGAGAAGAAGACGGAGGGCCCGGATCGCGCTGATCCGGGCCCTCCGTTGTTCGGTGTCGCTTGTCAGCCGGTGACCGGGACGTTGGTCTTCACCGGCGTCGGGGTGGGGGCGGGCTTGGGCGTGGGCTCGCCCTGCGTCTGCGTGATGTTCTCGTCCCACTTGGTCCAGTCGTGGATCACCGACCCGTGATCATCCTTACCGGGGTGGGTGGGGGTCACCGTGGGGGTCGGCGTGGGGGTCGGCGTCGGCTTCGAAGTGGGCGTCCGCGTCGGCTTCGAGGTGGGCGTCCGCGTGGGAGTGGGGGTCACCGTCGGCGTCGAAGTCGGGGTCGAAGTCGGGGTGCTGCTCGGCGTCGGCGTGGGCGTCGAAGTCGGCGTGGGAGTGGGAGTGGAGGTCGGCGTCGAAGTCGGGGTGTTACTCGGCGTCGGCGTGGGCGTCGAAGTCGGGGTGCTGCTCGGGGTCGGGGTCGGGGTGGGCTCACACTCGACCCAGAACACCTTCTGCTTGGCCGCGCCGTGCTCCCCCGCGAAGGTCCAGAACAGCTTGTAGTGCCCGTTCGGCAGGGTCATGTCGACGGTACGGCCATGCCCGTTCCCATCGAGCACGAGGGCGCCGCTCTTCACCGTGGTCTTGTCGCCCGTGGGCGGCCAGGACTTGATCTCCCAGCTCACCTTCTCGACCGCGTCGAAGTTGAACCCGACCAGATAGAACACGCAGACCTTCGGCTCGTTGCGCTGGTCGTCCTCCGGCGTCGTCCACTTGTGGACCTTGACGTCACCGTTGTCGCCGGGCGCCTTCCTCTGGACCGCTCCAGCCGAGGCCGTATTGGAGATGGTGAGCACCGCGAGCGCTGCCACCGCGAGCATGAGCATCGCCGCTGCCCAGCGACGGATTGAAGGGAGTCTGGGGGGTGTCACGACCGCACCTCGAGGTGTATGAGAGAGCTTGAGCCTCACTAGGCTCATTTGTGTAAAAATGTCACATTCGCTGGCCAGAGGCCTTCAAACGTTCCAAACCGTTATCCAGCGGGGCCAGATGGTTACGCGTTCGTGTCGCATGTGTCATAGAACCTCAGGAGCCGATCGTGCCGCTTGACGCCCCCCGCCGACTCATCGGCACCGCGCTCGTCGCCATGAGCCTCGTCGCCTCGACCCCCGCCGGCGTCGCCGCGTCGCCCGTCACCCTCGCCGCCGGCGCCTCGGTCACGGCGACCGCGCTCCCCGAGGCCACCACGTTCACGGAGTTGAGCGGCCTCCCGCAGGACACCGACACGTACGGCAAGCTGAGCGGCGTAGTGGTCCACCCCGCACGCACGGTGGCCGTCTACGCCCTGCCCGGCGGCAAGCCCGCGGCCACCCTCCCGGCGAAGCAGCTCGGCAGCCAGACCTGGGTACCGGTAGTGGAGACGCGCAAGGGCTGGTACCGCGTGCTCCTGCCCAGCAAGCCCAACCACGTGACCGGCTGGATCAAGGCCAAGGGCCTGAAGAAGGCGCGCAGCCGCTACCGCGCCATCGTGAAGCTGGGCGCCAAGCAGCTGACCGTGATGAACGCGAGCAAGAAGCTCGGCACCTGGACGGTGGCCGTCGGCGGCCCTGAGACGCCCACCCCGACGGGCAGGACCTTCCTGCTGGCCCTGATGTCGCCGAAGGAGAAGACCTACAGCCCGTTGATCCTGCCGCTCGGCACGCACTCGCCGACGCTCGACACCTTCGGCGGCGGTCCCGGAACGGTCGCCTTCCACGGCTGGCCGGACCGGAAGGTGTTCGGCAAGGCGGTCACGCACGGCTGCGTCAGGGTGCCTGCTCGCGCTCTCAAGGTGCTGGCGGGAATGCCTCTGGGGACTCCGGTTCTGATCGCTCCCTGAGGATGAGGGCGGCGGCCGACGGGTCCTTGCCGCGCACCACGTTTCCGGTAGTCGCCTCTGACACCGGAGAACGTCATTCCGGGTCCATCATGTGGTTCTCCCAGGCCCAGGCCAAGATCCCTACCCGGTTGCGTACGCCGAGCTTGGCCTGGATCCCCGACACGTGCCCCTTGACCGTGCTCAGCGTGATGAACAGCTCGTCGGCGATCTCCTGGTTGGTGTGCCCCCTGGCGATCGCCTGGACGACCTCGATCTCCCGCGCGGTCAGGGAACGCGCGGAGGGTACACGGGTCGTGGCCCGGGTTCCGTGGGCGGCGAGGTGACGCAGCAGCCGCAGTGTGATCGACGGTGAGACGAGCGCGTCCCCCGCGTACGCGGCCCGCACCGCCTCGACCAGCAGGGACGGACCGGCGTCCTTCAGCACGAACCCCGCCGCGCCGCAGCGCAACGCGCCGTAGACGTACTCGTCCAGGTCGAACGTGGTGACCATGACCACCCTGGGCGGGGCCTCGGCCAGCGCGCGGGCCACCTCGATCCCGTCGAGGCGGGGCATCTGGATGTCCACGAGGCACACGTCCGGGCGTGTCCTGCGGGCCTGCTCAATCGCCTCGACACCGTCGCGCGCCTCGGCGACCACGGTGATGCCGGGCTGGTCCTCGAGGATGATCCGCAGACTGGCCCGGACCATCGCCTGGTCGTCGGCCAGCAGCACCCGGATGGTCATCGGCGCCTCCGTGAGAGCGCGGGCGGCGTCATCGGCGTTCGCCGGTGGGAACGGTGGCACGGACGGACCAGCCGGATCCGGGGCGGGGACCGGCGGTCAGGGTGCCGCCGAGGGCTTCGAGGCGCTCGCGCATCCCGGTGAGGCCGTACCCGGCGCGACGACGACGGCGGGCGGGCACCCGTGGGGCGTCGTCCGCGACCTCGACCGTGACGGCCCGCTCGTCCTGGGTGATGTCGACGGTGACCGCGCCGGCGTGCCGGGCGTGCCGGGCGACGTTGGTCAGCGACTCCCGTACGACCCGGTACACAGTGCCGCTCACCTCGGGCGGCCAGCCGGACGGCTCGGCCTCCAGCCGGAGGCGTATCCGCCCCACATGGCTCTCGAAGCCCTCGACCAGCTCATCGAGCCGTTCGTGACCGGCGGGGACGGGAGCGCCGTCACGCAGGAGACCGACCACGCGGCGGGTGGCGGCCAGGACCTCGGAGCCCGCAGCCTCGATGCCGGCGAGGGAGCCCGCCGTCCGCTCCGGGTGCTTACGGGTGACGAGCCGGGCGGCCTGGGCCTGGAGCACGATGCTGGTGATGTGGTGGGCGGCGACGTCGTGCAGTTCCCTGGCCAGCTCAAGCCGTTCGGCACGCCGTACCCGCCGGGCGACGGCGCGGTGGCGGGCGGCGAACAGCCGGGAGGTCAGCCCGATCGCCAGGGCGGCGAGCCAGGCCAGGCCGCCCAGCACCGGTACGGCCGAGCCGGGGTGGGCCAGCAGACCGCCCGCCACCACGGCCAGTCCCGCGACGGCGAGGCCGCAGGCCGTACGGGCGGGGAGTGTCCTGGCCGCGGAGCCGGCGAGCACCGCCAGACCAAGGGACGCGGCGGGGCCGGGTTCGGCGGGCAGCTGGACGAGCCGGGCGGTGAGAACGGCGAGCGCCGCCACGGTCAGGCCCGCGACGGTGGTCCAGAACGGGTCGCGGCGGCGGAGCAGGGCGAACGCGCACACCGACGCGCCGGCGAGCGCGCCGAACGGCCAATGACCCGCGCCCCAGCTGTCGGCGATCCGGTACGCCTGGAAGGCGACGGCCGCCGCGAACACGATGCCGAGCCCGACGTCGGCCGGCGCCTTGAGCCGATCGGGAGCCTGCACGGTGTCCCAGGCTAGGAGGGGTACCGCATGGCCGGTACCGGCCGAAAGTACTGTTCCGCCCCTGCTTTCCGCCGATGTGACGAGCGGGTCGCGCTCGCAGGATGGGGCCCCATGTCACACGAACTTCGTCAACGACGCCCGCGGATCGCGGCGCTGGACGTGATCCGCGGGTTCGCGCTGTGCGGGATCCTGCTGGCCAACGTCCAGCCGATCGCCAACGCGGGCAGGACGGTCGTCTTGGAAGGGCAGGCGAGTCCCGCGGACGCCTGGCCAGGCCTGTTCGTCGACCAGCGCTTCTATCCGATCTTCTCGCTGCTGTTCGGCGTCGGGTTCTCGCTGTTGCTGAACTCGGCCGGGGAGCGAACCGCCCGGCCTCGGCTCCTGCTGACGCGCAGGCTGCTGGCCCTGCTCGCGATGGGGCTGGCGCACCATCTGCTGCTCTGGGAGGGCGACATCCTGGCCGTCTACGCCCTCGTCGGGCTGGTGGTGCTGCTGCCCTCGACCTGGTTGCCCCGGTGGGCGGTGGCGGGGCTCGCGGTCGTGCTCCTCGCCGGGGCGCTTGCCCTGGCCGCCGGGCCGTTCTCGCTGGTGCCGGGGCTTTTCCTGCTGGGCTCCGCGCTGACCCGGTACGGGGTGACCGACCGGATCGAGCGCTCCACCCGGGTTCCCGCGACGCTCGGCCTCCTCCTCGCCGTACTCGCGGTACCCGTGGTGTGGCTGCAGGTCGGGGAGGTGCGGCTCACCCTCACTCTGACACTGGCGGGTCTGCTGATCGCGGGCGCGTACGTCTGCGGGATGCTCGTGCTGCTCAGGACGCCGCTGCGGCCCGTACTGGAGACCGTCTTCGCGCCGCTGGGGCGGATGGCGCTGACCAACTACCTGACCGCCACCGTGCTCGTCCTGGCCGCCGCCCGGCTGGTGGGCGGGGTCCCGCATGAGTGGTCCACGGCCACGGTCCTGACGATCGCGGGCATCATCCTCGCCGTCCAGTGGACGTGGTCCACGCTCTGGCTCAACCGCTACCGCCAGGGACCGATCGAGTGGCTGTGGCGATGGATCACCTGGGCCCGCCGCCCCACCTTGCGCGCCTCATGACCCGGGCCTCACGACCGGTGAACGTTTCCAGCCGGACCGGCCCCGTCAGGCGCCTCCGCCGGAGAGAGGAATGCACGGGCCCGTACGGCGACGCGGACGGGCGGAGTCGTCGCCCGGCCCGCCCGCGTCGTCGCCACCGGTGGGCCCGAGGTCAGTAGCCCTTGGTGATCTTGACGCCGCGGCCGGTGGCTCGCGGCGTTCCGACGTTGTCGACCAGGTTGCCGGTCGAGGCGATGGACATCGATTCGCCGTCCGCCTTGCTGTAAAGAAGGCCCGTCTCCTGCTTGGTGCCGCGGCCGAGCACGGTGTTGCCGGTGACCGAGGCGTGGCCGGTCCCGTAGTTCACGCCGTCGAGGGCGAGGTAGACGTACTTGCCGCCTGCGGGCAGCGCCGTGGTGAACGAGCGGTGCCGTTCCAGCGGCGCGGTGCCGAGCTGCCGCGACCTGCGCGCACCTGCCTTCTCCGCTGCCGGAGGGGCGAAGTTGTGGATCCGGTTGCCGGTTATCGTGCTGCTGGCCTCGCCCTGGAGGTCGCAGCGGATGCCGAAATAGGTCTGGCCCGCCGCCCCCTCGCCGCCGAAGTCCTCGATGTAGTTGTTCTGTATGGACGTGCCGAAGCACCGATGGGCGTCGATCGCGTGCTTGGGCACCCCGTACAGGTGAAGCTCGCTCATCACCCAGCCCGCGGCGTTGTCCGACTCGATGGCGCTCGTACCGCTGAAGGCGATCCAGGAGCGCTGCAGCGTCCAGTCGGTGATGGAGTTGCCCGGATCGACCACCTTGATGCCCGCACCACCGGACGCCTCGATGTAGATGTCGCTGATGACGCTGTTCACCATGGTGTTCTGCAGCAGGGTGCCGTTCTTGGACGGGTTGCTGAGGCGGATGCCGTCCGAGGGGGCGCCGAAGATGTCCACGTCGTAGATCCGGCTGTTCCACGACCGCAACATGAGCCCGACGGTCCCGGTGTTGTTGTCCCGGTTGCCGTCCAGGGTGAGGCGCTCGATGCGGACGGTGTCGGAGCTGTACGGCTTGTCGTCGACCCAGGTCTCGGAGGCGAGCATGGCGGGCAGGTTGGCACCGTCCGCCTGTTTGATCAGGGCGCCGGCCTTCGAGTCGCCTCGATAGGTACGGCGGTCGCGCAGGGTGATGGTCGCGTTGATCAGGCAGGGTCCCTTGAAGACGACCTCGTCCCCCTCCTTGGAGGAGTCGATCGCCGCCTGAATGACCCTCGCGTCGTCGGCGTTGTCGCCACAGGTGGCGTCCACGCGCGCGGCCGAGGCCGGGAGCACGGGCACCGTCACGGCCAGGCCGGTGGCGGCCAACGTGACGGCGACGACCACCAGTGGAGCGATGCGTGACTTACGCACGTTCAGACCTTTCCACGGTGTGGATGACCTACGCCTTGGACGCTAGTTCACGGATTTCCCGAAAGATCAGCCCGCGAAGATCCTTCTGGATTCCTGGAAGGGTGTGGAGCGTAGCGGTCCTGTCCATACATCCCCTGGCCGACAGGCCGCCCGATTGGAAAACTCCCGCGCCGCGTCCACGGACGCGGCGTGGCACCCCGTGACAAGCCCGAGATCTTGGTCTGCGAGCATCCCGGCAGTCCCCGGGTACGGCAGAAGCACAGGAGACCCCCGATGAGATGGCCGATCGCCGCGCTGGCCGTAGCCTTGACCGCGTCGGCCCTGGTCGCCGGGTTCGACGGCGGCGCGAACGCCCAGACCGCTCAGACCGCTCCGGCGGACCCGGTGAACGCGCTCAGGCGCCAGATGGCCGGACACGGCGGAGTGAGGTTCTCGAACGTCATCGTCAACACGGTCGAGGATCTGAGCAACATTCCTTCAGGGATGACCAGAGACAAGACGAAGGGGACCTTCCGCAGGAAGGGTGCCGCTGAGTTCGGCGGAGGGAAGGTCACGGCCAGCGATGTGACCAGCCGGGACAGCTACTCCGGGCCTGGCGAATTCCTGCGCTTCATCTCTTTCCCCGGCCGCAGCTACATGTCGGGGTGGCTGGTGCCGCCTCTGCCCGCCGGGAAGGAATGGGTCCTCTTCGAGGACGAAGAGAGCAAACCCGAGGTGGACACGGGACGGATCAGACTGACCGATCCCGCCACGCTGCGGGCCGTGCTCGCCACCACCTCGGTGAGGCGTCCCGGGGGCGTCTACGACGGCACCCGCACCACGCTGTACGAGGGAAAGATCACCTTCGCTGAGCTGCGCGGGGCCTATCCCGGATTCCGCCTCGTCTTCGGCGAGAAACCCACCGCGAAAGACCTGGAGATCGTGGTTTCGTGGCGGCTCTGGATCGGCGAGGACCATCTTGTCCGCAGGGCATGGAGTTCGTGGACCGAGCCGTTCGTCAAGCAGATCGACTACTACATCTCCACCGTCACCGACGTCCGCCTGACCGGCTGGGGCACCGCCGGTGTCGTTCCCCCTCCGGCTGACCAGGTGGTGAAGGCCGGTGGCCCCGCACCGGACTTCACCGTCCACGGCTTCCGGCCAGAGGACAGGGATTCCCTGCTCAAGGAGCACTCCGCTTCCCGCTGACCGTCCGGCTGCGCCGTACGACCGGACGGCTTCGTCTCCGGCGAAGGGTCCGCCGACTCCTCGGTATCTTCTCCGGGTACTCCGACAGGGCCGACAGAGTGAAGCGCCTTCCCCGGGGGAATGGGAAAGGCGCTTCCGGCATGCCGAATCAGGTGACTACGCCTCCCGCTCGATGCGTTCGAAGATGTCGGCGTCCGTCTGCCGCTGCCACTCCGGCAGCTCGTCCCAGTCGGCGACATAGCTCGGCTTCGGGTCCGGAAAGTGCCGGTATATCTGCGCGATCCAGCACAGCGCCACGAACCGGCCCTTCTGCTCGCGGCTGAGCTTTGCCGTACCGCCGCCGCTCACCGCGACGAAGTCACGCACCTGCCCGTACACGGCGGCAGCGGCCTGCCGCTCCCAGTCGGGCGTGTCCTCCCAGGGGGTGACATAACCGGGTTTCGGCTCCCCCGGATAGTGCTTTCTCACCCCTGCGATCCACGCCTCCCGAAAACCCCGCCCCACCTCATTCGACATTGCCAAAATCCCCTTTTCATCGGAAACCACAAATAACGCCGTAGTACAGGAGTTCCGGCCGTTCGTCATCGACTCCCTGCACAAGATAGGCCCTCCGCCATAACCTGAAATCACAACATCGCCAAGAAAGGCGGGGCCCGTGAGCGAGAACGTCAACGAGTCCACCGAGCCGACGCCGACGGTCGGGCAGCGTGTCAGACATTTACGCGAGCGCCGGGGCATGACGCGCGAGGTGCTCGCCGGACTCGTCGGCAAGTCCACGTCGTGGCTCAAAGCCGTCGAGAGCGGTCGCCTCCAGCAGAGTCCACGCCTGCCGATCCTGCTGCAACTCGCCGAGGCGCTCCAGGTGCGCGACCTGTCCGAGCTGACCGGCGACCAGTCCATGCCCGTGCGCATGTTCACCGGTCCAGGCCATCCGGCGCTCACCGCCGTACGGCAGGCCGTCAACGCCACGCTCCTCCAGCCGACCGGCACCGTGCAACCGCTCGGTCACCTGCGCGGACGGCTGGACGCGGCCTGGCGCGCACGTCATTCCTCCCCCGACCACCGCACCATGCTTGGCCGACTTCTGCCGGACCTGATCCAGGACGTCCGGTTGGCGGCGGCGATGTACCGGGGTGACGCCCGGCGACGCGCGAACGCCCTGCTCGCCGAGACGTACGGCCTGACACAGATGTTCCTGGCCTACCAACCGGCGGCCGACCTGGTGTGGAGGGTCGCCGACCGGGCGCTGACGGCGGCCCGGGAGTCGGAGGACCCCCTCGCGCTGTCCTGCGCCGTGTGGTTCCTCGTCCAGGCGCATCGCGAGACCGGCGACTTCGAGGCCGCTCGCGCGATCAACGAGCAGGTGATGCCCCTGATCGCCACCCGCGCCGACGACGCGGGCGCGGATCTGCGGGCCATGTGGGGAGCGCTGAACTTCGAGCTGGCGTTCACCGCCGCCCGTACCGGCGACATCGGAGAGGCGTGGCATCGCTGGGAGGAAGCGGGCCGGATCGCCGATCGTCTCCCTGACGGCTACTACCAGCCGTGGACATCGTTCTCGAAGGTCATCATGGCGGCCCACGCCGTGACGGTCGCCGTCGAGTTGCGCCAGGGGGGCGAGTCGGCGCGGCAGGCCGACCGAGCGGTGTCCACGCCGATCCCGTCCCTGCCCCGCCGGGGCCGCCACCTGATCGAGGTGGCCCGCGCCCACCACATCCGACGGGACCACACCGCCGTGCTCGGCACGCTGGAGCTCGCCGAGCGAACGGCGTCCGAGACGATCAGGTACAACGGGCACGCCCGCAGAATGACGCTGGAACTCGTCGAATCGGGTCCGGCGTCATTGCGCACCCGGGCGCGCGATCTCGCGGACAAGATAGCGCTGCTGGTCTGACCGACACAGGAGACACAGAACGTATCCGTTCGGCGACTTACGGCGACATAGGTTCAGGACCTGAAACCGGGCCCACCGCACCGAACATCGGCGGCGGACCCCTGAGCAGGAAACGAGGTCCTGACCCGTGGAACAGCGTAGATCCGCCGCACCGGCCTCGGCGATTCCCGGCTGGCGGGTGATTCGCAGCGACGCCGGGCGTTACTGGGCCAGTCGCGAGCGCCCCTTCCCCAACGACACCGCCTGGGGAGATCCGCCCTTCAGAACCGTGGACGCCGACACCTTCGACGACCTCCGGGCCGAGGTAGACCGGCAGGAGACGGCTGCCGGAGAGGAGACGCCGTGATGCGGCGGCGTTCCGCCCGGCCCCGGGGACGGCACCGTGGCGACCGGCCCCGCGTCGCCGTCCCCCGCCATCCGTGGGACGCCCAGGCCCGCGCCAAGGCCGAGCGACTGGACCTCGCCTGGTCAAGGTGGACCGTCCTGTACGGCACCGGCACCCGCCGCTTCCACGCCATCGCCGCCTGGCCCGTCCCCGAACCGCTGATCGTCTCCGACCGCACCCCGGAGGGCCTGGAAGCCCAGATGCGAGAGGCGGAGACGGCCATGATCACCCAGCGCGAGACGTTCGTGCCTGCCCAGGGCGATCCCCGCCTCCCCTGAGGGCGGCCTCCCCATGAACGGGCGCGGCGGCCGTACTTCCCCACAGGCGCCGCCGCGCCGCCGTACCCGCACGGGCCCGGACACAGGAGGGGTGCACGGACCCGTGCGGCGACGCGGGCGGGCGGAGTCGTTACCCGACCCGCCCGCGTCACCCCAAATACACCCGATTGACCAAATAGTCCATCATTCACAATGACACAGCACACCCCAAAAACCGGACAAACATTAAACAGAGGAAGTCGTGCCCACACCGAAAATCTGCGACTTTCGATTTTCCCTCTTGGGGCACACGATGAAAGTCGCGGCGACTCCTCAACAAAGACCCACAAGAACCATTACCGCGTTGATCAACAAGAAACTCGTCCCGCACGACGAAAGGAATCGATCATGAGCGGTCCTATAAGTCCGATGCGTCCATGGGGCCTCTCCCGTATGACCCCGATCGAGGAACTAGTCGAGATCGGCTACACCATCCGGGAACTGGACCCCGAAACCCAGATCACCCGCTACTTCGACCAGGCCGGGCAACCCGTCAAAATGGGTAAGCACGGTACCAACAGGGCGGTGTCCTCTTCCAAGGCGACCGGCAGCGGCGACGGCTCAGAGCCGACACCGCCCGACGACGTCACCGTCACCGAGTACGTGCCCGACTGATGACCGACCGGCCCGTACTGGTCCTGACCCGCCTGGACGACCCGACCTCGGACGCCGTCATCGCCGAACTGGGACGCCGGGGCATCAGGGTGATGCGCCTGGATCCGGGCGATTTCCTGACCGGCGGAATCGAGTTGGCCGCTCACTACGGTCCAGGCGAACTGTCGGGCACCCTGTCGACCGGATCACGCACCCTCGATCTGGACCGAGTCCGATCTGTGTACTACCGACGCCCCTCCGGCCACGCTCCGCCCCCTGGCCTGGACGAGCAGGACGGCCGTTTCGCACTGGCCCAGGCGCAGTACGGCTTGGGCACCGTACTCGCCTCACTGCCCGGCTGCCGATATGTGAACCATCCGTGGCGGATCATGCGCCACGATCACAAGCCCGCACAGCTGGCCGCCGCCGCACGGCTTGGCTTTCAGGTTCCACCGACAATCGTGACCAACAGCCTCGTCGAAGCACGCGCATTCGCCGCCGACCACGGTCCCGTGGTCTACAAACCATTGCGGATCACCCCTTTTCACCACCAAGACGGCAATGCGATGACCCTGTGGGTTCAGCTCGTGCATCCCGACGAATTGGACGAACGAATCACAGTCACCGCGCACATGTTCCAGAGCGCCACCGTGGAAAAAGTAGCCGACGTACGTGTCACGGTGATCGGTACCACGTGCTTCGCCGTCCGCATTGACTCCCCAAATCTCGACTTCCGCCGAAACTATGCCCAGGTAACCTATTCGGTCTTCGAACTTCCCGACCGGATCGCCGATGCCTGCCGCGCCTATCTGGCAGAGTTCGGGTTGTTGTTCGGCGCCTTCGACTTCGGTCTTAAAGGCGATGGATCGCTCGATTTCTATGAGTGCAACAGCGCCGGCCAGTGGCTCTGGCTGGAGGAGGAGACGGGCCTGCCGATGACGGCGGCCCTGGCGGACCTGCTGGAGACGGCCACGTGAACACCGACATGGACGCCGCTGCGGCTGCTCTGCGCCGTCGCCTGGCCGACCGCCTGTGGGAGGACGGGAGCCTGCGCAGCACGCCGTGGCGGCACGCCCTGGAACAGGTTCCTCGGGAGCCCTTCCTGGGGGGCCGCGTCTACCGGCGCAGAGACGATCCCGGCGGGACCCTGTGGGAGCCGATCACACCTGCCGGAGACGGACGGCGATGGCTGGAGCTGGCGTACGAGGACACGACCTGGGTGACCCAGCTCGACGGCCGCTACCACGACGACGTCGAGCCGGTGCAGGGGGCTCCGACCTCCTCCTCCACCCTGCCCGGCCTGGTCGTGAGGATGCTGGAAGATCTGGAGGTCGAAGACTGCGACCGGGTGCTGGAGGTCGGCACCGGAACCGGCTACTCCACCGCCCTGCTGTGCCAGCGCCTCGGCTCGGACCTGGTCACCTCCGTCGAGGTCGACCCAACCGTCGCAGCACGGGCCGCCGAGGCGCTTACCTCGGTCGGATACGCTCCCGTCCTGGTCATCGGTGACGGACTGAACGGCTGTCCGGCACGTGCCCCCTATGACCGGATCATCGCGACCTGCTCGGTTCGCGCAGTTCCGGCCGCCTGGCTCGCCCAGACCAGAGCGGGCGGCCGGATTCTGGTCACCCTGTCTGGCTGGCTGTACGGGTCCGGCATGGTCACCTTGGAGGTCGGCGGAGAGGGCGACGCCCACGGCCGGTTCCTGCCCGGAGCCGTTTCCTTCATGCCCGCTCGCGCCCACGCCGCCCCGTCACTCGGCGGTCTGCCCGCCCGCGACGGTGAACGACAACCGGCACGGTACGGTCCCGACATCCTCAACGACTGGATGGGCGCGTTCCTGGCCCAGCTCGCCGCCCCCACCGCCAGCCGTCACATGCGGGTCACCGACGGCAACGAGCCATCCGCTGAGCTGCTGTTCGATCATGCCACGGGCTCCTACGCCTGGCTGAGTGCGGCAGGCGACAACTGGACCGTCATCCAGAACGGCCCCGTACGGCTCTGGGACCTGATCGAGCGGACCCTCCTTGCCTGGCACGACGCCGGTGAACCCGCCCAGCACGAGTTCACCGTCTCCGTGAGCCCTGGTGTGCAGACTGTACGGGTGTCCACGCCCGGTACCCCCATGACATGGACACTGCGACGGGACTGAAGTCACTGCGCCAACCACCAACGTCTCCCTATCCTTTCCGCCATTTCTCCACGCTTCGGAAGCACCTTCCTTCTCGCCTTGAAGGCTCGAAAAGATCCGGATGGGCAGGGCGGGGCCGTACGGGGGAAATTCGGTGGCGGGGACCGGGGGTGGGTTGGTTGGGTGGGCGGCATGAGCGGATTCGGTGATCCGGCGTTCTTCGGCGAGTGTTACGCGCACGAATACGACGAGCGACATCCTCTGGATCCGGCACCCGCCGTCGAGTTCCTGGCCGGGCTCGTCCCGGACGGCGGGCGGGTGCTGGAGCTGGCCATCGGCACCGGCCGGGTCGCGGTGCCGCTCGCCCGGCGCGGGGTCGCGGTGGAGGGGATCGAGGGGTCGGCCGCGATGGTCGGGCGGATGCGCGCGAAGCCCGGCGGCGAGGCGATTCCCGCCGTCGTCGGCGACATGGCCGACGTCGAGGTGACGGGCCCGTTCCGGCTGGCCTACCTGGTGTACAACACGCTGTTCAACCTGACGAGCCAGGAACGCCAGATCGACTGCTTCCGCAACGTCGCGAAGATCCTCGAACCGGGCGGGCTGTTCGTCATCGAGTGCTTCATCCAGGATCTGACCGAGTTCGACCGCCACCAGTTGGTCGCGACCCGCGCCCTGGCCGAGAACTCGGTGGACATGGAGTTCCAGCTGCACGATCCGGTCGGGCAGACCGTCACCTACCAGCGGGTCACGTTCGACGCGCGGGGTACGACGTTGCGGCCGCTGCTGCTGCGGTACTGCTGGCCGAGCGAGCTGGACCTGATGGCGCGGCTGGCCGGGATGCGGCTGCGGGAGCGCTACGACGACTGGGACCGTACCCCGTTCACCGCGGCGAGCCGCCGGCACGTATCCGTGTACGAGCGCCTCTGATCTCATGGACGAGTGCGTCCGGCCTTGAGGTGGAGGGTGCGAAAGAGGCGCGGGACGTGATCAGCGGTGTGCGCGCAGTGCGGTGAGCAGCCATTCGAAGGCCGGGACCGCCGGCGGAGCCGGCTTCTGGTCCTTGAGGATGCTCAAGAGCTGCCAGTACCGCTCCACCCGGGGCTCCGCGACCGTCTCCAGCCAGGTGATCAGGGAGGCGGTCTCCTCCGCGGGAAGGCCGGAGGGAATGATCCGGTCCAGAATCACGCTCGCCTCCGCCGACTCCGGCGCGATCGCGCGCGCCAGTGCGCCGCCCGCGTGCTCCAGGACCAGGGGCCGGAGATCAAGGCCGTATTCGAGGCGGTTGTCCTTCTCGCCGCTCAGGACCATCCGCCGGACCGTCTGCTGGAAACTCTCGTCGGCGACCAGCTCGGCCAGTTCCACCCACGCGTCGACCTGTTCGGAGGTCGGGTCTTCCGGGAGATCGGACGGGATGTCGCGCATCCATTCCGCGACGAGCGCGGCGTCCTCGTCGACGACGTCGGCGAACGCGCGACCGATGAAATCGTCGATGATCTGCTGACGTTCCCGCGCCGACAGTCGGGCCAGTGCGTTCATCAATGTGATCTCCTTGGCGGTGCTGCCACGTTTGACGAGGAGGAGCAGGACGGACCGGCGTATCTTCAAGGTGCGGATCTCGGCGTCGAGCGCTTTGACGTGTGTTTCCGCCACCTCGCTCAGCGTGGCCCGCCTCTCCAGGATCCGCTGGACGGCGTCGAGACCGAGCCCGAGATCGCGAAGGGTCCGGACGAGGTTCAGCCGTGCGATCGCCTCCGCGTCGTAGAGCCGATATCCCCCGTTCGACCTCAGAGCCGGCGGGACGACGCCGATGTCGGACCAGAAGCGGATCGTGCGCGTCTGGAGTCCCGTGCGCCGGGCCAGTTGCCCGATCGTGTAAAGGTCCGTCGCGTCGTTCATGATTCGACCCTGCACCTTCCACCTACTGCGACCTCAAGCGATCCGTCCCGAAATTCTCGGCGCGGAGCGGCCGGACGCCCGGCGCCGCGTGCCGGGGGCGGTGTGGGTGAGCACGAACTGCGGCCCGCTCCATCCCCCGCCGAACGGCCCGCCCTCCCTGGCCTGCCTCCGTCGAGGTCGATGTGACCGCCCCCTGTCGAGGGGCGGACCACGCTGAGAAGGTACGCGGCCACCGCACTAGGGTTGGCCCGTGCTGCATCTACGCGTGATCAGCCCGCCGGGACGCACCGAAGACG
Source organism: Streptosporangium sp. NPDC051022 (assembly GCF_040683035.1). NCBI lineage: Bacteria > Bacillati > Actinomycetota > Actinomycetes > Streptosporangiales > Streptosporangiaceae > Streptosporangium > Streptosporangium sp. NPDC051022. Next base: position 647,242 of record NZ_JBFBCF010000001.1, on the reverse strand, counting down.
TGCTGCGGTTGCTCGACGAGGCCGTCGGGGTGACCAATCTCGTCGTACTGCCCGGCGTGGCCCGCTCTCCCCAGGGCGACCTGATCCAGTTCGACGTCGCGCGGGAGGCCGCCAACGAGGTGATCGAGCACCTCCAGCACCTCGGGCTGCGCACGGAGGGCTCCATCGCCGCCGAGCAGGTCGACCTGTCCGTCTCGGACGCGGCCGACCGCGCCGAGCAGGAGGCACCGGGCGAGGGCGAGGACGCCGTGATCTGGGCGGAGTTCGCCAGACGCGTCGCCGCCGACTGCCGGTTGACCTGGGCGTTCCTGACGTTCCTGGCGATCGCCACGCAGATCGCGGCGATCGGTGTGATCGTCGACTCGCCGATCCTCATCGTCGGCGCGATGGTGCTCGGACCGGAGTTCGGCGCCGTGGCGGCCATCTGCTTCGGCCTGCTGCGCCGCAACGGGCGGCTGATCGGCCAGGCCCTGCGCGCCCTGGCCGTCGGCTTCTCCCTCGCCATCGCGATCACCTTCGCCTGCGCGCTGGTCTCCAGGGGACTCGGCTGGGTCACCCCGGCCAGCCTGTCGGGGCACGAGGAGATCGAGTTCATCGTCAAGCCCGACAGGTGGTCGTTCATCGTGGCGCTGCTCGCGGGCGCGGCCGGGGTGCTGTCGGTCACCGCGGGCAAGTCGTCGGCCCTGGTGGGCGTCTTCATCTCGGTCACCACCGTTCCCGCCGCCGGATACTTCGCGGTCGCCGCGTCCCTGGCCCGCTGGGGCGACATGGCGGCCTCGGTCGCCCAGCTCGCGGTGAACATCGCGGGCATGATCATCGCCGGAACTCTGACGCTCTTCCTCCAGCGGGCCTACTGGTCGAGATTCGGCGTACGGCTCCCGCTGCCACCCCGCGGGAACGGCCGCCTCGGATCTCGCGGGCACCGGAACGACCGCCTCACCTGAACGACCGCCCCGGCCTTTCCTCCGGCCCCTTTCCTCGGGACCGACCGGACTTTCCAGTGCCATTGGAACGCACGCCGGGCCGCGGTGGGCTCGTTTTCGCCACCCGACTCTCCGAACAATCCACCATCTATCCGTGTCTAAGCAGTGACGGAAAACCCGCACCCCCTAAGACGCGAAAGGATTGTTTCGTGGGCATTAGCGAATACGGGAGACCGATAACATCTTTTCCAGCAGGTACGGAACGCGTCGCGGGAAACCGGCGATGATCGAGGCCGTTTTCCGCGGCGAGGAGCCGCTCACACCCGACCGGTTCGCCTGGCGCCAGGAGACGGCGCCCCCGCCCCTGACACCCACCCTGCTGTGCAGTGATGACGAGAGCGACTTCCGCACCACCCTGCGCATGCTCGACCTCGGCCCGACGCAGGTGTACTCGATGAGATCCCCGTCCCTGCGGTCGCGCCATATTTCCACACTGCTCCAGTATTTCACCCCCGAGACGTACTGCCTGTCGCTTTCCCTGCGCGGCGCCAAACAGATCACCCAGTTCGGCAGGCAAACCACCGCGGGCCCTCGGGAAATGGTTTTCTACGATAGTTCGCACCCCTTTCAGGGCCAGATCACCGCCGACGGCACCGGCAGCTTCGACGGCATCGTCCTGCAGATCCCCAAGGCCGCACTGCCGCTGCCGGACGGCAAACTCGCCTCTCTCACCTCCACCCGCCTGCCCGCCCACGACGGCGTCGGCGCCCTGTTCCGCCGTCACCTGGAGGAACTGCTGCGGCACGCCTCCAGCTATACCGCCGCCGACGCCACCCGCCTGTCGGCCATCACCGTGGATCTGTTCACCGCCGTGTGCGCCCACCACCTCGACGCCGCCGCCCTGCCACCCGAGACCCACCAGCAGGTGCTGCAAAGGCGCATCCACGCCTTCATCCAGCACAACCTCGGCGATCCGGCGCTGGGCCCCGAGACCATCGCCGCCGCCCACCAGATCTCCGCCCGGCGCCTGTACCAGCTCTTCCAGGACCAGGGCCTGACCGTGGCCTCCTGGATCCGCCGGCACCGTCTGGAACGCTGCCGCCACGACCTGGCCGACCCCGCCCTGCGCCCCCACCCGATCCACGTCATCGCCGCCCGCTGGGGCTTCGCCAGCAACGCCCACTTCAGCCGCACCTTCCGCGCCGCCTACGGCATCTCCCCGGCCGACTACCGCGCGACGTGCGAGCGGGCCCCGGTGAAGTCATGACCGACCGACCGCACAGCGGGCACGCGAACGACAGGTCCCGCCCCCGAAGGCGCCCACGTTCCACACCTGCCAAGAGGCGGCGCAGAAACCATCAACAATCATTGCGGAAACCGTCAATGACATCCCAGCCATAAACCAACACACTGGTTTCAAGTTCGGTGCGGGAAAACAGAGGTCCGTAAGGAAAAACGGATTCACAGATCTGCCCCGCCGAGCCGATCGGTATCAGGCGTACTGGTCTCGCGAAACGAACTCGACACCACAGAGGAGAAACCGTGCTCAACACGGAAAACGCGCCCCGTCAAGGCGGGATGAAGCAGAAGGCCCGCCGCGTGTTAATCGCGGGCGCGCTGGCCACGTCCGCGCTCCTCATGGCCACGCCGGCCCACGCGGACGACACGGTGATCCTGCGCAACTGGGAGACCGGGCTGTGCCTCGACAGCAATCACGCCGGAGAGGTCTACGCCATCGGCTGCAACGGGGGACAGTACCAGGTCTGGAACTTCAAAAACGACTTCTGGGCCACGACCGACATCATCAAGGACGCCGCCACGGGGCGCTGCCTCGACAGCAACGGAGCTGGAAAGGTTTACACCCTACCGTGCAACGGGGGGCCCTATCAGTCCTGGTACACCTCACAGAATCCCGGGCACGTCTGGAGACTCAAGAACAAGGCGACAGGCCTGATGCTGGACAGCAACCGGGCCGGCGCCGTTTACACCCTTGCGGCGAACGGGGGAGGTAATCAGAACTGGAGCCCGAAGTACTAGTCACGCCCCTTCGTGACGCCGGGCGCGAATCCGCGGGTCGAAGGCCGGAGGCCATCCGGTTCTCCGAAATCGTGCACGATATCGCCATGACCCGCCGATAAGCGAAAACCGCGGAGTTCGCTGTATTCCTCATACCCGGGCCTTCTCCATGGATCTGCGCCGGTTCGGCATCTGCCACCGAACCGGGATTCTTGAAACCTGCCGTCTTCCGAATTCGGTGAAGACGGGAAGGTCCGGGTTGATGCTCACTGTCGTACGGGATGGGCCTCTGAAGTGCTCTCCGAAAATCGGGCGAGCCGGCCCATCCCGGCCGAACCGTCCAACCGGCCGGGATGACCCGCCGGTTGTTCGGCGCGCTCCCGGCAGGACAGGTTCGCGCCACCGCTCGCCGTACCGGCGCCACCCGAAAACCACGAACCAGAGCACAGAGGCGGCGGGGCGTCCCCCGGGTAGACCGGACTTTCGGACGATGCACGCCTCCTTCGCGTGGTGGAGGAATTCCCACCACCCGGTAGGTAGGGTCCGAGCATGACTATCCTCGCCACCGAGGGACTAACCAGACGCTTTCCTCGGGTAACGGCACTCGACCAGCTCACCGTGACCGTCGGTCCAGGCGTCACCGGCCTGGTCGGCGCCAACGGCGCGGGCAAGTCCACTCTCATCAAGATCCTGCTGGGCCTGCTCGCCCCTTCGGCCGGAAGCGCCCAGGTGCTCGGCATGGACGTGACGACCCAGGGCGCCGAGATCCGCCGCACCGTGGGATACATGCCCGAGCACGACTGCCTGCCCCCCGACGTGTCCGCCACCGAGTTCACCGTGCACATGGGACAGATGTCCGGTCTGCCCCGCACCGCCGCCAGGGAGCGCGCCGCCGACGTACTGCGTCACGTGGGCCTCTACGAGGAGCGCTACCGCGTGATGGGCGGCTACTCCACCGGCATGAAACAGCGGGTCAAACTCGCCCAGGCCCTGGTGCACGACCCGCGCCTGGTCTTCCTCGACGAGCCGACCAACGGCCTGGACCCCCAGGGCCGCGACGAGATGCTGGCGCTGATCCGCAGGATCGGCACCGAGTTCGGCATCAGCGTGCTGGTCACCTCCCACCTGCTGGGAGAGCTGGAGCGGATCTGCGACCACGTCATCGTGATCGACGGCGGCAAGCTGCTGCGTTCCTCGTCGATCGCCGACTTCACCCAGACCACCCAGACCGTCACCGTCGAGGTGGAGGAGGGCCAGGAGACGCTGGCCGCCCGCCTGACCGAGCTGGGCGAGAACGTCACCCACCACGGCCGGATGCTCCTGGTCAACGTCCGCGGCCCGGAGACCTTCGACACGCTCCGCGACGCCGTCTGCGACCTCGACCTCTGCCTGGTCCGCATGGAGCAGGGGCGCCAGCGCATCGAGGACGTCTTCAGAGTGCCCGCCGACAGGGAGCCCGCCGATGTCTGAGCCCACAGGTGTCATCCACGACATCGGATACCGCCACTACGACGGGGCCCGGCTCGGCCGCGGCCACGCCGTCGCCGCGCTGGTCGTGCACAGCCTTCGCGGGGTGTTCGGCCTCGGCCGCACCGCCAGGGCGAAGATCGCCCCGTTCCTGCTCGTGGGCGTCATGATGCTGCCCGCGGTCGTCTCCATCGCGGTCATGGCCCTGCTCAAGCAGGAGGTGATGACCTACACCCAGTACGGCGTCACCATGCAGGCCGTGCTGGCGATCTTCCTGGCCGCGCAGTCGCCGTACACCGTGGCGCCCGACCTGCGTTTCCGGGTGCTGCCGCTCTACCTGTCGCGCCCGGTGTCGCTGTGGGACTACGTCGGCGCGAAGCTCGCGGCGATGGTCGTGGCGATGTTCCTGCTGCTGGCCGTACCGCTCACCGTGCTCTACATCGGCGAGGTGGTCGTCGACCTGCCGGGCCCGGCCCACACCGGCGACTACCTGACCGCCATGGCCGGGGCGGTCGTCTACGCTCTGCTGCTGGCCTCCATCGGCGTCGCGATCGCCTCCTTCACCCCGAGGCGCGGCCTCGGAGTGGCCTCGGTCATCGCGTTCTACCTGCTCACCTCGGCCGTCTCGACCGTCGTCGCGGCGACGATGGAGTCGGTGAACAACGAGACCGCCGCGGCGTGGGCCCTGATGATCAACCCCTTCTTCCTGGTCGAAGCCGCGGTGCAGGTCGGGCTCTTCGGCGCCGTCCCCTCCGCGCCCGTCGTCTACCCCGGCGGGATGGGCGTCGTGGTGGCGAACCTGATCGTGGTCGCGCTGATCGCCCTGTCCGTGACCGCCCTGATCCTGCGCTACCGGAAGGCGGCCGCACGATGAACATCGAACTGGCGCAGGTCTCGCGCTGGTACGGCAACGTGGTGGCCGTCAACGACGTCACCATGACCATCGGCCCCGGCGTCACCGGCCTGCTCGGGCCGAACGGCGCCGGCAAGTCCACGCTGCTGCACATGATGGCCGGTTTCCTGGCCCCCTCGGGCGGCACGGTCACCCTCGACGGCGTGAAGATCTGGCGCAACCACGAGATCTACCGCTCGATCGGCCTGGTCCCCGAGCGGGAGGCCGCCTACGGCTTCCTCACCGGCTGGCAGTTCGTGCTGTCCAGCGCCAGGCTCCACCACCTGCCCGACCCCGAGGACTCGGCGCGCAAGGCGATCGCCACGGTCGAGATGGAGGCCGCCGGGGAGCGCAGGATCGAGACCTACTCCAAGGGCATGCGTCAGCGGATCAAGGTCGCCGCGGCGCTCGTCCACGACCCGCAGGTGCTCCTGCTCGACGAGCCGTTCAACGGCATGGACCCGCGCCAGCGCATGCACCTGATGGACCTGGTCCGCACCATGGGCGCCTCGGGCAAGACCATCCTGTTCAGCTCGCACATCCTGGAGGAGGTCGAGCGGGTCGCCCAGCACATCGAGGTCCTGGTCGCGGGGCGCCACGCCGCCTCGGGTGACTTCCGCGAGATCCGCCGCAGGATGACCGACCGGCCCCACGTGTTCCGGGTCCGCTCCAGCGACGACCGGCGCCTGGCGTCGGCACTGATCGCCGACGGCTCCTCCAGTTCGGTCTCGCTCACGGAGACGGGCCTTGAGGTGCAGGCCGTCGACTTCCGGCGGTTCACCTGGCTGCTGCCCAGGGTCGCCAGGGACGCGGACGTGCGGGTCTGGCAGATCTCCCCGGCCGACGAAGACCTGGAGAGCGTCTTCTCCTACCTGATCAACAGGAGCAGCTGACCATGAACGCTGTCATCGCCGGAATCTCCTACCGCGCGCTGCTCGGCCGCAGAAGGATCTGGCTGCTGGTCCTGCTGCCGGTGTTGCTGATCGGCATGGCCGTACTGATACGCGTCTTCAGCGGCGTGAGCGAACGGCTCACGATCCAGTTCCTGGAGAAGTTCGCCCTCGGCGCCGTACTGCCCCTGCTCGGCCTGATCGCGGGAACCGGCGTGATCGCCCCCGAGATCGACGACGGCACGGTCGTCCACCTGCTGGCCAAGCCGATCTCCCGCCCGGTCATCGCGCGGACCAAGTTCCTGGTCGCCGCCTCGATGCTCGCCCTGTTCGCCGCCGTGCCGACCTTCGTCGCGGCCTACCTGCTGATCAATCTGGAGTCCGGGATCGCGTACGGCTTCGCCGTCGGCGCCCTCGCCGGCGGCATCGCCTACGCGGCGCTGTTCATGCTGCTGGGCGTGCTGACCCGGCACGCGGTGACGATCGGCATCGCCTACGCCCTCATCTGGGAGGGGGTGGTCGGCAACTTCGTCCCCGGCGCCCGCAGGTTCTCCATCCAGCAGTGGGCCCAGACGGTCGCCGACCAGGTGTCCTCCTCGCCGTTCCTGTCCAGCGAGCTCACGATCGGCTTCGCCGTCACCGCCCTGCTGGTCGTCACGGTAGGCGCCGTCGTCTGGGCGGGCCAGCGCCTACGGAGCTTCTCCCTCACCGGCGACGAGTGACCCCCACCGGAGACGTGTGCGCCCCTCGCTGAGAGGGGCGCGCACGCCTTACCGAGCCCGTCCCCGTCATCGCCGAGATCGCCGAGTCCCCTGGGCGCCTACGCCGTCCGATCCCGTTCATGAGTGAGGCGCGGCACGTCCCTCGCGGGGCTGGCGGCACGTCCCTCGCGGGGCCGTCAGGACGGCTGTCGCGGACCGAACGGCCGCTTCCCCCGGCGTACGAGGGCCCAGGCGCCGAACGCCACCGCGGTCAGCAGTGCCGCTCCCGCTGGGAGGTACCAGGGGCGTCCCGACGCCGGGGAGGCCTCCTGGGCGGCGGCCGCCGCCGCGCCCGCGGGCAGTTGGTCGGAGTGGGCGGCGCAGACGATGGGCCGGGTGTTCTCGCCGGTGCTCGCGCAGGCGATGGTCGCCAGGCGCAGCAGGTCCTCCGGGGTGGCCAGCACCTGTGCCGTGGTGTGGAAGGTGGCGTCCTCACCCGCGGGCAGGTCCACCGTCCAGGCGACCTCTCCCTTCCTGACCGTGCCGTGGCCGTCGGCCGAGACGAACTTCAGGCCCGGGGGCATGGTCTGGGCGAGGCGGAGCCTGCGGGCGTCGGTCGTGCCGATGTTGTGGACGGTGACGGTGTAGGTCAGCCGGTCTCCCTCCCTGGCCGCCGTCCGCCCGTTGTCGATGCCGATGCTGAGCTTGGGGACGGGGCCCGCCGCCTCCACCGTGCCGGCCTTCTTGGCGCCGTTCCCGGCGTCGGCGGTACCGGCATGCCCGGTACCGGACTGCTTGGCGTCGTCGCTCTCCGGGTGCGGCTTCACCGCCGGATACGACCGGTCCGGCATCGCCGCCACCGCCGCCGAGGGGGTGGCGAGCGCCACGGTCATGGCCGCACCGATCCCGTAGAGCGCGACGGCGCGTCTCGCGGTCCCGGTGCGAACCCTGGGGAGGGTGCCGGTGAACGTTCCGGTGGAAGGGCCGCCGAGCGTTCCGGCCGGTGGTGTTCCTACCATGGCTTCTCCTTCACGTTGTCCGTTTCGGTGTGCCGGACGGGTGGCGGACGGGCGCGCGGTGCCGTCCCGGGCGGTGGCGGGTCAGTTGGTCGTCGCGACGTAGTCGAGCGTCGCCGAGTAGGTCGTCGCCGGGACGAACGGGATGTCGGCCTCGTAGTCGTTGCTGATGGCGTCCCCTCCGGCCGCCGACGGGCCGGACTGGCCGTGGACGAGCACCGAGGCGCTGTGCGAGAGCGGCGAGAAGGCCGCCGCGCCGTGTTCGCGCACCCGCAGGTTGCCGATCGGGATGGCGAACCTCTCCCCGGAGAGCGTCGCGGTGAGTTCGGGGGACCTCGCCTTCACGGTGACGGAGTAGCCGTCCGGGCTGTTCGTGGTGACCGTCATCGTCACCGCCTCGTCGCGCCGTACGGTCGTGTCCGGGCTCCCGGACAGGGTGAAGTCGGCGCTCAGGTCGGTGAGGGTGATGCTCACCGCCGTGACGGACGTCGAGACGGAGCAGCGGGGATCGGTGCCTCCGGACGGGCAGGTACCGCCGAGCGCCGCCGAGGTGACCCGGTTGTCGAGGAGCCCGTCCCCGCCCGGGGCACTGTCCTTGACGGTGACGGTGAAGGTGATGACCACGGTCGCGCCGACCGCCAGGTCTCCGGTCCAGGTCAGGTCGGAGCCGGCGAAGGAGACGCCGCCGCTCGTCGCGGTCGCGTCGCCGTCGTAGTCGGCGTCGTCCAGCACCCCGGCGAGCAGGTCGGTGACCGTGGCCGCGGCGTAGGGCACCTCACCGGTGTTCACCGCCGTGATCGTGTACTGGACGCGACCGCCGGCGACGATGTTCCCGCTGTTGTCCGCGGCCAGGGTGACGGTGAGGGCGGGCACGAGGAGGGTGACGGTCACGCCGCAGCGGGGGTCGGTCCCGCCCGCGGGGCAGGTGCTGCCCGGGGAGGGCGAGACCACGGCGCCGGTCAGGAGCCTGTCGCCCAGGGCCGGGTAGGAGGCGGTGACCGAGTAGGTGACGGTCGCGGTGGCGCCGAGGGCGAGGTCGCCGACCCAGGTCAGCGCGCCGTCGGCGTAGGTGACGGTTCCGGTGGTCGCGACGGCGTCGCCGTCGTAGGCGGCGTCGTCCAGCACCCCGGCCAGCGGGTCGGTGAACGTGGCGCCGCTGTAGGGGGTCTCACCGGTGTTGACGAGCGTCACCGTGTAGTGGACGGTGCCGCCCGCGGCGACGGTGCCGGTGTCGGCGGCCTTGGTGATCGTCAGCTGCGGGACCAGGACGCGCACGAGCGTCGCGCACGCCGGGTCGCCGCCGCCCGCCGGGCAGGTGTTGCCCGGGGTGGCCGAGACCACGGTGCCGGAGACGGCCTTGTCTCCGGTGTCGGGGTTCTTCACCGTGACGGAGTAGGTGACGGTCGCGGTCGCGCCGACCGCGAGGTCGCCGGTCCAGGTCAGGTTGGCGCCGTCGAAGGCGACCGTGCCGGTGCTCGCGACGGCGTCGCCGCCGTAGACGGCGTCGTCGAGCGCTCCGGCCAGCAGGTCGGTGAACGTCGCCGCGGTGTACGGCGTCTGCCCGGTGTTGGTGACCGTGATCGTGTGGCCGACCGTGCCGCCGGGTGTCGTGGTGCTCACCCCGGCGCTCTTGGCGATGGTCAGGGCGGGGATCAGGACGGTGACGGCCGCGGCGCAGAGCGGGCTGGTGTTCCCCGCCGGGCAGGTGCTGCCCGGGGCGGCCGAGGTGACGACGCTCCTGATCGTCTTGTCTCCGGGGTCGGGGTCGCGCACGGTCACCGTGTAGGTGACGGTCACGGTCGCGCCGACCGCCAGGTCACCGGTCCAGGTCAGGTCGGAGCCGGTGAGCGCCACGCTGCCCGAGTCGGCGGAGGCGTTCCCGCCGTAGGTCGCGTCGTCCAGGACCTGCGCCAGCGAGTCGGTGACGCTCGTCCCGGTGTACGGCGTCTGCCCCGTGTTGGCGATCGTGACCGTGAACCGTACGGTGTCGCCGGGGGTGGCGGTCGCCCGGTCCGCGACGGTGGAGACGGCCAGCGCGGGGATCAGGACGGCGATCGTGGAGGCGCAGGCGGGGTTGGAGCCGCCCACGGGGCAGGTGCTGCCCTGGGCGCCGGAGGTGACGGCGGCGGTGAGGCTCCTGTCTCCGGGGTCGGGGTCGCGCACGGTCACCGTGTAGGTGACGGTCGCGGTCGCGCCGATCGCGAGGTCGCCGGTCCAGGTCAGGTTCGCGCCGTCGAAGGCGACCGTGCCGCCGGTCGCGGCCGCGTCCCCGTTGTAGACCGCGTCGTCCAGCACCCCGGCCAGCGCGTCGGTGACGTTCGCCCCGGTGTAGACCGTCTGCCCGGTGTTCTGGATCGTGATCGTGTAGCCGACCGTGCCGCCGGGCGTGGCCGTGGTGGTGCTCGCGGCCTTGGCGATCGACAGTGCGGGGACGAGCACGGTGACCACCGTGGTGCACGCCGGGTTGCCGCCGCCCGCCGGGCAGGTACTGCCCTGCACCGCTGACAGAACCATGTTGGTCATCACCTTGTCCCCGAGGTCGGGGTCGCGGACGGTCACGGTGTAGGCGATGGTCACGGTCGCGCCGACCGCCAGGTCACCGGTCCACGTCAGTGCCGAGCCGGTGACGGAGACCGTGCCGCCACTCGCGGTCGCGTCACCGTTGTAGACGGCGTCGTTGAATACCTGTGTCAAGTCGTCGGTGACCGTGGCCCCGGTGTACGGCGTCTGGCCCGTGTTGGTGACGGTGACGGTGTAGCCGACCGTGCCGCCGGGCGTGGTCGTGACGGTGTTCGCGGCCACGGCGACGGTCAGCGCCGGGGTCAGCACGGTGACCAGGCTGGAGCAGGCGGAGCCCGTACCGCCGACCGGGCAGTTGGTGCCCGGGGTGGAGGAGATGACGGAGATGGTCAGCAGCTTGTCGCCGGTGTCGGGGTCGTTCACCCTGACCGAGCCCACCAGGGTCACCGTCGCGCCGACCGCCAGGTCGCCGGTCCACACCCCCTGCCCCAGATCGTTCAGGCCGATGTTCCCCGAGGTGGCGACGAGGTTGCCCTCGTACGTCGCGTCGTCGTTCGTCCCCTCTCCGACGAGCGCGAAGCCGGCGCCCTTGTAGTCGGTCTGCCCGGTGTTGGTCATCGTGGTCGTGTAGTTCACCACCCCGCCCGGCGTGGTGGTGGACACGTCGGCGAAGTGCGCGATCGTCAGCCTCGACAGCAGGACCGTCGCCGTGCAGCGCGGATCGCTCCCGCCCGCCGGGCAGGTGCTGCCGGGGGTGGCCGAGGTGATGACGCCGGTCAGCCTGCCGTCTCCGGTGCCGGGGGTGTCGGCGGTGACGCTGTAGGTGATGGTGGCCGTTCCGCCGGGGTTGAGGCCACCGGTCCAGGTCAGGCCGGTTCCGGCGAACGTGACCGTGCCACTGCTCGCGGTCGCGTCACCGTTGTAGGCCGCGTCGTCCAGCACTCCCGCCAGCGCGTCGGTGAACGTCGCCGCGGCGTAGGGAACCTGTCCCGAGTTGGTGACCGTGACCGTGTAGGTGGCCGTTCCGCCCGGCGTGACGGACGCGACGTTCGCGGTCTTCGCGATCGTCAGCGCGCGGGTGAGGACGACGGTCTGCGCGGTGCACGCCGCGTTGCCGCTGGCGGGCGGGCAGGTGCTGCCCTCGGCGGTCGACACGACCGAGTCGACGAGCAGCTTGTCCCCGGTGTCGGGGTCGTTCACGGTGACCGAGTAGGTGATGGTGACGCTCGCGCCGACGGCCAGGTTTCCGGTCCAGGTCAGTGCCGGGTTCGTGTAGGTGACGGCGCCGGAGGTGGCGGTCGCGTTCCCCGCGTAGGCGGCGTCGTCCAGGACTCCCGCCAGGGAGTCGGTGACGGTCGCACCGGTGTAGGAGGTCTGCCCGCTGTTGGTGGCCGTGACCGTGTAGTTCACCGTCCCTCCCGGGACCGTCGCGACCCGGTCGGCGGTCTTGGTGATCGTCAGCTGCGGGATCACGACCGTGACGGTGGCCACGCAGGCGGGGTCGGTGCCGCCCGTGGGGCAGTTGTTCCCCGGCGCCGAGGAGGTGCTGGAGAGGGTCAGCACCCGGTTGCCCGGATCGGGGTTCAGCACGGTGACGGTGCCGGTCACCGTGACGCTGCCGCCCACGGGGACGTCTCCCGTCCACACCACCCCGGTGGCCCCCACGGACAGGGATCCCGAGGTGGCGGTCTGGTCCCCGTTGCCGAGGGCGTCGTCGCCGACGTCGGCCCCCGCGAAGGCGACGGCGATCCCGTAGTACGGGGTCGTCCCGGTGTTGGTGATCACACTGGTGAGGCGGACCACGCCGCCCGGCTTGACGGACGCCGTGTCGGCGGAGTTGACGATCCTCAGCCTGGAGACCGTCACCGTGGTGGCGCAGCGGGGGTCGGTGCCGCCCACCGGACAGTTGCCGCCCACCGAGGTGGACGTCAGGGAGCCGCTGAGGATCCCGTCGCCGGTGTCCGGGGTGTTCACCGTCACCGAGTAGGTGACGGTGGCCGATCCGCTCGCCGGAACGGTACCGGTCCAGGTCAGGTTCGAGCCCGAGAGGGAGACCGCGCCGGTGCTCGCGGCCGCGTCCCCGTTGTAGGTCGCGTCGTCGAGCACACCGGCCAGCGCCTCGGTGAACGTCGCGCCGACGTACGGCGTGAGCCCCGAGTTGGTGACCGTGACCGTGTAGGTGACCCTCTCCCCCTGCACCGCCGAGTTCACGCTCGCCGACGTGGCGAACGTCAGCGTGGCCGCCTCGACGACCCTGACGGTGGCCGTGCAACGGGTGTCCGTGCTGCCCGCCGGGCAGGTGCTGCCCCTCGTGGCCGAGGAGACGGCGCCGGTCAGCGTCAGGTTCCCGGTCTCGGGGTTGTTGACGGTGACCGAGTAGGTGACGGTGACGCTCGCGCCGACGGCCAGGTTTCCCGTCCAGGTCAGGGCCGAGCCCGTGACGGAGACCGCGCCGGTGCTCGCGGCCGCGTCCCCGTTGTAGGTCGCGTCGTCGAGCACGTCGGCCAGCGCGTCGGTGAACGTCGCCCCCGTGTAGGCGGTCTGCCCGGTGTTGGTGGCCGTGATCGTGTAGGTGACCGTGGCGCCGGGGACCGCCGTCACGGAGCCGGCCGTCTTCCTGATCGTCAGGGCCGGGGTCAGCACGCCGACGCTCACGGAACAGCGCGGGTCGCCGCTCGCCGCGGCGCAGTTGTTCCCGGTGCTGGTCGAGGTGACGGTGTCGACGAGCGATTTGTCGCCGGGGTCGGGGTCGCGCACCGTCACCGAGTAGGTGACCGTGGCGGTCGCACCGACCGCCAGGTCCCCGGTCCACGTCAGGGTCGACCCGGAGAGGCTCACCGCGCCGGCGCTCGCGACCGCGTCCCCGTTGTAGACCGCGTCGTCGAGCACACCGGCCAGCGCGTCGGCGAACGTCGCCCCCGTGTACGGCGTCTGCCCCGAGTTGGTGACCGTGACCGTGTAGCCGACCGTGTTCCCCGGGACGGTGACGCTGCTGTCGGCGGTCTTGGTGATCGTCAGGCCGGGGACGAGGACGGTGAGCAGGGCCGTACAGCGGGGGTCGCCGCCGCCGGCCGGGCAGTTGTTGCCGGGGGCGTCGGAGACCAGGGTGCCGGTGACGGACCTGTCGCCGGTGGCGGGACTCTTCACGGTCAGGGTGCCGGTGACCGTGACGACGCCTCCGACCGGGATGTTCCCGGTCCATGTGATCTTGCTGGAGTCGAGGACGAGGGTTCCCGAGGAGGCGGCCTGGTCGCCGTTGGGGATGGCGTCGTCGACGGTGCCCGCCGTCGCGCTGAGGATCCGGATCCCCGTGAGGGGGACCTGCCCGGTGTTGGTGAAGGTGGCGTTGAGGCGGATGACCGAGCCCGGGATCGCGGTGGAGGCGGTGTAGCCCTGCGACAGGACCAGCCGGGCGACCGCGACGGTGACCGAGCACCTGACGTCCGTGCTTCCGGCCGGGCAGGTGCTTCCCCGCGCGGCCGAGACGACGGCACCGGTGAGCAGGGCGTCCCCGGGGTCGGGGGCGCTCACCGTGACCGAGTAGGTGACCGTGGCGGTCGCGCCGGGCGCCAGGTCCCCGGTCCACGTCAGGGTCGATCCGGAGAGGGTCACCGCGCCGCCGGTCGCGGTCGCGTCGCCGTTGTAGGCCGCGTCGTCGAGGACACCGGCCAGCGCGTCGGTGAAGGACGCCCCCGTGTACGGCGTCTGCCCCGAGTTGGTGACCGTGACCGTGTAGTGGACGGTCGCTCCGGGCGTCGTCGTGGAGGCGTCGGCGGTCTTGACGACGGTCAGGGCGGGCACCAGGACGGTCACCACCGTGGTGCATCCGCCGTTGGTGCTTCCGGCCGGGCAGGTGCTGCCGGAGACGTTCGACACCACCGTGTCGACCATCACCCTGTCGCCGGGGTCGGGGTCGCGCACCGTCACCGAGTAGGTGACCGTGGCGGTCGCGCCGACGGCCAGGTCCCCGGTCCACGTCAGGTTCGATCCGGAGAAGGCCACCGCGCCGCCGGTCGCGGCGGCGTCCCCGTTGTAGACGGCGTCGTCCAGCACCCCGGCCAGCGCGTCGGTGAGGAGGATCCCCGTGTAGGGCGTCTGCCCCGTGTTGGCGGCCGTGATCGTGTAGTGGACGGTGTCGCCCGGGGTGAGCGTCTGCGTGTCCGCGGTCTTGGTGACGGTCAGGGCGGGGACCAGTACGGTGACCAGGGTGTTGCAGGCGGGGGCCGGTCCGGCGGGCGGGCAGGTGCTGCCCGGGGTGGTGGAGGTGACGGAGGTCGTCAGCACCCTGTCGCCGGTGTCGGGGTCGTTCACCCGGACCGATCCCGTCACGGTCACCGTCGCGCCGATCGGCAGGTCGCCGGTCCACACGGCCTGCCCCAGGTTGTTCAGGCCGATGCTTCCCGAGCCGGCCACGAGGTTGCCGTTGTAGACCGCGTCGTCGTTGACGCCGTCTCCGGCGAGCGTGAAGGTGGCGCCGGTGTAGTCGACCTGCCCGGTGTTGGTCAGCGTGATCGTGTACGGCACGATCCCGCCGGGGGTCGTCGTGCTCACGCCCGCGACGTTGGTGATGGTCAGCCGTGGGATCAGCACGGTCACGGTGGTCGCGCACGCCGGGTTCGTGCCGCCGGTCGGGCAGGTGCTTCCGGTGGTGGCCGAGGAGACGGCGCTCGTCATCGTCTTGTCACCGGCGTCGGGGTTGTTCACCGTGACCGAGTAGGTGACGGTCGCGGTCGCGCCGACCGCGAGGTCGCCGATCCAGTTGAGGTTGGAGCCGCTGAGCGAGACGCTGCCGGTCGTCGCTGTGGCGTCGGCGTTGTAGACGGCGTCGTCCAGCACCCCGGCCAGCGCGTCGGTGAAGACCGCCCCGGTGTAGGGCGTCTGCCCCGTGTTGGTGGCCGTGACCGTGTAGCGCACGGTCGAGCCGGGTGTGGTGGTCGGGGTGTTGGCCGTCTTGGTGATCGTCAGCGCGGGGATGAGGACCGGGACCGTGGTCGAGCAGGCGGCGGCCGTACTCGTGGCCTTGCAGTTGCCTCCCGCGGCGGCGGAGGTGACGGTGGCCGCCAGCACCTTGTCACCGGGGTCGGGCGATCTCACCGTGGCCGAGAAGGTGACGGTCGTGCTCGCGCCGATCGCGAGGTTGCCCGTCCAGGTCAGGGTGGAGCCGCTGAGCGACACGCTGCCGGCCGACGTGGCGGCGTCGCCGTTGTAGACGGCGTCGTCCACGATTCCCGCGAGGGGCACGGTGAAGCTCGTGCCGGTGTAGGGCGTCTGACCGGTGTTGGCGGCGGTGACCGTGTAGTGCACGGTCGAGCCGGGTGTCGTGGTGGCCGCGTCCGCGCCGGTGGTGATCGTCAGGGCGGGGACGAGGACGGTGATCGTCGCGGTGCACTGGGCGCCGGGGTTTCCGGCCGGGCAGGTGTTTCCCTGGGTGGTCGAGGAGATGGTGCCGGTCAGGCTCCTGTCACCGGTGTCGGGATCCTTCACCGTGACCGAGTAGGTGACGGTCGCGGTCGCACCGACCGCGAGGTCACCGATCCAGGTGAGGTTCGAGCCGCTGAGCGAGACGCTGCCGGTCGTCGCTGTGGCGTCGGCGTTGTAGACGGCGTCGTCCAGCACCCCGGCCAGCGCGTCGGTGAACGTCGCCCCGGTGTAGGCCGTCTGGCCGTTGTTGGTGACCGTGACGGTGAAGGTGGCCGTCGAGCCCGGTGTCGTGGTCGAGACCCCGGCGGTCTTGACGATGGACAGCCCGGAGACGGTCACCGTGGCCGTGCACCGGCTGTCGGCGCCGCCGGAGGGGCAGGTGCTGCCGAGCGTCGAGGAGGTCACCGTGTTGGCCAGCACCTTGTTGCCGGTGTCGGGGCTGGCCACCTTGACGGAGTAGGTGATGGTCACGGTCGCCCCCGCCGCCACGTTGCCCGTCCAGGTCAGGTTCGGGCTGGTGAAGGAGACGGCGCCCGAGGTCGCGGCCGCGTCGGCGTTGTAGACGGCGTCGTCCAGCACCCCGGTCAGCGGGTCGGTCAGCGTCACGCCGGTGAACGCGCTCGACCCGGTGTTGCCGACGGTGATCGTGTAGTTGACCGTACCTCCCGGCGCCGTGGCCGAGACGTCGGCTGTCTTGACGATGACCAGCGGGCCCGCCGTGACGGTGAGCGTCACCGACCGGGTGGCGATCTGGCCGTTGGCGTCGACCACCTGGGCCGTGAACGGGTAACCGCCGGTCGTGGTCGGCGTGCCGGACAGCACCCCGGTCGAGGCGTTCAGCGTCAGGCCCGCCGGCAGGCTGCCCGCCGACACCGACCAGGTGTACGGCGTCGTGCCGCCGGTCACGGTCAGCGGGACGCTGTAGGCGACCCCCACCTGGGCCGCCGCCGGGGCGGAGAAGGAGAACGACGGCTGCGGCACGATCGTCAGGGTGACCGTCCTGGTGGCCGTCTGGTTCAGGGCGTCGGTCACCTTCACGGTGAAGGAGGAGGTGCCCGAGGCCGTCGGCGTACCCGACAGCACCCCCGTCGAGGCGTTCAGCGTCAGGCCCGCCGGCAGACCGCCCGCCGACACCGACCAGGTGTACGGCGTCGTACCGCCGGTCACGGTCAGCGGAACGCTGTAGGCGACCCCCACCTCCCCGGCCGCCGGGGCGGAGAAGGAGAACGACGGCTGCGGCACGATGGTGAGGGTCACCGCCTGGGTGGCGCTCTGTCCGGCGGCGTCGGTCACCTTCACGGTGAAGGAGGAGGTGCCCGAGGCCGTCGGCGTACCCGACAGCACCCCCGTCGAGGCGTTGAGGGACAGCCCGGCGGGAAGCGTGCCACTGCTGATCGACCAGGTGTACGGCGAGGTGCCCCCGGTGACGGCCAGCGCGACGCTGTAGGCCACCCCGACCTCCCCTCCCGCCGGGGCGGGGAAGTTCAGGCTCGGCAGCGCGTTGGGGACGACCGAGGCGGACGGGTCGGAGGCGGGACCGGTGCCCGCGGCGTTCTGGGCGGCGACGGTGAGGGTGTAGGTGGCGCCGGGGGTGAGGCCGGTGAGGGTCTGGGTGGTCGCCGTGCCGCTGAACGTCTGGGGGGTCTGCGCGACGCCGCCGAGGTAGGGCGTGACGACGTAGCCGGTGATGGCGCTGCCGTTGTTTCCCGGCGCGGTCCAGGTCACCGTGGCGGTGGCGTCGCCCACGGTGACCGTGCCGATGACCGGCTTGCCCGGCACGTTGTAGGGGACGACCGCGTTCGAGGCGGGACCGGCCGTACCGGTGCCGAAGGCGTTCACCGCGGCCACGGTGAAGGTGTAGGAGGAGCCCGCGGTCAACCCGGTCAGCGTCCGGGTGGTGGCGGTGGCGTCGTAGGTGATCGGCGTCTGGGCGACGCCGCCGAGGTAGGGCGTGACGACGTAGCTCGTGATGGCGCTGCCGTTGTTGGCCGGCGCGGTCCAGGTCACCGTGGCACTGGTCACCCCGGCCGTCGCCGTCGGGGCGGCAGGGGTGGCGGGCGAGCTCGCGTAGGTGTAGGAGGCGGCGGCGGCGAGTCCCTGGGTGACGACGGTGACGTTCACCGCCGCGTTGCTCGCGCGGGACGGCATGGAGGGGATGGTGAGCGTGCCGTTGGCGTTGATCGTGAAGCAGCCGGTGGTGACCCCGGTGGCGCAGGGCAGCAGGACCACCGGGGTGCCCGCTGCCTGCTCGGCGGTCGTGCCGATCTCGATCGCGGTGGCGTTGCCGATGTTCGACCCGCTCACGGTGACGGCGTTGCCCCCGGAGATCGAGCCCGTGGTCGAGCTCAGCGTGATGCCGCCGGGCGCGGTCGGCAGCGTGCCCACCGTCGTCGACGACGAGTAGCCGGGGTTGGCGTCGCCGGCCGACGCCGTGGCGACCGAGGAGGTGCTGATCGTCGTCGGCGTGACGCCGCTCCCGGTGACGATGCCGACCACGGTGACGGGTGACAGCGATGATCCCGCCGCGAAGGGGGTGTTGCCGTTGGTACAGGTGATCGACTGTCCGGAGGGGGCGGCGCAGACCCATCCGGTGCCGTAGGCGCCGACGGGCACCACGCCGGTCGGCAGGGTCTCGGTGATCGAGATCGGCGAGGTCTCGCTGACCGCGCTGCCGACGCTCGCGACGACGCTGTAGGTCACCGGGGCACCGGCCGCCAGCGTCGTGGCGTTGTTGTAGCTGGTCTGCGTGACGTTCAGCACGGGAACCGTGCTGAGCGTGGTCACGGTGGCGCTGTCGATCTCGTGGAAGTCGGTCGATCCTCCGGTCGAGGCCACCCAGCCGAACGCGAGCTGCTTGGGGACCCCGGAGGAGTCGAGCCAGCTCGACGGGAACAACCCCGACGTCACCGAGGGCAGCGAGCCCTGCAGGGTCTTGGCCGAACCGCTGAGGGGGGCAACCGACACCATGTAGCTCTTGGCGGGGACCGACAGGCCCGAGGTGGTGGTGACGGTCACGCTGGTCGGGTTGATGGCGACCTCGACCGGCACCGCCTTGCGGGTGCTCGCCCGCAGCGACAGGGCGGAGGAGGACGTCGAGGTCGCGGTGCTGTTGATCGCGCAGTAGCCGACGAGGCCCTGCCCCGGTCCCCTGACGACGACCTGGCCCGGCACCGTGCCGGTCGTGCTGATGTAGGCGGGGTTGGTGCAGCCGGTGCCCTGGTAGGTGCTGTTGCTGAAGTTGCCGTACACGTCGAGGCCGATGCCGAGGTAGCCGTAGGCCAGGCCGCTGTAGCTGCTGGAACCGACCGCGGAGTAGCCGAGCGCGCCGCCGGGCTGGCCGATGTTGGCCGGGGAGAGCGGGTTGGTCGGGTCGACCGCCGCCAGCACGAAGGCGATGCCGTCCGCCCCGGTCCCGCCGTACTGGTAGGTGTTGAACGTCACGTCCAGGCCTTGCGCGGTCGGCACGCTGGTCGCGCCGAAGACGCCGCCGAGCTTGCTGGTCGTCGTGTTCGTCAGGCGCAGCTTGCCGGAGCCCACCGTGTCGTTCGAGCTGCTGCAGCTCTTCAGCACGCCGGTGCTGGTGTTGCCGGACGCGGTCAGGCACGCGGTGTTCGAGCCGCTCTGGTTGCTCGGCAGCGCGGGCAGCACCAGGGAGCCGGTGCCGTCGGCGGTGTTGTTGTGGAAGGGCTGGCTGAGCAGGGTGGTCCCGGCCGCGGAGGCGGAGGTGAGCGTCGGCGTGCCCGTGTTCCCGATCAGCGTGGAGGCCGCCAGGGTCAGGACGAGCAGCCGGGCGACCGGCCCGCCGTTCATCCTGGACGCCACAACCATCCGTTCCTCATTCACTCGCCGGTGGCGTCCCTGCCAGGAGGAAGCCTCACGTCAACCACTGAGAGTTTCTGATCAACTACCTGGAGTGTCAACGAATGCGAAGGTTCGGCGTGGCGCAGATCGGGGTACTCGCCGCACTGGACCGCTCCACGGGGCGAAGCCCGCCGTACGGCGCGAGCACGGCCGTCACGGGCGCGGCGGCCGGGGCCGGGGCCGTCACGATCCGCGGTCACCGCCACCGGAAAGCGTCACGGCCGTGACCGCCGCGGCCGGAGTCGTTCAGGGCCGCGATCGTCGTGGCCGGAGTCGTTCAGGGCAGGGAAAAGCGAATCGCCCGGTGTGCCGAGCACACCGGGCGAAAGGTCGCGAACACCCTCAGACGCAGGCCGTACGGACCACCTCGGCCAGCCGACCGGCCATCAGCTCGGCCTGCTCCGCGGAGGAGGCCTCGACCATGACACGGATCATGGGCTCGGTGCCGCTCGGGCGGATCAGCACCCGCCCCGTCTCCCCCAGCTCCGACTCCGCGGCGGCGACCGCCTCCGACAGCTCCGGCACCGAGGCTTTGGCGCGGTCCACATCCTTGACGTTGATCAGGATCTGCGGCAGCCGGGTCATCACCGAGGCGAGTTCGGCCAGCGACTTGCCCTCGCGGGCCATGACCGACAGCAGGTGGAGCGAGGTCAGCAGGCCGTCCCCGGTGGTGGCGTGGTCGAGCAGCAGGACGTGGCCCGACTGTTCCCCGCCGAGGTTGTAGCCTCCGGACTTCATGGCCTCCAGCACGTAACGGTCGCCGACGGCGGTCTCGACCACGTCGATGCCGGCGTTCCTCATCGCGATCTTGAAGCCCAGGTTGGACATGACCGTGGCGACCACGGTGTCACCGGCGAGCTTCCCCTCGGCGTGCATGGCGGTGGCGAGCACCGCCATGATCTGGTCGCCGTCGACCACCTCTCCGGTGTGCGAGACCGCCAGGCAGCGGTCGGCGTCCCCGTCGTAGGCGATTCCGGCGTCCGCGCCCCGAGAGATCACGATCTGCTGGAGTTTGTCCAGGTGGGTGGAGCCGCACCCGGCGTTGATGTTGAGCCCGTCGGGGCGGGCCCCGATGGTCTCGACGGTGGCTCCGGCCCTCGTCAGCGCCTCGGGGGCCACCATGTGGGCGGCTCCGTGCGCGCAGTCGACGACGATGTTGAGGCCGTCCAGGCGCCCGGGGGCGGTGGACAGCACGTGGGACACATAACGGTCGGCCTCGCCGTACGCCTCGCGTACGCGGCCGACCGAGGCTCCGACAGGGCGGTCCCACTTCTCGCCGAGCCGCTGCTCGATCTCGGCCTCCACCGCGTCGGGCAGCTTGTGGCCCCCGCGGGTGAGGAACTTGATCCCGTTGTCCGGGGCGGGGTTGTGGGAGGCGGAGATCATCACGCCCATGTCGGCTCCAAGAGCCATGGTGAGGTATGCGACCGCCGGGGTGGGCAGCACGCCGAGCCGGAGAACGTCCACGCCAGACGACGCAAGGCCGGCGACCACGGCGGCCTCCAGGAATTCTCCTGAAGCCCGCGGGTCCCGGCCTACGACGGCGACAGGGCGGCCTCGCCGCCCGACGCTGGCGTTGAACGCCCCGGCATCGCCGAGGACATGAGCCGCGGCCACGGACAGGTCCATGGCGAGCTCGGCCGTGAGGTCGCGTCCCGCGACCCCACGTACCCCGTCGGTGCCGAAAAGGCGCCCCAACTTAACGCTTGCTGTACTGCGGAGCCTTGCGGGCCTTCTTGAGGCCGTACTTCTTGCGCTCGGTGGCGCGGGCGTCACGGGTCAGGAAGCCGGCCTTCTTCAGCGGGGCGCGGTTGACCTCGACGTCCAGGATGGCCAGCGCGCGGGCGAGGCCCATGCGCAGGGCACCGGCCTGGCCGGTCACGCCGCCGCCGTCGATGCGGGCGATGACGTCGAACTGGTCCTCGGCGCCGAGCGTCACGAAGGGCTCGTTGACGATCTGCTGGTGGACCTTGTTGGGGAAGTAGACGTCCAGCGGACGGCCGTTGATCGTCCACTTGCCGGTGCCCGGCACGATGCGCACGCGGGCGACGGCCTCCTTGCGGCGGCCCGTGCCGTAGGAGTTGCCCGTGGTGACGGGCTTACGGACGGCGGCCTCGCCGCTGGCAGTGGACTCGGAGGTGTACTCGGAGGGGAACTCCTCCGCGGAGTACGTTTCCTGCTCGCCCTCGATGGGCGTCTCGACACCGGTGGGCTCAGCCACGGTTCTCCTCTTACTTTCCTACTCGGCGTCGGCCGTCGGCCAACGCTGCTGGCGATGAGCAGCTGGTGGCTACTGGGCGATCTGGGTGAGCTGGAAGGGCGTCGGCTGCTGGGCCTGGTGCGGGTGCTCGGAGCCCGCGTAGACCTTGAGCTTCTTGATCATCTTCCGGCCGAGGGCGTTCTTCGGCAGCATGCCCTTGACGGCCTTCTCGACGGCACGGTCGGGACGCTTGTCCATGAGCTCGCCATAGGTCACCGAACGCAGACCACCGGGGTAGCCCGAGTGACGGTACGCCTTCTTCTGCTCAAGCTTGTTGCCGGTCAGCGCGACCTTGTCGGCGTTGATGACGATGACGAAGTCACCGGTGTCGACGTGGTTGGCGAAGATCGGCTTGTGCTTACCGCGAAGCAGGATCGCGACGTGGCTGGCCAGCCGGCCAAGCACGATGTCGGTGGCGTCGATGATGTGCCACTGACGCTCGACTTCGGCAGGCTTGGGTGTGTACGTGCGCACGGTCGTATGCCTTCTTTGCTCGCGTCTTCGGCGCTGTCGGAAGTGACAGCAACGTGGTCGGTAGGTGCGGGCACACGACAGCCCGGACCTTCCGTCTCCCACACTTTTAGGAGATGACGCCGGACGCGCCGCGTATCGGTCCACTAGAGGAGACCAATTCGCACACAACGAACTAGCAGGATACCGGTACGGCTGAACGCGGGTCAAAAAGACGCGGCTCCCCACCGGTGTCCCCGAGCAGTCTACCCATGTCGGGGACCACCGGGAGACGGCCCGCCGGGAGAGCGGCCGGAGATCGTCGGGCGGCCGCCGGGAACCATCAGGAAAGAGGCCTTTGCCCGACCCGGCGGAACGGGCGGCGGACAGGTCCGGGAGACTCGGGAGATCCACGGAGATCCACGGAGATCGTCCGTCCGATTCCTCCACGGAGGCTTCACAGAACGGTTCCACTACGTTCTCGACATTCTCTTCTTCCCCACCACAAACATCTCTATCTTTGGCAGCGGAATGTGGCAACCCCCTTACCTACGTGAGACCCAGCGGACCAGCCTGCGCCGTATGGGGCTGTTCGCGTGCCTGATGGCGGTGCTGCTGCTGGGATATCTCATCGGGCGGGGAAGCCGTGACACGGAGACTCCCAACCAGATCTATCTGAACAACGCGGGTCCCGCGAAACCCACGCCGACGGCCATGGCCGGACACGGGCGTTCCGACCTGCGGACCCCGCTCGGCCGGGTCGTCCGCCCGACCGACGCCCCCGTGACGCCGCGGCAGTACCCCAGCCCGAGCGTCACCCGCTACCCGCACGGCACGCTCGACGACCCCGACACCGGCGAGGGCCCCCGCTACGTCATCAAGGGAGGCGACGAGAACACCGGCAACGACGACCCGCGCAACATCATCGCCTCCTCCTCCCCGCTGAGCGCACTCGAAAGCGAGTTCGTCCGGCTCGTCAACATCGAGCGCAAGCGGGCCGGATGCGCGCCGTTCCGGATCGACAGGCGGCTGGTCCAGTCGGCCAGGGCCCACTCCGCCGAGATGGCGGCCAGTGGCGTCTTCTCCCACGCCTCCCCCGACGGGACGTCGCCCTGGCGCCGGATGGAGGCCGTGGGCTACCGCAACGGAGGCGGGGAGAACATCGGCCGCGGCTTCACCTCGGCCTCCGAGGCGGTGCGCGGCTGGCTGGCGAGCAAGAGCTACCGGGGAAACATCCTCAACTGCACGCTGACCGCGACCGGCGTCGGCGTGATGGGCGGCGCCGAGGGCCCCTGGTGGACACAGGACTTCGGTTACTCCTGAATCAACTGAATCAACCGGCGGCTCCGGGAGGTTAGTCTCTGCGCATGGGTTTTCCGGGGGAGCCGCCTCGCCGCCAGCCGTACGTCCAGCCCGAAGGACAGGTGCCGCCCGCACAGGGCGAGCGCTGGTTCGAGTCCTCACCACCCGGCCGCGCCCCCGAACCGCAGGGGCACTTCGCCGACTCCCCGTTCCCGGCCTCGGCACCCTCGGAGCGCACGCCCGAGAACCCGTGGGCCACCCCCGCGCCGGCCGCTCCTGCCACGCCGGCCTCGCCGTCGGCGCCGCCCCAGCAGCCGCAGCAGGCGATGTGGAGCCCCTATGACGAGGGGCCCCGCTCCAGGCGTCCGCTCTACATCGCGGCGGGCGCGCTCGGCGTTCTCGTCGCCGGAGGCGTCGGCCTGGCCATGCTCGTGAACTCCGACGGCTCATCGCCCTCCGGTACGGCCAGCGCCCCGGCACAGGCCTCCAACGCCCCGGTCGCCCCCAACGGCCCGGGCGGCAGGTTCGGCTACGCCGGCTCCCGCGCGACCGATCCCCACACCCTCACGCTGAACGAGCTGTTCAAGCGCACGAAGGTGTCCCACGACGGCCAGAGCTACCTGATGACCGTCCGCAGGACCGACAAGAAGTGCAAGGACGCGGTCGTGGGCGACAAGCTCCAGAAGGCGCTCGCCGACGGCAAGTGCACCCAGCTGCTGCGGGCCAGCTTCCGCGACGCCACGGGAAAGATCATCGGGACGGTGGGGGTCGCCAACCTCAAGACGTCGGCCGCGGCCGCGAAGGTCGTCGCCGCGGGGGCGGGCAAGTCCCGGAAGGAATACCTCAAATCACTGCCCGGTAAGGATAAGGTCACCAAATTTCTCGGCAAGGGTGAGGCCTTCGCCGGCGGGTGGCGCCACGGGCACTACACGGTGATGGTCTGGTTCCAGTTCAAGGACGGGCACCTGCCGAAGAAGACCGAGGTCAAGCAGCTGAACCGGGCCGCCTTCGGGATCGCGGACGCGACCGTCACCCCCGCCCTGGACTCACGTTCGCTGACCGGGAAGCGGCCGTGACCAAAGGTTCAGGCAGCGGTTTCCTGGGATAAAACTGGCGGGCGATCCGGCCAGGAACACCCATACCCTCATGATGATCTCTGGCTGTCGCTACTCTTCCACGTATGCGTGGCCAGGAATCCGGGTCCGAGCACAAACGCGAAGCCGACGGTTCGGCCGCACCGGCGACGCCCCCGCCGAGTTTCGGTCAGCCTTCGCCGCACGTGCCGCGGGCCGATCTGACAGGTGGCAGCCGGTTCTACGACCCTCCGGCATGGCCGGAACCCACACCGGGTACGGCCCAGCCGTGGACGGTCACCGGCGACGACGGAGCCCCCTACGACTGGTACTCCGACCCGGAGAACGACCCGTGGCCGGCCCCCGATCCCGAGAACGACCCGTGGCCCGCGCCCGGTTACGGTCCGCAGTCCGGGGCACAGCAGGGGAACCCGCCCGGACCGCGGCACGGGCAGCCGCAGGGGTCACCGTACGGCTCGCCGGACGGGCGGCCGCCAGGGGCACCGCACGGACCGCAGCCCGGCTCGCCACCCGGTTCACCGCCCGGCTCGGCGGCGCCCGGGAGCCCGCAGGCACCGGGCTGGCCGGATCTCCCCCAGCCGGTCCCCGCCGTCATCTCCTGGACCGACACCCCCGCCCCCGGCGAGCAGAACCCGCCGTGGGCCGGCGGCCCCGCCCCGAGCGAACCGGATTCGCCGCCGACCGCCCCCTCGGCCGCGCGTGGACCGGCCGTCCCGCCCTCCTGGGGCGCCCCTCCCCTCCCCGGCCGGTCCTCGACGGGTGCTCCCCTCGCTGAGGAACCGCCCGCGCCGCCGTGGGCGGGTTCTCCCGTTCCCGCGGAGTCGTCCGGAGCGCCGCGAACGGGCTCCTCCGCGCCCACCGACCCGTCCGGGCCGTCCTGGAACGCCCCGCCCGTTCCCGGCGGGCCGTCCGGAGCTCCGCAGCCCGGCTCTCCCGCTTCCACCGGCTCATCCGCGCCACCGTGGGGCGCCCCGCCCGTTCCGGGCGGGCCTTCCGGGGCCACGCAGCCCGGCTCTCCCGCTTCCACCGACCCGTTCGGACCGCCGTGGGGCGCCCCGCCCGCTCCGAACGTGCCGTCCGGAGCTCCGCCGTGGACGGGTTCGCCGACCCCTCAGGGACCGTCCGGCACGCCGTGGGCGGGCTCTCCGCCGCCTCCCGGCCCGTCCGGCACGCCGTGGTCCGCCACCCCCTCGGGGTCCGGCCACCAAGCGCCCGGCGCGCCCTCCGGAGCCGTCGGCGACCCCTTCGGATCCCCCGCCTGGGTGTCCCCCTCGGGCGACAGGACGCCCGCGCCGCCGTGGAGCGGCCCGGCCGCCACCGGCACCCCCTCGGGCCCGCCACCGTGGAACGCCCCGGCCGCTCCCGGTGAGCCGCCGGGCACGTCGCCGTGGAACGGCCCGGCCGCCGCCGGTGCACCCTCGGGCGCGCCGCCCCGGACCGGCTCCCCCGTTCCCGGGGAGCATCCCGGCACGCCGCCGTGGGGGGTTCCGCCCGTCCCCGGGGCTCCGGCGGGTTCTCCCGCTCCGTGGGCGGGCCCGCCCGCCGCCGCCGAACGCCCGGCTCCGAACCCTTCACCGCTCGACGGCCCGTCGCACACGGCGCCGATCGTTCCCGGGGCACCGCCCTGGCAGCCGCCCCCGGCCTTCACCGCCGCCGCGGCGGGCATGCAGGTGTGGCCCGCCTCCGGGCCGGACGCGCACGGCGCACCCCAGTGGCCCGCGGCCACCGGGGAACCGGTCTGGTCCGACGCGGAGGAGACGGCCGGCAGGCCCGCCGAGCCCGGTGACGTCCCCGTCTGGCCGCCGTCCGCGATCCCGTCCGCGATCCCGTCCGCGACCCCCTCCGTCGACCCCGACGGGAACACCCACGACGTCCGCGCGGCCGGGCTCGCCGTACCGGGCCGTCAGGAGCGGCCGGGTCAGCACGAACGGACCGCCACCGCCGGGACGCCGGACCCGGGAGCGCACGCCGCGGGGCCGGTCATCGGATACGCGGCCGCCGCGCCGCCCGACGCGGGGGCACGGACCGGCGACGCGGCGTCGTCCTCCGAGCCGGGCACGCCCGTTCCCGGCCCGGTGCCGCCGCTCGAACCGGAGCCTCTCGCGACCCCGGCCGCCTCTCCCGGACCGGGATCACCGGCCCCGGCGGAGGCCGGAGCGGGTCACGTTCCGGGCCCGGGACCCTCTCCGCAGCCCGGCGCCGCCCCCACCGAGACCGTGCCCACCGCGTACGGTTTGCCGCCCCAGCCGGTGCCCCAGTCAGTGCCGCAGTCGGTGCCGCAGCCGGTGCCGTGGACGGAGCCCGCCCTCGGCGCGCAGGGCCCGGCCTCCCAGCCCGACCCGATGTCCGGCGCGCAGGGTCCGGCACCTCGTCCGGAGTCCGTGCCTCAGCCGCAGGCCCAGTCCCCCGATCCGGCCTCGCACGCCCAGGGACCGGTCTCCGGCGCCGCGCACGACCTCACCGCGCGGCCCGTCGAGCCCGGTGCTCCCCCGCCCCTTCCGGAGCCGGGCGACCAGCCAACCCCTCCCGGAGGCATACCGGTGATCTCGCCTTCGTTCTCTCCCTCCCCGGTGAAACCCCCGGCTTCCCCCGATCCCGCCGCACCCCTGACCGGCGAGGTGGTGCGCGGCCCGTTCACCCCGCCGTCCGCGGTCGTGCGCGAGCTCCCGCCCGCGCCCACCGCTCCACCGCCCCGCAGGCGGGGCAACACGATCCTGATCGCGGCGGTGGTGACGCTCGTGGTCGGCGGCATAGGAACCGGTGCCTTCTTCGCCTACCAGTCGTTCGCCGCCAAGCGGTCGGCCAGCGCGACCGACCCGATTCCCACCTCCGAGCCCGTCGATCCCACCGAGGACCCGATGGGCCCGGCGGAACCCGACCCGGTCAAAACCGAGATCCTCAACTCCGAGAGGACCGATCCCGGCAAGATGGACGTGGCCGACGCCTTCGCCAAGAAGATCACCGTGGCCGGGAGCACGTTCGTCCGGGTCAAGACCGACGTCACCCAGAAGTGCGACGAGGCGGCGGCGGGCAAATTCGCCAGCACGCTGACCGACCAGGACTGCCGCCGGGTGCTGCGGGCGACGTACGTCGACAGCAAGAAGAAGTACGCCGTGACCACCGGAATCGCGGTCATGCCCAGCCTTCAGGCGGCCGTCGATGTCGACCGGACCAAGAACCTGGCCAGCAACCTGTGGTTCCGGGGTCTGCAGGGAACGCCCGGCAGCGGGGCCGAACGCGTTCACATCGCGGGCGGCTACGCGGCGGGCCTGGTCTGGGGCCGCTACATCGTGTTCAGCTACGCCACCTTCAGCGACGGCCACACCCCGACGGCCAAGGAGAAGAACCTCGGGAAGGTCAGCGGTGCCTTCAGGGACGAGACCACCAAGGTCATCGAGCGTCGCGTGACGGGCTGAACGAACACCCCGCACCCCGCCCCCGGCGCCCCTCCGCCACGCCCAGCCGCCGCATCTCCCCGTGCCCACGCCCCCTCAGGGGGCGCCGGTACGGCGAGCGGTGAAACCGGGGCGGATCGGCGCCGATGAACGACGCTCAGCCCGGCGAACGTTCCCGGCCACGGCATGAGACACCGAGCACGCACCCCCAGGTGCGAGAACCTCCCGAGCGCCGAATCTCCCGAGCACCGAGCAGACATGGCTCCGGACGCAGCGCGGCTCCTCAGGCGCCGAGTGTGCGCACCCGGCGGGTCTCCGCGGCGCGCCGGGCCAGTTCCCCGGCCTCCGGATAGCGCACCTCCTCAAGGCAGAGGCCGTGCGCCGGTGCGACGTGGACCCCGGAGTCCCGTACGGCCCGCGTCAGCACCTGACCGGGCCACTCCACCGGCAGGCGGCCCTCTCCGACCGGCAGCAGCGACCCGACGAGCGCCCTGACCATCGAGTGGCAGAACGCGTCGGCCACCACCGTGGCGACCAGGACGTCGCCCTCCCTGACCCAGTCGAGCCTCTGGAGCTCCCGGATCGTCGTCGCGCCCTCGCGCTTCTTACAGAAGGCGGCGAAGTCGTGCTCGCCGAGCAGCGCGGCGGCGGCGGCGTTGAGCCTGCCGAGGTCGAGCGGGCGGGGATACCAGACGACCTCGTGGCGGCGGAGCGGATCGCCCCCGCCCGGCGCGTCGCAGACCCGGTAGGCGTATCGCCGGGACATCGCGGAGAAACGGGCGTCGAAGCCCTCGGGGGCCGTCGTGACGCGGTGGACCCTGACGTCGGGAGGCAGGATCCCGGCGAGCCGCTTGAGAAGAAGGGGAAGACGCTCCTGGACGTCCTCCGGAGTTTCGGGCCCGGTGCTCACGGAGTCGGTGCTCACGGATTCGGCGGCGGTGAGCCCGGCGGTCACGGACCCGGTACTCATGGACTCGGCGGCGGTGAGGCCGACGGTCACGGACCCGGTGACCGTGGGCTCGGCGGTGGTGAGCCCGGTCACGGACCCGGCGGCCGCGGACTCGGCGATCACGGGCCCTGCGGTCACAGGCTCGGCGGTGGCGCGGCCCGAGGAGCCGCCCCGGCGGTGGCGGCTCTCCAGCACGCCGAGCGCACCGGTCTCCAGGTCCACGTGGGCCACCTGGCCCCGGGCGTGGACCCCGGCGTCGGTCCGTCCCGCCACGGTCAGCACGGGCGGCTCGGGGAGCCTGAGGATCTTGCCGAGCGCCTCCTCGATCTCGCCCTGGACCGTCCGGCGGCCCGGCTGTTTGGCCCAGCCGGAGAAAGCGGTGCCGTCGTATGCGAGGTCCAGGCGGAGCCGTACCACGATGATGTCCCTTCCGAAAACGAGAGCGGGCCCGGCACCTCCCGCGAAAGAGGTGCCGGGCCCGCTCACAGGGCCTGAGAGATCAGGCGTTGTCCTTCTTGGCCTCGGTCTCCTCGACGACCGCGGCGCTCTCCTCGATGACCGCGGAGCTCTCCTCCACCTTGGTCTCCTCGGCCTTCGGCTCCTCGACGACGGGAGCGGCGGCCGGGGCCTGGCGGGTGGTGACCTTGTTCAGCGGCTCGGACACCAGCTCGATGACGGCCATGGGGGCGGCGTCGCCCTTGCGGAGGCCGATCTTCGTGATGCGGGTGTAGCCACCGGGACGCTCGGCGAAGGTCGGCGCGATCTCGGTGAAGAGGTGGTGGACGACGCCCTTGTCACGGACGACCGTCAGCACCTGGCGACGGTTGTGCATGTCGCCCTTCTTGGCCTTGGTGATCAGCCTCTCCGCCAGCGGGCGCAGGCGCTTGGCCTTGGCCTCGGTGGTCCTGATCCGGCCGTGCTGGAACAGCTGGGTGGCGAGGTTCGCCAGGATCAGCCGCTCGTGAGCCGCGCTGCCGCCGAGACGGGCACCCTTGGTGGGCCTGGGCATTTCGTTCTCCTTGAGAGTTAACCCGCCGCGGCCGTACGAGGTACCGCGGTCAGGCCGGGGGCCGTTCGGCCCCCGTTACAGCGAAAAATCAGTACTGCTCGGTCTCGACGTAGGCGCTGTCGTCATCGTCGTAGCCGCCGCCGGCCACCGCGCTCGGGTCGAATCCGGGCGGGGAGTCCTTGAGCGCGAGCGTCATCTCGTGCAGCTTCTGCTTGACCTCCTCGATGGACTTCGCACCGAAGTTGCGAATGTCCAGGAGGTCCTGCTCGCTGCGGGCCACGAGCTCACCCACGGTGTGGATGCCCTCGCGCTTGAGGCAGTTGTAGGAGCGGACGGTGAGGTTCAGCTCCTCGATCGGCAGCGCCAGGTCGGCGGCCAGGGCCGCGTCCGTCGGCGACGGGCCGATGTCGATGCCCTCGGCCTCGACGTTGAGCTCCCTGGCGAGGCCGAACAGCTCGACCAGGGTCTTGCCCGCGGAGGCCACCGCGTCGCGGGGCTTCATGCACGGCTTGGTCTCGACGTCCAGGATCAGACGGTCGAAGTCGGTGCGCTGCTCGACACGGGTCGCCTCGACCTTGTAGGTGACCTTGAGGACCGGCGAGTAGATGGAGTCGATCGGAATACGGCCGATCTCCTGGCCCGGCTGCTTGTTCTGCGCGGCGGAGACGTAGCCGCGACCGCGCTCGACGGTCAGCTCCATCTCCAGCTTGGCCTTGCCGTTCAGCGTGGCGATGCGCAGCTCGGGGTTGTGCACCTCGACACCGGCCGGGGGCGCGATGTCAGCGGCGGTGACGTCACCGGGGCCCTGCTTGCGCAGGTACATGACCACCGGCTCGTCGTGCTCGGAGGAGACGACCAGTTCCTTGAGGTTCAGGATGATGTCGGTGACATCCTCCTTGACACCCGGCACGGTGGAGAACTCGTGCAGCACACCCTCGATGCGGATGCTGGTCACGGCCGCGCCCGGGATGGACGACAGCAGCGTGCGGCGCAGCGAGTTGCCGATGGTGTAACCGAAGCCCGGCTCCAGCGGCTCGATGATGAACTTGGACCGGGTCTCCTCGATGGACTCCTCGAGGAGGGTGGGACGCTGAGCGATCAGCATGTGAAAACTCCCCCTACATGGCGACGCCCGCTATTTGACGTCGCTCGAAACAACAGCATAGGTGCCGTACGGCGAACCGCACGGCACCCACTGGAGCTACTACTTGGAGTAGAGCTCGACGATCAGCTGCTCCTGGACCTGGGTGTCGATCTGCTGACGGACCGGGAGCTGGTGAACCAGGACGCGCATGCTGTCCGGGATGACGCCCAGCCAGGCCGGGTACGTCTTGTCACCCGCGGTGGCACGGGCGACCTCGTAGGGCAGAAGGTTGCGCGACTTCTCGCGGACCTCGACGATGTCGTGCTCGCGAACGCGGTACGACGGGATGTCGACCTTCTTGCCGTTCACCAGGATGTGGCCGTGACGGACCTGCTGGCGGGCGGCGTCGCGGGACTCGGCGAAACCGGCACGGTAGATCACGTTGTCGAGACGGCTCTCCAGGATCTGGAGGAGGTTCTCGCCGGTCTTACCGGTCTTGCGGTTGGCTTCCTCGTAGTAGTTGTGGAACTGCTTCTCGAGGACGCCGTAGATGCGGCGGGTCTTCTGCTTCTCACGAAGCTGGAGCTGGTACTCAGACTCCTTCGGCCGGCCACGGCCGTGCTCACCCGGCGGGTAAGGACGGATCTCGATGGGGCACTTCGCGGACTCGCACTTCTTGCCCTTGAGGAAGAGCTTGGTCTTCTCCCGACGGCAGAGCTTGCAGTCCGCACCCGTGTAACGAGCCATTTTCTATCTTCTCCTGGGCGTCAGACGCGACGGCGCTTGGGCGGACGGCAGCCGTTGTGCGGAACGGGGGTGACATCCTGAATGGAGCCGACCTCGAGGCCGGTCGCCTGCAGCGAACGGATCGCGGTCTCACGGCCGGAGCCGGGGCCCTTGACGAAGACGTCAACCTTGCGCATGCCGTGCTCCATGGCGCGGCGAGCGGCGTTTTCCGCGGCCATCTGCGCGGCGAACGGGGTGGACTTACGGGAGCCCTTGAACCCGACGTGGCCGGCGCTGGCCCAGGAGATCACGTTCCCGTTCGGGTCGGTGATCGAAACGATCGTGTTGTTGAACGTGCTCTTGATGTGGGCGTGCCCGTGAGCGACGTTCTTCTTTTCCTTGCGGCGCACCTTCTTCGGGGCACCCTGGCGGCTCTTAGGAGGCATTGCTTGCCTTCACTCCTGAGGTCTTCGGTCCTGCGGCTACGCGGACTACTTCTTACCGGGCTTCTTCTTGCCGGCCACGGTCTTCTTCTTGCCCTTGCGGGTGCGCGCGTTGGTCTGCGTGCGCTGACCGTGCACGGGAAGGCCGCGGCGGTGCCGGATGCCCTGGTAGCACTGAATCTCGATCTTGCGACGGATGTCGGCCTGGACCTCGCGGCGGAGGTCACCTTCGATCTTGAAGTTGGCCTCGATGTAGTCGCGCAGCGGCACCAGCTCTTCGTCGGTGAGCTGGTGAACGCGAAGGTCGCCGTTCACGCCGGTGGCCTTGAGGGTCTCGAGCGCACGGGTGCGGCCGATTCCGTAAATGTAGGTGAGAGCGATCTCCAGCCGCTTGTCGCGGGGGAGGTCGACGCCAACCAGGCGAGCCATGGTCGGGCATTCTCCTTCTTTGTGGCGGAGGTCCTACGCCTCACTTCCCCTCCCCATGCCCGGGGTGAGGGCCCCGGCCTCCGACCGGGGGTCTCCCGCGGGGTACGGCCGTCAGGCCGCCTGCGCGGGTGTGAAGCGCGATTACTTTGTGGCCCGACATGGGTCGAGTCCGCTACCGATGAGCGGACTCCTTGCGGACCTGATTCGCTGTGACTAGCCCTGACGCTGCTTGTGGCGCAGGTTGTCGCAGATCACCATGACGCGACCGTGCCGGCGGATCACCTTGCACTTGTCGCAGATCTTCTTGACGCTCGGCTTGACCTTCATAGTCCTTTATTCGTCCCTCAGACGCTTATTTGTATCGGTAGACGATCCGCCCACGACTGAGGTCGTAGGGGCTCAGTTCGACGACAACCCGGTCGTCAGGAAGGATTCGGATGTAGTGCATCCGCATCCGCCCGCTGATGTGGGCCAGGACCTTATGGCCGTTGTCGAGCTGCACCCGGAACATCGCGTTCGGGAGCGACTCAACCACAGTGCCCTCGATCTCGATGGCGCCGTCTTTCTTGGCCATGTCCCTCGCGTTTCACTGATCGGTCGTCTGAGGCTTCGGAACACTACGCAGCCGCGACCCAGCGCTTCGATGAGAGCGACGGTTGCGACACCGCCGATGCGCATTGGTCATAGTGAACCGAAGAAGGAGTGTACGGCACCGGGCGCGGAAATGCGAAACAGACGGCCGGTACCTTGACACAACCGCTACTCAGAATACCGCAGATCCGAAGCGAGATACCCGGCGCGGAAGAGCGCGTGGACGATCACGTTGTCGTTGTAGGACCGCCTCGCCTGGTCGAAGCGTCCGGCGCAGGTGACCAGCCGCAGCCGCCGGCCGTCCGTCGGGCCGTACACCCGGTCGGCGGGGAAGCGGTCCTTCGGCGCCTGCTCCAGCCGTTCGACCGCGAAGACCGCCACGGTGCCGTCGGCCCTGGTCACCCCGATGGAGTCACCGGCCTCCAGCTCCGCGAGCCTGGCGAACACCGCGGGCCCCGTCCTGGTGTCCAGGTGGCCGACGATGACGGCCGACCCCGTCTCCCCGGGAGCCGGGCCCAGGCCGTACCAGCCCGCGGCGTCGGCGTGGTCGAGCGGCGGTACGGCGAGCCCGCCGTCCTCCTCGATGCCGAGCACCACGAGCGGGGCGTTCACCCCGATGCGCGGGATCACGATGCGCGTCGGCTCGGCACGGCCCAGATCGTGGGCGACGGGCGTCGGCCAGCCGGGGCCGCCGAACCTCGCGGTCCCGGGTGACGCGTCCGCCCGGACGGCCACGACGGGCCGGGGACCACCGCCCCCGGGCGCCCCGCCACAGCCGGCCGCCAGCGTGAGGGCGGCCAGCGCGCCGAGGAGGCTGCTGCATCCGTGCCCGCCGGAAGCGCGGTCCCGCCGATGATCCGCGGCAGCCCCGGGCGGGCACGGAAGTCTAGTGATCGCTCCGTCCGCCGCGTCCGCGCGTCAGCGCGAGCCCCGTCCCCAGGACCGTGACGACCATGGCCAGCGCCCCGAAGAGCCAGGCCGTACGCGTGGCGCCGCCGGAGACCGTCATCGCGAGGCCGCCTCCCCCGGTGTCGGGGGCGGTCGTCGGATGGAGGTCGTCCACGACGAAGGTGCCGTTGTAGGGGCCGCCTCTGACACAGCGGACCGTGACGGCGTAGGTCCCGGGCGCGGCGTGGGGGCTGATCCGGACGGCGCCCCGCATCAGGTCGGCCTGCTCCCGCAGTCGTGCCGAGGTGGAGCCGAAGGCCGCCGAGTAGGCGGTGGCCGGGGCCGCGCAGGTGCCGGCGGAGATGCTCACGAGCTGTCCGGGACGGACCGTCCTCGGTGTGATCCACACCCCGCCGTCCCCGGCGGCGGCGCCACCCGTGAACAGGACCGCCGTCATGGCGCCCAGCAGGACTTTCGCCGATGCCACAGGGTTTCGCCCGAGGCCCATCGCCCACCCCCCACCTCACGGCGTGCCCCGACAACGATCACCTACCCTGCCCCACCCGCCCCAACGGCCCCTGACGGTAAAGATCTGGCACAGCGTGAAAAACCCCGTTTGAAAGCGGCCGGGGCCTCCCGGCGCGGCGGCCGGGGACCGCCCCGGCGCCACGACGGCCGTGGAAGGCCCTGAGCGCCACGAGGACGGGCGGTCGCCCTCAGAAGGCGTCTCCCCAGCCGCCGCAGTCGTCGAAGCGGCTGTCGCCCTCGCAGACGCGGATCTTGAAGTCGTCGAAGCCGTCGCTCCCGCGGAACCCGCCGAACTTGTCGAAGTGCAGGTTGCCGGAGGTCTTGTAGTACTTGACGTGGCTGCCGGAGGCGTCGTGCCAGCGGAACCACACGTAGCTGTACTCACGGTCGTGGTCCCGGTCGAGCAGGTCGCCGAAGAACCAGTAGCGGCCGTGGTCGCTGTACCAGTACCCCTTGAACGAGGAGCGGCGACCGGAGCCCTCACCGCCGCCGAAGCCCGAGTAGTAGGGGCCGAAGAAGTGCTTGCCGCCCCCCTGCGCCGACCGGGCCGCCGTCACGCCCGCGGCCGAGGCCTGGGCGGGGGCCGCGGTCAGGCCCGCGGTCAGGCCCGCGGTGAGCGAGCCGGTGAGGGCGGCGCCGACGAGAAGGGTACGGATCCCGCGCATGTCTTCCTCCTGTAAGGATGTCCCGTTTTCGGACACCGCTCACGTTAGGAAGATCCGGCTTCCCCTTCTGTGGAGGAATGCACACTCGCGCCGAGAGTGCACTATTACCGGTCGGGCCTGTCCGACAGGCCGTTGAAGAAGGTGGCGACCAGCAGCACGACGCCCCACGGGCCCATCACCCACAGCGGCCACGGATAGGGGAAGTCCATGCCGTCCGTCACGCCGATGATGAGCCAGATCGCCCAGTTGACACCGCTGGCCATGGCCCAGCTCGCCCACACGGCCGCCAGTCCCTTGTTGCGTGCCTGCCGCCCGGTGCGCCGCTGCGGCGACGCGGACGGGGCGGCGGGCAGCCGGCGCATGTCGACGTCGGGGAGGTCGGAGGTGAGCCGCGCCAGTTCCCCGTAGGTCTTGCTGGCGTACAGCTGCTCGAGCCGCTCGTCGAACTCCTCGACACTGAGCCTGCCCTGGGCGTAGTGCTCCCTCAGCACCCCCGCGACCTTGTCCCGGTCACCGTCCGAGGCGCGCATCTCCGGACCAGGAACCATCGATTACCACATCCGCTCGTCAGCGGGCAGGGTGAACTAACCCGCATCTCCCAACAGTCCGGCAAGCCGCTCTTTACCCCCGTCAAGTGCGGTCAGTACCCAAGGTCCATTATGTGTCACCGCGACGCTGTGCTCGAAGTGCGCGGACGCCTTGCCGTCGATGGTGATCACGGTCCAGTCGTCGGCCAGCACCTTGGTCCGGTCGGTGCCGAGGTTGACCATCGGCTCGACGGCGAAGCACATGCCGGGCTCGAAACGCGGCCCCTTGCCGGGCTTGCCGTGGTTGGCGACCCACGGGTCCATGTGCATCTCGGTGCCGATGCCGTGCCCGCCGTACTCCTGGGGGATGCCGTAACGCCCCTGGGAGCGGACGTACCTCTCCACCTCGTGGCCGATGTCGGACAGGTGGCGGCCCACCGTGAGCGCGGCGATGCCCCGCCACATGGCCTCCTCGGTGACCCGCATCAGCTCGGTCAGCTCGGGGGCCACCTCGCCGACGGGAACCGTGATGGCGGAGTCTCCGTGCCAGCCGTCCAGGATCGCACCGCAGTCGATGGAGATGACATCGCCCTCCTGCAGCGGGCGCCGGTCGCTGGGAATGCCATGGACCACCTCGTGGTTCACGGACGCGCAGATCGTCGCGGGAAAGCCCTGGTACCCCTTGAAGGAGGGGATGGCCCCCTCGGCCCGGATGGCCTTCTCGGCGATCCCGTCGAGGTCCAGCGGCGTCATTCCCGGCCGCACGCTCTCCTTGAGCAGTTGCAGCGTCCGGCCGACCACCAGGCCCGCCGCCCGCATCTTCTCCAGCTGCTCAGGCGTCTTGATCTGGATTCCGTGCTTCTTCTTGAACACGCGCGCACCCCCTGGGGTGATTCAACGGGCAATTCGGGACCCCAATTCCCCCGATTGTGCCCTAAACGACAGCACGCCACCCGCGGGAATGCCCTGGGTGGCGTGCTGGGGAGATATCTGTCTCTGCGTTCCGGCCCCGGATCCCCCCGAGGGGGCCGCCGCCGCGGCGGGACAGGATCTAGTCCGCGAAGGGGCTCAGGGACTCCATCGCGCGCTGGGTTACCTCTTCCACGGGACCGGTCGCGTCGACCCCGACCAGGATGCCCTCGTGGGCGTAGAAGGACACCAGCGGGGCGGTCTGCTCCTGGTAGACCTCCAGCCGGTGCCGGATGGTCTCCTCCTGGTCGTCGTCCCGCTGGTAGAGCCGTCCACCGCAGGCATCGCAGATGTCGTCCTTCTTGTCGTCGAAGTCGACGTGCCAGATGCGCCCGCACTGGCTGCAGGTCCGGCGGCCCGCGAGCCTGCGCACGACCTCCTCGTCGTCGACGACGAGCTCCAGGACGATGTCGAGGCCGGCGCCGAACTCCTCGAGCATCTTCTTCAGGATCTCGGCCTGGGGCACGTTCCTGGGGAAGCCGTCGAGCAGGAAACCGTCCTGCGCGTCGTTCTCGGAGAGGCGGTCTCGGACCATCGCGATGGTGACCTCGTCGGGCACGAGGTCGCCACGGTCCATGTACTCCTTGGCAAGTTTGCCGAGTTCCGTGCCGCCCGAGACGTTGGCGCGGAAGATGTCACCTGTCGAAATCTTCGGGATGGACAGGTTCGATGCGATGAACTGGGCCTGTGTCCCCTTACCCGCTCCGGGGGGCCCGACCAGGACGAGACGCACTACTTCAGGAAACCTTCGTAGTTGCGCTGCTGGAGCTGGCTCTCGATCTGCTTCACGGTGTCGAGACCGACACCAACCATGATCAGAATGCTCGTCCCTCCGAACGGGAAGTTCTGGGTCGCGCCGACGAGGGCGAGTGCGACGATCGGCACCATGGAGATGAGCCCCAGATAGAGCGCACCAGGAGCGGTGAGTCGCGTGAGCACATAGTTGAGGTACTCAGCCGTCGGGCGGCCCGGGCGGATGCCCGGGATGAACCCACCGTACTTCTTCATGTTGTCGGCGACTTCAACGGGGTTGAAGGTAATGGACACGTAGAAGTAGGCGAAGAAGACGATCAAGAGGAAGAAGGTGATCATGTAGACCGGAGTGTCGCCCGTGACCAGGTTCTGCTGGATCCACTGGACGACCGCGCTCGGCTCCTCCTGCGCGTTGCTGAACAGCGTCGTGACCAGCTGCGGGAGGTAGAGGAGCGAGGAGGCGAAGATGACCGGGATGATGCCGGCCTGGTTCACCTTCAGCGGGATGTAGGTCGAGGTCCCGCCGTACATCCGGCGGCCGACCATGCGCTTGGCGTACTGCACCGGGATCCGGCGCTGGGCCTGCTCGACCATGACGACCAGTGCGATCATCGCGATTCCTGTGATGATCACGACGCTGAAGACGAAGAGGCCCCGGGTGCGGGCGATGGTCATCAGCTCGACCGGGAAGACCGCGATCACCTGGGTGAAGATCAGGATGGACATGCCGTTGCCGACGCCGCGGTCGGTGACGAGCTCGCCCAGCCACATGATGACGGCGGTGCCCGCGGTCATGATGACCACCATGGTGATGATCATGAAGATGTTGTTCTTGTCGAGCAGGATCTCCTCACGGCACTGCGGGAACAGCTGCCCGGAGCGCGCGAGGGCGACAAAAGCGGTCGACTGGAGAACCGCCAGACCGACCGTCAGGTAACGCGTATACTGTGTGATCTTGGTCTGGCCCGCCTGACCCTCCTTCTTGAGGGCCTCCAGGCGCGGGATCACCACGACCAGGAGCTGAAGAATAATGCTCGCGGTGATGTACGGCATGATGCCTAGTGCGAACACCGACAGCTTCAGCAGGGCTCCACCGCTGAACAGCTGCACCATCCCATAGATGTTGCCAGCGTCTCCGGCCTGCGCCTGGTTAAGACAGCGGCTGATGTTCTCTGTATGCACACCCGGAGTCGGGAGCACGGAACCCAATCGGAACAGCGCGATGATGCCCAGTGTAAAGAGCAACTTATTGCGCAGGTCCGGCGTACGGAACGCTCGGGTAAACGCGGTCAGCACGGTCCCTCCTGCGCGCCTAAAAGGCGAGGTCGGTCAGCGATGGTGCGGGGGTGGTCCATCTTTGCAATCTCATGTCAGCGAGCTCACTGAAACGAGTTGAGTCCCACTGTCCAGCGAACTCTAACGCACTACGGGCGCGGGGGCCCATAATGAGCCCCCGCGCCGCGTTTTTCTGTCTACAGCTTCATGCCTACAGCTCGGAGACGGAGCCCCCGGCAGCGGCGATCTTCTCCTTGGCGCTGGCGGAGAAGGCGTGCACCTGCACGTTCAACGCCACGGAGAGGTCACCGGTTCCCAGGACCTTCACAAGCTGGTTCTTGCGGACCGCGCCCTTGGCGACCAGCGTCTCGACGGTGACGTCGCCACCCTCGGGGAACAGCTCGCCGAGCTTGTCCAGGTTCACAACCTGGTAGGTCGTCTTGAACAGGGCGTTGGAGAAGCCCTTCATCTTGGGCAGGCGGCGCTGGAGCGGAACCTGGCCACCCTCGAAACCGAGGGGAACCTTGTTCCTGGCCGTCGTGCCCTTGGTGCCACGACCGGAGGTCTTGCCCTTGGACGCCTCGCCACGACCCTTGCGGACCTTGGCCTTGTTGGCGCCGGGGGCCGGACGCAGGTGGTGGATACGGAGCGGGGTGTTGTCTGCCATGTCTAGTCGACCTCTTCCACGGTGACGAGGTGCGTCACCACGGAGACCATGCCGCGGATCTCCGGGCGGTCCTCCTTGACGACGACGTCGCCGATTCGCTTCAGACCGAGCGAGCGCAGCGAGTCACGCTGGTTCTGCTTGCCGCCGATCTTCGAGCGGACCTGCGTGATCTTCAGACGTGCCATCGGTCAGCTCACCGCCTTCGCCGCTGCGGCCTCGGCGAGACCCTCGGCGCGAGCCTTGAGCATCGCCTTGGGGGCGACGTCCTCGATCGGCAGGCCACGACGGGCCGCGATCTCCTCGGGGCGGCTGAGGCCCTTCAGAGCGGCCACGGTGGCGTGCACGATGTTGATCGGGTTGTCCGAGCCGAGCGACTTGGACAGCACGTCGTGGATGCCGGCGCACTCCAGTACGGCGCGCACCGGACCACCGGCGATGACACCGGTACCGGGCGAGGCCGGACGGAGGAAGACCACGCCCGCGGCCTCCTCACCCTGCACGATGTGCGGGATGGTGCCCTGGATGCGGGGCACCCGGAAGAAGTGCTTCTTGGCCTCTTCGACGCCCTTGGCGATGGCCGCGGGGACTTCCTTGGCCTTGCCGTAGCCGACGCCGACCATGCCGTTGCCGTCACCGACGATGACGAGGGCGGTGAAGCTGAAGCGACGACCACCCTTCACGACCTTGGCCACTCGGTTGATCTTCACGACGCGCTCGATGTACGAGACGCCCTTGTCAGCGTTGCCACCGCGGCGATCGTCACGACGACCGTCACGCCGCTCGCCACCGGCGGCGCCACCGCGACGCGGAGCTCCAGCCATCAGTGGTTCCTCTTCTCGTTGCTCTTGTTAAGACGGGCCATCAGAACTCCAGCCCGCCTTCGCGGGCGCTGTCCGCGAGAGCCGCCAGGCGGCCCGCGTAGCGGTTTCCGCCACGGTCGAAAACGACCGCGGTGATCCCGGCAGCCTTGGCCCGCTGAGCGAGAAGCTCGCCGACCTGCTTCGCCTTGTCGGTCTTGGCGCCCGCTGCCGTGCGCAGGGAGGCGTCCATGGTGGAGGCGCTCACCAGCGTGTGGCCCTGCGAGTCGTCGACGATCTGCACGAACAGGTGTCGCGTGGAACGGTTGACGACCAGGCGCGGACGCGCGGCCGTACCGACGACCTTCTTGCGGACGCGGCCGTGACGGCGGGCCCGCGAGACAGCGCGGGCGGCCGTGTGCTTGCCGAACGCAGTCTTGCCAGCCATGCCTACTTACCAGCCTTTCCGACCTTGCGGCGGATAACCTCGCCCTGGTAGCGCACACCCTTGCCCTTGTAGGGGTCGGGCTTGCGCAGCTTACG
Source organism: Streptosporangium sp. NPDC051022 (assembly GCF_040683035.1). NCBI lineage: Bacteria > Bacillati > Actinomycetota > Actinomycetes > Streptosporangiales > Streptosporangiaceae > Streptosporangium > Streptosporangium sp. NPDC051022. The sequence continues at coordinate 606,191 of NZ_JBFBCF010000001.1, read as the reverse complement.
GATGTTCGCGGCGATCTCGCCGACCTTCTGCTTGTCGATGCCGTCCACGTGGAACAGGGTCGGCTTCTCGACGCGGAAGGTGACACCCTCGGGGGCGTCGACGATCACCGGGTGGCTGAAGCCGAGAGCGAACTCGAGCTGAGTCGGGCTCTTGGCCTGCACGCGGTAACCGACACCCACGATCTCCAGGGTCTTGGAGTAACCCTGGGTCACACCGGTCACCATGTTGGCGATCAGCGTGCGGGACAGTCCGTGCAGAGCGCGGACCTTGTTCTCGTCGTTGGGACGCGTGACGGTGACAGCACCGTCCTCGCCCTTGGCGACGTCGATCGGCTCAGCGACCTTGTGTGAGAGCGTGCCCTTGGGGCCCTTGACCGTGACATCCCGGCCGTCGATGGCGACGTCCACGCCGTTCGGTACAGGGATGGGCAGCCGTCCGATTCGCGACATGCTGTGATTTCTCCCTTCTACCAAACGAAGGCGAGGACTTCCCCGCCCACTCCACGCTTGCCGGCCTGCTTGTCGGTCATGAGGCCGCCGGACGTCGAGATGATCGCGACGCCCAGTCCACCCAGGACTCGGGGCAGGTTGTCCTTCTTCGCATAGACCCGCAGACCGGGCTTGGAAACCCGGCGCAGGCCCGACAGCGACCGCTCACGGCTCGGCCCGAACTTGAGCTCCACCACGAGGTTCTTGCCGACCTTGGCGTCCTCGACGCTCCAGGCCTGAATGTAACCCTCCTGCTGGAGGATCTCGGCGATGTGCGCCTTGATCTTCGAGTACGGCATGGCCACGGTGTCGTGGTACGCCGAGTTCGCGTTTCGCAGACGCGTGAGCATGTCTGCGATCGGGTCGGTCATCGTCATGGCCGGTGGCCTTCCTCACCGCGGTTTCCCCTGGGGACCTTCGGTGCGGTCATGGGCGCTTGAGGCAGCGCCCGGTGAATACGAATTTCTCTATGAGCCGGTACCGCGCGCGGCCCCTCGGCGATCACAGGGTGTTCGCCGGGCCGCGCGGGAACTACCAGCTCGACTTGGTGATGCCGGGCAGCTCGCCCCGGTGCGCCATCTCACGGAAGCAGATGCGGCACAGGCCGAACTTCCTGTAGACGGCGCGGGGACGACCACAGCGCGAGCACCGAGTGTACGCCCGGACCTCGAACTTGGCCTTGCGAGCAGCCTTGACCTTCAGCGACGTCTTCGCCATGATCAGGCCTCCTTGAAGGGGAAACCGAGAAGCTTCAGCAGCGCCCGGCCCTGGTCGTCGGTCTTAGCGGTGGTCACGACAGTGATGTCCATACCACGCTGGCGGTCGACCTTGTCCTGGTCGATCTCGTGGAACATGACCTGCTCGGTGAGACCGAAGGTGTAGTTGCCGTTGCCGTCGAACTGCTTGGGCGACAGGCCGCGGAAGTCACGGATGCGGGGCAGGGCCAGCGACAGCAGCCGGTCCAGGAACTCCCACATGCGGTCGCCGCGCAGCGTGACGTGGGCGCCGATCGGCATGCCCTCGCGCAGCTTGAACTGGGCGATGGACTTGCGGGCCCGGACGACCGCCGGCTTCTGACCGGTGATCGCGGTGAGGTCACGGACGGCGCCGTCGATGAGCTTCGAGTCGCGGGCGGCCTCGCCGACACCCATGTTCACCTTGATCTTGGTGATCGTGGGGATCAGCATGACGTTCTCGAACCCGAACTGCTCCTGCAGCTTCGCGGTGATCTCTTCGCGGTAACGCTGCTTGAGGCGCGGCAGGGGCCGGGTCTGGACGGACTCGGTGGTGTTGGCGGTCATCAGTTGTCCTCACCCGACTCGTCAGAGGCGGCCTTGGCCGACTCCTTCTTGGCAGGCTTCTCGTCATCCTTGAGCTTCTTGACGTTGCTCACGTGGATGGGAGCCTCCATGGTCTGCACGCCGCCGGTCTTGGCGCCGCGCGGACCCTGGTGGGTCTCCTTGGAGTGCTTCTTGATCATGTTGACGCCCTCGACCACCACGCGGTCCTCACGCGGGAGAGCGGCGATGACACGACCCTTGGCGCCCTTGTCCTTGCCGGCGATGACGAGGACCAGGTCGCCCTTCTTGACATGCAGCTTCGGCATTACAACACCTCCGGCGCGAGCGAGATGATGCGCATGAACTTCTTGTCGCGCAGCTCACGTCCGACGGGGCCGAAGATACGCGTACCACGAGGGTCACCGCTGTCCTTGATGATGACGGCGGCGTTCTCGTCGAAGCGGATGTAGGAGCCGTCGGGCCGGCGGCGCTCCTTGACAGTGCGGACGACGACCGCCTTGACGACGTCGCCCTTCTTCACGGTGCCGCCAGGAATGGCGTCCTTGACCGTGGCGACGATGATGTCGCCGATTCCCGCGTAGCGCCGACCCGAGCCACCGAGCACACGAATGCAAAGGACTTCCTTCGCACCCGTGTTGTCGGCGACCTTGAGTCGCGACTCCTGCTGGATCACTTGTACTCCTGTTTGTCTCGCCGGTTCTCAGCCGATCACTCTCGGATGAGCCTTGCGGAACCTGATGTGGTCTTTTTCCCCCGGTGACAGCTCTTGACCGACCGCCACCGCGGGCGGGGCGGAGATCAACTCCGCCCCCTTGGACACCGTCATGGGGAGTGACCGGGTCACCCCCCACGAGGCGCGTTCTTTACTTGGCCCGCTCGAGGATCTCGACGACCCGCCAGCGCTTGCTGGCCGACAACGGCCGGGTCTCCATCAGGAGAACGCGGTCGCCGACGCCGCACGAGTTGGCCTCGTCGTGCGCCTTGTACTTGGTCGTCCGACGGATGACCTTGCCGTACAGGGGGTGCTTGACGCGGTCCTCGACAGCGACGACAACAGTCTTGTCCATCTTGTCGCTGACCACCAGACCCTCACGGGTCTTGCGGTAGTTACGCGCCTGCTTGGTGCTCTCGGCTGCCTCAGCCATCGATCGACTCCTTCTCAACCGTCACAATGCCGAGCTCCCGCTCACGCATCACGGTGTAGATACGGGCGATCTCGCGGCGGACGGCGCGCAGCCGCCCGTGGCTCTCCAACTGACCGGTCGCGGCCTGGAAGCGGAGGTTGAACAGCTCCTCCTTGGCTTCCTTCAGCTTCTGGACCAGGGTGTCCTGGTCCTCCACCCGCAGCTCACCGGCGGTCAGGCCCTTAGCCATCACGCCTCACCCACTTCACGCTTAACGAACCGGCACTTCATCGGGAGCTTGTGCATCGCACGGCGCAGGGCCTCACGGGCCACCGGCTCCGCGACACCCGACAGCTCGAACATGATTCGACCGGGCTTGACGTTGGCGATCCACCACTCAGGCGAACCCTTACCGGAACCCATGCGGGTCTCGGCGGGCTTCTTGGTGAGGGGACGGTCCGGGTAGATGTTGATCCAGACCTTGCCACCACGCTTGATGTGACGGGTCATCGCGATACGAGCCGACTCGATCTGGCGGTTGGTCACGTAGGAGTGCTCAACAGCCTGGATGCCGTACTCGCCGAACACGACCCTGGTGCCACCCTTGGCGGCGCCGTGACGGTCGGGCCGGTGCTGCTTGCGGTGCTTGACCCTGCGCGGGATCAGCATGGTCAGCTCCCTTCAGCACCCGGCTGCGCAGCCGGGCCGGTCTCGGGGGCAGCCTGGGAGGCCGCCTCGTTCCTGGGGGCGCGGTCGCCACGGCCGGCGCCGCCACGACGGGGGCGGTCGCCACCGGCGCCGCCACGACGGGGACGGTCGCCACCGGCGCCCGCACCACGACGGTCGTCGCGGTCCCGACGCTGGCCCGCACGAGCACCGGCGGCGGCCGCCTCGCGCTCGGCGCGGCTGGTCGGAGCCTCACCCTTGTAGATCCACACCTTCACGCCGATGCGGCCGAAGGTGGTGCGGGCCTCGTAGAGGCCGTAGTCGATGTCGGCGCGGAGCGTGTGCAGGGGCACGCGGCCCTCGCGGTAGAACTCCGAGCGCGACATCTCGGCGCCACCCAGACGGCCGGAGCACTGCACCCGGATGCCCTTGGCGCCGCTCTTCATCGCCGACTGCATCGCCTTGCGCATGGCCCGGCGGAACGAGACACGGCTGGACAGCTGCTCGGCGACGCCCTGGGCGACGAGCTGCGCGTCGATCTCGGGGTTCTTGACCTCGAGGATGTTCAGCTGGACCTGCTTCTTGGTCAGCTTCTCGAGGTCGCCCCGGATCCGGTCGGCCTCGGCGCCGCGGCGGCCGATGACGATGCCCGGACGGGCGGTGTGAATGTCGACCTGAACCCGGTCGGTGGTCCGCTCGATCTCCACTTTGGAGATGCCGGCCCGCTCCATGCCCTTCTTGAGCATGCGGCGGATCGCCACGTCCTCGGCGACGTACGACTTGTAGAGCTTGTCGGCGTACCACCGGCTCTTGAAGTCGGTCGTGATGCCGAGGCGGAACCCGTGCGGGTTGACCTTCTGACCCACTAGCGGGTCCTCCCCTTCGGCTCGCGGGACTCCACGATCACGGTGATGTGGCTCGTCCGCTTGTTGATCCGATAGGCACGACCCTGAGCGCGGGGACGGAACCGCTTCAGCGTCGGGCCCTCGTCGACCCAGGCACGGCTCACGAAGAGCGTGTCGCGGTCGAGCTTGAAGTTGTGCTCCGCGTTGGCAATGGCGCTGGACAGCACCTTGTACACGGTCTCGCTCGCCGACTGGGGAGCGAACTGCAGCACGGCCTGCGCCTCCGAAGCGGGCAGCCCGCGAATGAGGTCCACCACACGGCGGGCCTTCATGGGCGTGTGGCGCGCGAACCGCACCTGAGCCCTGGCTTCCATCGCTTACTCCTCTTAACCTTCTGCTTCGTATGGGTGGAGACCCTCGCGTCCCGCGAGTCGGGACGTGACGTTCTCTCCCTAAGGCGCTTACCGCCGGCTGCGGCGGTCTTCCTTGACGTGGCTGCGGAAGGTCCGCGTGGGCGCGAACTCACCGAGCTTGTGGCCGATCATCGAATCGGTGACGAACACCGGGACGTGCTTGCGGCCGTCGTGAACGGCGATCGTGTGACCGATCATGTCGGGAACGATCATGGAGCGCCGCGACCACGTCTTGATGACGTTCTTGGTGCCCTTCTCGTTCTGGGCATCCACCTTCTTCTGAAGGTGGTCGTCCACGAAGGGACCCTTCTTAAGGCTACGTGGCATTTTGGCTGCTCCTACCGCTTCTTCCGCTTGGTCCGACGACGGATGATCAGCCGGTCGCTGGCCTTGTTCGCCGCACGAGTACGACCCTCGGGCTTGCCCTTCGGGTTGACGGGGTGACGACCACCGGAGGTCTTACCCTCACCACCACCGTGGGGGTGGTCGACCGGGTTCATCGCGACACCGCGGACGGTGGGGCGCTTGCCCTTCCACCGCATACGGCCGGCCTTGCCCCAGTTGATGTTGGCCTGCTCGGCGTTGCCGACCTGCCCGATGGAGGCCCGGCAACGGATGTCGACCTGACGCATTTCACCGGAGGGCATACGCAGCGTGGCGTACTGGCCCTCCTTGGCCAGGAGCTGGATCTGCGCGCCGGCGGAGCGGCCCAGCTTGGCGCCACCACCCGGACGGAGCTCCACCGCGTGGATGAAGGTACCGGTCGGGATGTTGCGCAGCGGGAGGCAGTTACCCGGCTTGATGTCGGCCGTGGGGCCGTTCTCGATCTTGTCGCCCTGCTTCAGGCCGGTCGGGCAGAGGATGTAGCGCTTCTCCCCGTCGGCGTAGTGCAGCAGCGCGATGCGGGACGTGCGGTTGGGGTCGTACTCGATGTGAGCGACCTTGGCCGGGATCCCGTCCTTGTCGTGGCGCCGGAAGTCGATGATCCGGTAGGCGCGCTTGTGACCGCCGCCCTGGTGGCGGGTGGTGACCCGGCCGTGGACGTTGCGTCCCCCCTTGCTGTGCAAGGGGGCAAGCAGCGACTTCTCGGGCGTGCTGCGCGTGATCTCGGCGAAGTCCGAGACACTGGCGCCGCGGCGACCCGGGGTCGTCGGCTTGAATTTACGGATGCCCATCTTTTTCGTTCATCCTTCGTCGGTTAATCCGGTCGAATGCCCCCCACCTGACGGCGGGGGGCGTTCTCCCTGTACTTACTTCAGCGAGCGGGTCAGCCAACCTGGCCGAAAATGTCGATCCGGTCACCCTCGACCAGGCTCACGATCGCGCGCTTGGTCGCCGGGCGCTGGCCGTAACCGAACTTGGTCCGCTTGCGCTTGCCCTGGCGGTTGATCGTGTTGACGCTTGCCACCTTGACGCCGAAGATCTGCTCGATGGCGATCTTCACCTGCGTCTTGTTGGCGGTCTTCCGCACCAGGAACGTGTACTTGTTGTGCTCGTCGATCAGGCCGTAGCTCTTCTCGGAGACAACCGGCTTGATGATGATGTCGCGCGGGTCGGCGATCTTCTCCATCAGGCGTCTTCCTTCCCGCTCTTGCTCAGACGCACCACGACCTGGTCGTAGGCCTCCTGAGTGAAAACGACGTCGTCGTAGCAGAGCACGTCGTAGGTGTTCAGCTGCCCGGCGTCCAGCAGGTGGACCTCGGGAGCGTTACGCAGGCTCAGCCAGGTGAGCTCGTCACCCTCGTCGACGACGACCAGGACGCTACGAGCCTGCGTGATCTTCCGCAGCGACTGGATGGCCGCCTTGGTCTTGGGGGTCTCCCCCTCGACCAGGCCGCTGACCACGTGAACGCGGCCGCCGTTCGCCCGGTCGGACAGGGCGCCGCGCAGCGCGGCGGTCTTCATCTTCTTGGGGGTCCGCTGCGAGTAGTCCCGCGGAACCGGGCCGTGGACGGTGCCACCGCCGGTGAACTGCGGAGCGCGGGTCGAACCCTGGCGGGCGCGGCCGGTGCCCTTCTGGCGGTACGGCTTCTTGCCGCCACCGCTGACCTCACCGCGGGTCTTGGCCTTGTGGGTGCCCTGCCGGCGAGCGGCGAGCTGGGCCACGACGACCTGGTGGATCAGCGGGACGTTGACCTTGGCGCCGAAGATGTCGCCGGGCAGGTCGACCGTGCCGGTCTTCGCGCCGCTCACGTCGAGGACGTCAATGGTGCTCACTGGGCAGCCCCCTTCTTGGCAGCGGTGCGGACGAGAACCAGGCTGCCGTTGGCGCCGGGGATCGCACCCTTGATCAGGATGAGGCCCTTCTCGGCGTCCACGGCGTGAACCTTGAGGCTCTGGATGGTGGTACGGACGTTACCCATCCGACCGGCCATGCGCAGGCCCTTGAAAACGCGGCCCGGGGTGGCGCAGCCACCGATGGAACCCGGCGAACGGTGCTTGCGCTGGGTACCGTGCGAGGCGCCCAGACCCCCGAAGCCGTGACGCTTCATGACACCGGCGAAGCCCTTGCCCTTGCTCTTGCCCGTCACGTCGACGAACTGGCCGGCCTCGAAGGTGTCGGCCAGGACTTCCTGGCCGAGGGTGTAGTCGCTCGCGTCGTCGGTACGGATCTCCGTGAAGTAACGGCGCGGAGTGATGTCGTGCTTGCGCAGGTAGTCGCCGAGCGGCTTGTTGACCTTCCGCGGGTCGACCTGCCCGAAGCCGAGCTGTACGGCGGAGTAGCCGTCCTTCTCAGCGGTGCGGACGCGGGTCACGACGCACGGACCGGCCTCGACGACGGTCACCGGGACCATCCGGTTGTCCGCGTCGAAGACCTGGGTCATGCCGAGCTTCTTGCCCAGGACGCCCTTGATCTGCTTAGCCATGTCAGTGCGTTCCCTCAGAGCTTGATCGAGATGTCAACGCCGGCGGGGAGGTCGAGTCGCATGAGCGAGTCGACCGTCTTCGGCGTCGGGTCGATGATGTCAATCAGCCGCTTGTGCGTACGCATCTCAAAGTGCTCGCGGCTGTCCTTGTACTTGTGCGGCGAGCGGATGACGCAGTACACGTTCTTCTCGGTCGGCAGCGGCACCGGGCCCGCGACCTTGGCACCAGTCCGCGTGACCGTCTCAACGATCTTCTTGGCCGAGCTGTCGATGACCTCGTGGTCATAGGCCTTGAGCCGGATGCGGATCTTCTGTCCCGCCATAATGGCCTCGGTGTCCTTCGCTGTCGTCTGAAAAAGTTACGTGCGGCCTGTTGCCGCTATGGGTGTCCCACGGAGCAGACGCGATCGGTCTGCCCTTTCTTCCGTGATCTGGCAGTTACTTCGGTCACGATGTGGCCGAACCAACTGCGAGATCACGGTTCGTGGGCTCTGGGAGGCACGTGCCGTACGGCACCCGCCCCCTCGTGGCGTGGCGGGGGGGCCCCCCCGGGGGGGCCGCCCCCCCGCCGCCGAGGGTAGAAAAGGTTTT